>CAYRCD010000015.1:0-38746 GCA_964422735.1 uncultured Dehalococcoidia bacterium | reverse complement strand
AACCCCCGCATACGGATCCAGAGTCCGCTGTCCTACCACTAGACGACTCCCCAAGGGCAATTGAGTTTAGCATTTGCGTTCGAGTCTCGGGAAGGGAGGCGCGCGGGCCGCAGCGCGGGCGCACTGCGTCCGGTCTGGTAGGCGGGCGGCTGAAGCGGCCCGCCTACGTCGATTCGGGCCGCTTTCACGCTGTCGCGGCCATCCTCGCGGCGCTCTCGAAGGTCGCGGCGACGGAGCGGCGCATCATGGCGTCGATCTGGTCCTGGGCCAGGCCTTGCGCGCGCAGCCATGGGAGCTCGGTTTGAGAGACTGCGAGCCAGCAATCGGGATTGCCGGGGAAGTTGCCGAAGCGGTAGAAAGGCGAAGCGTCGTGGCTCAGGCAGACCTGTTCAGCGTAGCCGGCGCGGGCGAGGACCAGCGCGAGCCCGTTGCGGCGCTCCTTCTCCTCGCCGGGCGAGCGGGCGAAGTAGCGGTCGAGCCCGACCGTGGCGCCGCGGGCGCAGATGTCCTTGAGGTAGTCGAGGTCGTTGGTGTCGTTGGAGTGGCCGATGGTGACGGCCCTGAGGTCGAGGCCTTCTTCCTGGAAGAGGTCGAGGAGGGGCGTGCCGAGCGCGTCGGTCGCCAGGGTGTGGCAGGAGATGGGGACGCCGGCGGCCTTGGCGGCGCGGGCGGCGCCGCGCGCGGTGCGCTCGAGTCCCTGGCGCGCGACCTCGTTGCGGTGTTCGATGTCCCAGGCGAGCTTGATGATGCCGGGCCGGATGCCGGTGCCATCGATGCCGTCGCGGAGCTCGTGGAGGAAGTGCTCGGCGATCTCGTCCGGGTCGCGGAAGCCGAGGAACATCGGCACCCAGCGGTAGACGCCCGTGGAGCAGATTATGTTCATTCCAGTGTCTGCCTCGGCGACGCGCTGGAAGAGGTCGGGCTGGCGGCCAAGGTCCATGGGGGTGAGGTCGATGAGCGTGTCGATGCCGGCGGCTTTCGCGCGGCGCAGGGCTTCGGCGTTGACTGAGAGGGCCTCGTTCGCGTCGTAGATCCAGGGGTAACGCTCCATGCCGGCTGCACCGGCGGTGAGGTGCTCGTGCGAGAGGGTGGCGCCGAGCGCTGTGCTGTCGATCGGGCCGCGGATGGTTTCGACCCTGGTCATGGGCGTACTCCTTCGAGTTCAGACGGGGTTGGGGATGTCGTCGACCCAGAGGATGTTGGCGGGGAAGTCAGCTCGCAGAGCATCATAAGCGCGCTGGTCGGCGGTAACGAACTGGCAATCCTCGCGAAGGGCGAGCGCGAAGCAGAGACTGTCGTAAGCGTTACGGTTGTAAGGGATAACGATCGACCAGGCGGATGGGATGAGGGGCAAGCTGGGATGGAGCGAGAAGTGTCCGGCGGCATCCTCGATCGCGAACTCGGCGTCGGCGCGAGCGATCTCGCCCTGGCGAACCTTCCTTGCCAGGGCGTTCATTACTTCGGCGACGACGAAGTCCGGACCTATGAACTCATCGACCCCGTGCAGAAGCCGCCTTGCGGCGGCCGAGTGGACCTCTTCGGCGTACCACTTGACCACCACGCAACTGTCGACGACGAGCTTCAATCGGGGTCGAAATCGTGTCCGTGCTCGCGTACATCGCGGATGAACTCGGTGCTGTCGCTCTGGGGACGGCCCTCCTTCCTGATCTTCTCGGTGAGCGCTTGCGCAAAGGCGAGTGTTGCCGCCCTGTGCCGTCGCCTCTCTTCGTCTGCTTCCTTCTGCCGCGCCGCCGCCTCGGCAGCTTCCTCGAGAATGAGGCGTATTTCGGCCTGGAGGGAACGATGATTGAGCGCGGCCCTCTCCTTCAGTTTCGCCACCGTCTCCGTTTCAAGGTCTCTCACGAGCAGTTGTGCCATCGTTGCACCTCCGTGCTATCGAAATGATAGCACGCCGGCCCCCGACCGCGGCCTGGCTTACAGCTTGCCGAGGGCATCCCTTAGGCGGCGGAGGCAGCGCTCGCGGCCGAGAAGCTCCATAGTCTCGAAGAGGGGCGGGGCGACGCTGCGGCCGGTGACTGCGACGCGCATGAGCATGAAGAGGTCGCCGGCCTTGAGGCCGAGGTTGGCCGCGAGTGCGCGGAAGGCGGCCTCCAGGGGTTCATGCTCCCAGCCGTCGAGGCCCTCGGCGGTAACGAGCGCCGCCGAGAGGGCGCTCTGCGCGCGTCTGTCTTCGCCGGCGAAGGCCTTGCCGAGGAGGAGGTCTTTGTCGACGTCGAGGCCGTCGGGGAGGAAGAAGAAGGCCATCATGTCGCGCGCCTCGCTCAGGAGGCGGACGCGCTCGCGCACGAGCGGCACGATGCGCTGCAGGTACTCGAGGTCGAGAGGGCGGGGCACGCCGGGAGGGAAGCCGCCCTCGGTTTCGGGGCGCTCGAGGCGCTGGCGGAGGACCCAGGCAAGGCGGTCCTCGTCCATCGCCCGCAGGTAGACGCCGTTCATCCAGTTCAGCTTCTCGATGTCGAAGACGGCGGGGCTGCGGATGAGGCGGTCGAGGCTGAAGTTCGCGACGAACTCGTCGCGGCTGATGATCTCGGTGTGGTCGTCCAGGGACCAGCCGAGGAGGGCGAGGAAGTTGAAGACGGCCTCGGGCAGGTAGCCGAGGTCGCGGTACTCGAGGACGGACTGGGCGCCGTGGCGCTTGGAGAGCTTGGCGCGGTCGGGCCCGAGGATGCTGGGGGTGTGGACGAAGACGGGGAGGTCGTAGCCCAGGGCATCGAAGAGGAGCTTGTGGCGGGGCGCCGAGGAGATCCACTCCTCGCCGCGGATGACGTGGGTGATGGCCATGGCATGATCGTCGACAGCCTCGGCCAGGGCATAGACGGGAAAGCCGTCAGACTTGAGGAGGACGAAGTCGTCGAGGAGGGCGTTCTTGAAGGTCACCTCGCCGCGGATGCGGTCGCTGATCGTCGTGTCGCCTTCCGTCGGGGACATGAAGCGCACGACGGGCACGGAGGCGTCGGGGTCTTTGCGCGCCTGGGCGCGACCCTCGTCGGTGCGGCAGCGGCCGTCGTAGCGGGGGGGCTTCTTCTCGGCACGCATCTGGTCGCGGACGCGGTCGACGCGCTCCTGAGAGCAGAAGCACTCGTAGGCGGCGCCGCGGTCGATGAGGAGACGGGAGGCGTCGCGGTAAAGGTCGAGGCGCTGGGACTGGACGTAAGGCCCGAAAGGTCCGCCGATGTCGGGGCCCTCGTCCCAGTCGAGGCCGAGCCACTCCAGGGCTTCGATCTGGGCCGTCACGGCCTCGGCGACGAAGCGCTTCTGGTCGGTGTCCTCGATGCGCAGGATGAAGGCGCCGCCCTGGGCGCGGGCGAAGAGCCAGTTGAACAGCGCCGTGCGCATTCCGCCGACGTGGGGGTCGCCGGTGGGGCTGGGGGCGTAGCGCACGCGTACGGGGGCCATGGGGGGATCGTAGCAGAGTGCGTGAGGGCGGGGCCGGTGAAGGCGTGGGAGTGTCAATCCGCGGACTAGAAGTCCGCGGCTACCGCGGGATCGGCTGGAGATCCGGAGTTTGGCGGGCTCGAGTTGGCGGGCGGGTAACGTAGAATTCACCCAAGTGAGGACGAGGCCATGCGAAAAGTAACCCTGCCGGTCGTTCTGGTCGATGGCGAAGACGGCTTCATTGTTGCCGAAGTGCCGGTCATTCCCGGCTGCATCTCTCAGGGGAAGACGGTCGAGGAGGCCCTGGCAAACATCAAGGAAGCCGCCGAACTCTGCCTCGAAAGTCGCGAAGAAGAAGGATGGACGCTTCCTAAGAACATCCGAATGGAGCAAATTGAGGTACTGGCCTGAGTGCCGGAGCTACCGGTTATCTCGGGCAACGAGTGCATGGCGGCTTTGGGCAAGCTCGGATACAGGGTCGCGCGCAGCCGGGGTAGCCACTTTCGGCTTGTCTGCGCGGGAAGGGCCCCTGTCACCGTGCCGCAACACCGCGAACTGGACCGAGGAACACTGCGATCGATCATTCGACAGGCAGGACTCACCGTGGAAGAGTTCGTCCATCTGCTCTAGCGACGCCTGATCTCTCATCCCAGTCGAGGCCGCACCACTCCAGGGTTTCGATCTGGGCCGTCACGGCCTCCTGGACGAAGCGCTTGTGGTCGGTGTCCGCGAGCTAGGGTTGCCCGCGCCGAGCCGCCAAATGCGCCTCTATGGCTTGCACGAAATACTCGTCGTGACGCCTGGCAACGTCGCTCGCGGGATCAGCTGCCATGCCAACAATACGAAGGGCCTTGTGCCTGCGACTCTGGCTCTTGGCCACCAGGCGAGAGCGCTTCTGATCAGGGTTGCGGGAATCTTTCGTCATCTTGGGTTGTCTACATGACCGGTTTTCGGCCGTCAATGTCTCGTCAATTGTAACCCGGGGCCCGTCTCAGTGGTGCTTCCGACCTAAGTCCCCCAGCACTTCAGCCAACTCCTCCGGCAGCGGCGCCTCGAAGGCCATCTCGCGGCCGTCGTCGGGATGCTGGAACGAGAGCTTCCAGGCGTGGAGGAAGAGGCGGGGGATGCCAGGGGTGGGGTGGCCGTAGATGGGGTCGCCGGCGATGGGGTGGCCGATGGAGGCCAGGTGGACGCGGATCTGGTGGGTGCGGCCGGTGATCGGCGAGGCCTCGATCAGGGAGTAGGTGCCGGCGCCGCCCGTCGCCACAGTCCGGCCAGGCTGAAGGCCTGGCCTATGCTGGTCTGGCGTTGGGAGGCCGGCGAACTCTTCCTGAACTTTGTACGAAGTCTGGGCGGGGCGGCCGCTGTGGATGACCATCATGCGGCGGCGGTTGTTGGGGTCGCGGCCGATGGGGGCGTCGATCAGGGCTTCGGGCGGGTCGAGACGGCCTTCGACGAGGGCGAGGTAGGTCTTCTTGACCTCGCGGGCTTTTAGCTGCGCGGTGAGGCCGTGGTGAGCGCGGTCGTCCTTGGCGGCGACGATGAGGCCGGAGGTGTCTTTATCAAGCCGGTGTACGATGCCGGGGCGCTGGACGCCGCCGATGCCGGGCAGGTCGGGGCAGTGGGCGAGGAGGGCGTTGACGAGGGTGCGCCCGCTGTGGCCGGGGCCGGGGTGGACGGGCATCCCGGAAGGCTTGTTCACGACAATGAGGTGCGCATCTTCGTAGACGATGTCGAGGGCGATGGCCTCGGGTTGAGGGGTTGCCGGCTCGGGCGGGGGCAGGGTCACCGTGAAGGTTTCGCCGCCCTGGAGCTTTTCGCCGGGCCGCAGTCTGACACGGGGGCTGAGGCCCGAGGTTGCTTCGGGCGGCTGAGGCCGCCCTCGCAATGACAGCACTACATAGCCTTCTTCGATCAGGCGGTGAGCGTGGGCGCGCGAGAGGTCGCAGGCGCGGGCGATGAGGACATCCAGGCGCTCGCCGGGAACATCGGCGACGATCTCCCTGACGGCAGGCACGGCCCCGATGGCGGCCTCAACCGGCGTGGGGGGTTTGCTCTTGGTTCTGGCCTTCATTGATTACGAAGAAGCCCACGATTACGACGAGGCCGACGACGATGGAGGAGTCGGCGACGTTGAAGGCGGGATAGTGGGGGAAGTGGATGAAGTCGGTGACCTCACCGAAGCGGATGCGGTCGATGAGGTTGCCGATGGCGCCGCCGAGCTGGAGACCGAGCGCGGCGCGAAGGACGCCGTGCTCCAGGGGCGGAAAGGCGTAGTAGAAGACGATGGCGGCCATGCCGACGACGGCTGTGACGGTGAGGAAGGCGCCCTGGCCCTGAAGGATGCCGAAGGCGGCGCCGGAGTTTGTGACATGGGTGATCTTCACGAGCCAGTGCTCGTTCGGCCAGGACTCGCCCAGCGCGAGGCCGTCGCGGACGATGGCCTTGGTTGCCTGGTCGAACAGGGCAACGAGCGCGGCGATGAGGAAGAAGCGATAGTCGTGGCGGATGCGGCGGAGGAGGAAAGGGGCGCCGGGCGAGCGGGTTTCGTCGATGGTGGCGTCGGCCATAGGTAGAGCATAGCAATTAGTAGTCAGTAGTAAGTAATCAGTGATCCGCGTCTGAGTGACCTCTGCTGAGGTGCAAGCCGTATACGGGGACCTGCCTCTCGCTTCCTTGGCTCTGGCCTCTAGTCTCTGTGCTGCTATATTTCGTACAGCGCGATCCGTTGGCAGCGGCGCGCAGCGGGCGAACAGAGGGCAGGCGAGATGGCGATTTTTTCGCGGCGGAACGCGGACCGGGAGAAATGGGGCGAGCGCCTGCCTCCGGGCCAGAAGGACACC
This sequence comes from uncultured Dehalococcoidia bacterium, assembly GCA_964422735.1. Classification (GTDB taxonomy): domain Bacteria; phylum Chloroflexota; class Dehalococcoidia; order DSTF01; family WHTK01; genus CAYRCD01. The sequence continues at coordinate 32,507 of CAYRCD010000015.1, read as the reverse complement.
GGCGCGGGCTGGCCGGTGCTGCACTACGGCGGCGTGCCGCGCGTCGACCTCGACTCCTGGCGGTTTGAGATCGGGGGCCTGGTAGAGGAGCCGGCCGTCCTGACCTGGCCGGAGATGCTCGACATCGGGTCGCAGCAGTTCCGGAACGACATCCACTGCGTGACGGCCTGGAGCAAGTTCGACAACGAGTGGGAGGGCATCCCCGTCCTCGAAGTCATGAAGCGCGTAAAGCTGAAGCCGGAGGCGAAGCACGTGATGGTGCACTCTTACGGCGGCTACACGACAAACTTGAGTCTGGACGATTTCCTGCGGCCGGAAAACCTGCTCGCGACGAGGCACAACGGCGAGCCGCTGGCGCGCGACCACGGGGCGCCGATGCGTCTGGTGGTGCCCCACCTCTACTTTTGGAAGAGCGCCAAATGGGTGCGCGGCCTGGTGTTCATGGACAGCGAGCGGCCGGGGTTCTGGGAGATGTACGGGTATCACATCCGCGGCGACCCGTGGCGGGAAGAGCGCTACAGCTAGAGGACTGGTCTCGGGGAATTTCGGCGTTTAGGCGGCCAGATAGGACGGGCGATCCGTTCTTGGCGGGCCAAGACTCAGCGCGTCCATCCTGAGCTCCGCGATGCACTGAAGTGTCGTTCGCCGCGAGGCCCTTCCGCCAGGGTTGTAGCTCATTCGACTACTGTCCCCTGCCAGGCGTGAAACTGACCCGGATCAAGACGCTCGACGTCAGGAAGACGATCAAACCCTCCGTGCGCGGAGACGATTCGCCGCAGTTCGAGACGGCCCTTGTTGCCAACGCGAACCAGGACTACGCTAGAAGCAGACTGACGCGTCGGTCGGTTTTGATGATGCTGGAGCAAGACAGGGCCCGCGAACGCCACGAGAGAATCCTCGACGCCGCCCTGCGCGTGTTCGCGAAGAAGGGATATCGCGAGGCGGCGGTCGACGATATCGCTGCCGAGTCCAAGACCTCGAAAGGCGGCGTGTATTTCCACTTTCCCGGCAAACAGGCGATCTTCCTCGAGCTGCTGGACCGCACCGCCGCAAGGCTGCGGCGGAAGGTCGAGGAGGCTATCGACTCGCGTGACGAGCCTATCGAGAAGGCCGACGCGGCCCTCCTGGCGGTGTTCAACACCTTCGCATCGCACCGGACGCTCGCGAGGCTGTTCATGGTCGAGGCGCTGGGCGCGGGCAAGGAGTTCCACCGGCGCCTGGCCGACCTGCACGAGGAGTTCGCCCAGATCATCAAGGGCCACCTGGACGAGGCAGTCTCGCAGGGGGTGATAGAGCCGGTCGACACGGAAACGGCGGCGCGGGCCTGGTTTGGAGCGCTGAACCAGGTCTTGACCAGCTGGGTGCTGTCGCGCCGCCCCGGGCGGGTTGCCGATGCTTACAGCGCGCTGAGGCCGCTGCTCATGCGCAGCGTCGGGGTCCTCGACCCCGGCGTTCGCCGAGGGGCTACCGAAAAGACCAAACTCTCCGAACGTGTGCGGGAAGCTATGGAGGCCGGTCGATTGCGAGCCAGTGCCACGGGCGCACCAGTCCCGGTTACAGCGATCATCCCCTGGCCGCCGGTGGACCTGTTCGCCTTGATGGACGCCACGAACATGTCACCGCGGACGTTGTGGTCGCAGCCTTCGGAGGACTTGTCCTTCTTGGCGCTGGGCCAGACCGTGCTCGAGACCGGCAGCGGCCAGTCTCGTTTTCTCGACGTTGCCAACCGGCTGGAGGAGTTCACCTCCCAACTCCTGGTCGTCGGCGACCCGGACATAACCCAGTTGCCACTCGCTGTCGCCGGCTTCAGCTTCGATCACCACCGACGTGGCGAAGGGGCTGACTTGCCGGAGGGCGCGCTCGTCGTGCCGCGCCTGGTCTTCGTCAAGACCGGCAACCTCTTCTGGCTGCGTGCCACCCTCATCGCCGAACCGGACGCCGACCCACGCGAGACCGCCAGGCAGATCGAGGTAGAGGTGCAGAACCTGCTAAGGGAAGGCGACGGAGGGCGGCAGCCCGACTGCGCGCCGTTCGATTTCCGGGAGGAGACCTCGCCGGAAGAATGGGCTCGATCGGTTTCCGAGATCATCGAGCCAATCCGAGCGGGCCAGGTCGAAAAGGCCGTGCTCGCCCGCCGGCTGGTGGCGAAGACGGACTGTCCTGGACTGCCCGCGGGCCTCCTTCGCCGGCTCTGTGAGCATTACCCCGGTTGCACGACTTTCGCCTTTCAACTTGGCGGCGCCTGCTTTTTTGGAGCAACCCCAGAACGCCTGGTCCGGCTTGACGGCCGGCGGCTCTACGTCGACTGCCTGGCGGGATCAACGGCCCGAGGAGAGACCGCGGAAGAAGACGAAAGGCTGGGAGAGGCGCTACTAACCGACCCCAAAGAGAGGCACGAGCACGCGATCGTCGTGCGCGAGCTGGTCGGGCAGGTACGAGAGGTCGCGGACGAAGTCGCGGTCGGCGAGGCGCCAACGCTGAGGCGCTTCTCCAACATCCAGCACCTCTACACCCCGATTACAGCCGTGCCGAGGCCTGGGCACGACCTCCTCGATCTGGTCGAACGCCTGCACCCAACGCCCGCAACCGGGGGGCGTCCCCGGGAGGCGGCCCTGCACTTGATCCGCGAGCTCGAACCCTTCGACCGCGGTTGGTACGCAGGGCCGATGGGCTGGCTGGACACCGAGGGCGGCGGCGAATTCGTGGTCGGGCTGCGATCGGCGCTTATGACCGGTGACGAAATCGCGGTCTACGGCGGCAGCGGCATCGTTGCCGGGTCGGAGCCCGAGCGAGAATGGGTCGAGGCGAGTCTCAAGATGAAAGCGATGCTATGGGCGCTGCAACCAGAGTGACTGACTCGAAAGCCCGCCGGGACCCGAAAGGATCGGCCACGGCGCAGGTCGTGCTTTGAGAGTGGAGGACCGCGACGTCAGAGGATAGCGCGGCCGTGCTCGGAGCCTATGTCGGCGGCTTTGTCGACGAGCTCGCGCGAGCCGGTCTAAGACACGTCTGCCTCTGTCCGGGGTCGCGGTCAACGCCCCTGGCCCTGGTTTTCCGCCGCGAGCCCCGGATCAAGGTCTGGACCCATCTGGACGAGCGCTCGTGCGGTTTCTTCGGCCTGGGCATGGCCAAAGCGCTGCGGGAGCCGGTGGCGCTGGTGTGCACGTCGGGAACGGCGGCGGCGAATTTCACGCCGGCGGTGGTCGAGGGGTTTCATGCGGGCGTGCCCCTCCTGGTGCTGACGGCGGACCGTCCGCCGGAGCTGCGCGGCATCGGCGCGACGCAGACGATCGACCAGAACCGGCTTTACGGGGCGCAGGTCAAGTGGTTCGCGGAGATGCTGCTGCCGGAGGCGTCGCCGGCGGCCATTCGCCACGTGCGCACGATCGCCGCCCGGGCCCTCGGAACTGCCCGGGCGGACTTCCCAGGCCCGGTGCACGTGAACTTTCCCTTCCGAGAACCGCTGGTGCCGGCACGTGTCGAGACCACCCCGCCGAGGCTGGAAAGCTTCGGCTACGGAGTCCAGCAGAGCGGCGACGTTGGTTATGTTAAGTCGAGCCGTAGCACCAGGATAGCAGGCGGCGCCGACCTGGAACGGCTGGCGAAGGAAATGGCAGGCGCGAGGCGCGGGCTCGTGGTCTGCGGGCCCCAGGACGACCCCGATTTCCCTGCCGCCGTGGGCTCGCTGACGCGAGCGCTGGGCTGGCCAGTGCTCGCCGACGTGCTCTCCGGCGCGCGTTGCGGGCGGGATGCTCCGGCGGAGGCCATCGACCGTTACGACGCGCTGCTGCGCAACCCGCGGGCCGTGGACCTGCTGAGGCCGGATTTCGTGCTCCGCTTCGGCGCCACGCCGGTGTCAAAGCCGTTGAGCCAGTACCTGGAGAGGCACGCGGCGGCGCGCCAGGTCGTGGTGGGTGAAGGCCACGCCTGGCCGGACTCGCTGCTGGTGGCGAACGAGGTCGTGAGGGCCAATGCCCCGGCGTTCTGTCAGGGCCTGGCAGAGGCCGTGGCAGCGCAAGACCCGCGCGGGGACGCGGAGTGGCCCGCGCTGTGGCGACGGCTGGCGGCAACGACAGGAAAGGCGCTGGCGGAAGGCATAGGTGGGCAGGAACCCTCCGAGCCGGCGGTGTTCGCGTTGCTGGCGGACCTCGTCCCGGAGGGGACGACCGTGTTCGCGGGGAACAGCATGCCGGTGCGCGACCTCGACACGTTCATGCCGAAGGGGACGAAGTACGTGAGGTTCATGGCGAACCGGGGCGCGAGCGGGATCGACGGCGTCGTTTCCTCGGCGCTGGGCGCCGCGGCGGCCAGCGATGGTCGCCTGGTGCTATGCATCGGCGACATCTCGTTCTACCACGATATGAACGGCCTGCTGGCCGCTCTGCGGCACGGTCTCAGCGCGACGATCGTGCTCCTGAACAACGACGGCGGCGGCATCTTCTCTTTCCTGCCGCAGGCCGAAGACCCGGAGCATTTCGAGGAGCTGTTCGGCACCCCGCACGGCCTGGACTTCCGGCCCGCGGCAAAGATGTACGGCCTGAGCTACGTAGCGGCGCGGACGCAACGCGAGTTCGGTGAAGCTTTGAAGGCGTCGTTCGAGCGGGAGGGCGTGAGCCTGATCGAGGTGCGCACGGAACGGAGCGCGAACGTAACGCTGCACCGGGCACTGTGGGGGCGGGTGAACGAGGCGGTTGCGGGGGTCCTGGAGGGCTAAGCATGACGCGGATCGAGGTCAACGGCATCCGGCTGAACGTCGAGGACGCGGGCTCAGGGCCGGCGGTGCTCCTGCTGCACGGGTTCACGGGCAGCGCGGCGGCGTGGCGGCCTCTGATCGAGAGCTGGGGCGGGTTCCGGACGATAGCGGTCGACATCATCGGGCACGGGGCTTCAGAGTCGCCGGGCGACCTCACGCGCTATGCCATGAGCGAGTGCGCCGACGATCTGGCGGCGGTCCTCGACCGGCTCGGCGTCGAGCAGGCGGCCGTGCTCGGCTACTCTCTGGGCGGACGCGTGGCGCTGAGGTTCGCGCTGCGGTACCCGGAGCGGCTCCGGGCGCTGGTCCTCGAGTCCGCATCGCCGGGGATCGAGGACGCCGCCGAGCGCGCCGAGCGAGCGCGCGCGGACAACCTCCTGGCGGAGCGCATCGAGCACGAGGGCATCGAGGCGTTCGTGGCGTACTGGGAAGCGCTGCCCCTGTGGAATAGCCAGGCGCGGCTGGCGGCCGCTCAGCGCGAGGAGCTGAGGCGGCGGCGGCTGGCCAACTCGACGCTGGGGCTGGCGAATAGCCTGCGCGGGATGGGCGCGGGCATCGACGAGGCTGTGCTCGACCGGCTATCGGAAATCGAGGCGCCGGTCCTGCTCATCGCGGGGGCGCTGGACGAAAAGTACCGGACAGTCGCCGGGGAGATGGGCGCGAAGATCGCGAACGCCGAAGTGCGGACCATCGAGAACGCCGGGCACGCTACGCATCTTGAGCAGCCGACGGCTTTCGGCAGCCTGGTAAGTGAATTTCTAGTGAAGACCTCAACGCGGCGGCTGAAGCAGCCCGCCTACGAGGGACGACATAATGCCGTCGCCGGCGCGCGGCTGAAGCGTACGAGCGGCGACATAGAACGTCGTGGAGGTTGATTGCTGTGACTTTCCCGTGGCAGCGGATCCAGCCGTACAAGGACATTCTTTACGAGGGTTACGAGGGGATAGGAAAAATAACGATCAACCGCCCGGAGGTCCGAAACGCTTTCCGCCCGCAGACCTTGTTCGAGCTCGAGGACGCGTTTCGGCGGGCGCGGGAGGACAACGACATCGGCGTCGTAATCCTGACCGGCGCGGGCGACAAAGCGTTCTGTTCGGGCGGCGACCAACGCATTCGTGGCGAAGGGGGCTACGTCGGCGATGACGGTGTGCCGCGCCTCAACGTTCTGGAGTTGCAACGCCAGATTCGGACGCTGCCGAAGGCCGTAATCGCCATGGTGGCGGGCTACGCGATCGGGGGCGGTCACGTCCTGCACCTGGTCTGCGACCTCACGATCGCTGGTGACAACGCGGTCTTCGGGCAGACGGGGCCGAGGGTGGGAAGCTTCGACGCCGGCTACGGCGCCACGCTCCTGGCCCGCATCGTGGGACACAAGAAGGCGCGCGAGATCTGGTACCTGTGCCGCCAGTACTCGGCGCAAGAGGCGCTGGAAATGGGGCTTGTCAACACGGTGGTACCGATCGCCCGGCTGGAAGAGGAGACGGTGGCCTGGGCGCGGGAGATCCTCGAGAAGAGCCCCCTGGCGATCCGGTTCCTGAAAGCGGCATTCACCGCTGACACGGACGGCCTGGCGGGCCTGCAGCAGCTCGCCGGCGACGCGACGCTGCTCTACTACCTGACCGACGAGGCTAAAGAGGGCCGCAACGCCTTCCTCGAGAAGCGCAAGCCGGACTTCTCGCGGTTCCCGAAGTTTCCCTGAGACACGAGAAACAGAACAAAGGAGGGCGCCGAAGGCGTGCGAGTACTGAAGACGCGTCTTCACGCCTTGCGGATCCCGTTCCAGCGTCCCTACCTGACGGCGCTTGGGACGGCGAGCTTTCGCGAAGTGCTCCTTGTCGATCTGGAATTCGAAGACGGCGTCCGGGGTGTCGGGGAGGCCTCGCTGCTTCCCGGGGACGAACGCCGCTTCGACCAGGTCCTTGCCGCTGGCAAGCGGCTTGCGCTGGACTTGGTGGCCGGTGACTGCGGGCCAATCGATCCGCGGGCTGGAAGTCCGCGGCTGACGAGGCGTGGGGAACTCACCGTCGACGAGGAATGGCCCTTGCTTCCGCGGGGGGCGAGAAATGACGCAGAAGTCGCGGCCCTCGCCGGGTTCGACATCGCGGTGTGGGACGGGAGCGCGCGGAGCCGGGGTGTGCGGGCGGCGAACCTTCTCGACGCCGAGCCGCGGCAATCCGTTGAGGTGAGCGCTCTGATCGGCGGTGGGACCGTAGACGAAACCGTGGCACAGGCCGTCAGGGCGAAAGAGGACGGCTTCGAAACCGTGAAGCTCAAGATCGGGATGGCGCCGAGTCTGGATGAAGAGAGGCGAAGAGTCGGGGCGGTGCGCGACGCAATCGGGCCAGGTGTCAGGCTCAGGCTCGACGCGAACGGCGCCTGGTCGGAACGAGAGGCGATCGAGACGATCACGGCGTTGGAGGAGTTCGGGATCGAGTTCATCGAGCAACCGGTGCCGCCGGGGGACATTGCGGCCCTGAAGCGGGTAGCGGAGGCGGTGTCAATCGCAATCGCGGCGGACGAGTCGGTCACCGACGCCGCCTCGGCGCGCGAGATCATCGCGGCGGGAGCGGCGGGCATCATCGTGATCAAGCCGATCAAGCTGGGTGGGATCACGCCGTCGGTCCGCCTGGTCGAGGTGGCACGAGCAGCCGGGGTGCGAGTGGCGGTCACGACGTCGATCGACTCGGGCATCGGCGTGGCGGCCGCGCTGCAAGTCGCGGCAGTGCTGCCGCCGGGCGCGCCGGCAGCGGGCCTGGCCACGGGAACGCTCCTGGCATCCGGCCTCACGCGGTCTTCACCGACGATCGAACGCGGCCGAATGCGGCTTCCGGCAGGGCCGGGCCTCGGCGTTGACATCGATAGCGAGGCCCTCGAGCGCTATTGCACTGAGAGCTGGCAGGCCGGCTGACCTGCGGGAAGTCCTGGCAGTCGGGATTGGCCGCCTTTGATATCATCGCGACATAGATGACAAGGTCCCCCGCCTTATGACGCGATGAACCCCATAATCGGGCTTATCGTCCTGATCGTATCGATCGCGTTTCTGGCCTTCATCAACGGTATGGAGATCGCGGTGGTCGCCGCGAACCGGATCCGTGTCCGCCACCTGGCCGAAGCGGGCAGCAATGCGGCGCAAGCTCTGGAGCGCCTCCACGGCAATCAGGAGCGCTTTTTCGCCGCGATCGTCCTGGTGCAGACACTGTGCGTGGTCCTGGCGTCGTCGATGGGAGCACTAATCGGGGACGACCTCCTGGGAGCAGTGGGCGTTGGGGCGGCGGCGGTCATCGTGACGGCGGGGACGGCGGTGTTCGGAGATCTGACGCCCAAGGTTCTTGGCGCCCGGGCGAGCGAGCGCGTCGCCCTGATGGTCGCGATACCTCTCGATGCCCTGACCCGGATTCTGGCGCCGGTTGCCGCGGTCCTGGCCTGGCTTCCGCGTGTGCTGGCGCGGGCGTTTGGCCTCAACCTTCAGGCCGGTCCCTCGGTGACAGAAGCAGAGCTGCGAATGATGATTGGAATGAGCGCCGAGTCCGGCACAGTGGCGGAGGAGGAAGCGGACCTGCTGGACCGGGTGTTCCACTTCGGCGACCGGCGCGTGCACGAGGTGATGGTGCCACGGACGGAGGTCGTGTGGCTGCCGCGGGCGAGCACGGTGCAGGAGTTCTACGCCGTGTTTGCGGACTCGCCGCACACGCGGTTCCCGGTGTTCGAGGGCAGCCCGGACAACGTGGTTGGCATCGTCGGGATCAAGGACGTTCTGCTGGCCATCTCTAAAGGCGACCTCGGCGAGGAGAGCCCTGTGGAGGCGGTCATGCGACCGGCGTACTTCGTGCCCGAGACAAAGCCGGTGGGAGAGCTGTTCCGCGAGATGCAGGCAGGCCGGACGCAGATGGCGATAGCGGTCGACGAGCACGGGGGGACGGCCGGCGTCGTCACCCTCGAGCAGCTCCTCGAGGAGATGGTGGGCACCGTGCGTGACGAGGTCGGACCCCTCGAGGAGGAGATAAAGGAGATAAGCGCCGACGTCGTCCAGGTCGACGGCAGCCTGAGCGTGACGGAGGCGCGGGCGGAGCTGGGGATCGACATTCCGGACGGACCTTACGACACGGTGGCAGGGTTCGTGCTCAGCGAGCTGGGCCACATTCCCCACGAGGGCGAGTCGGTGGCCGTCGACGGGAGACGGATCACGGTGATGGAGATGAAGGGCCCGAAGGTCGAGGTGCTGAGGGTGACGAGAGCGTAGGAAGTGGGGGCTTACGTTCTTGATCTGAGGTGCGGTTGACTCAGCGTAGATATCGCGTCGTGTATGGGCGGAGCGACGAGGCGAAGGACCTGGCGCACCGCGACGTGGTCCGGGCCTGGGAAGAGGCGGTCGCCGCGGTCCTGGGTGGAGAGGCGGCGGTGTCGAAAGCGCCGCCCGTGAAGCTGACATTCGCGGCCCCGCTTCCGGCGGGCGTCACCAGCGAGGGCGAAGTGCTCGACGCCTACATCGACGACCCGCCCCCAGCACCGCTCCTGAGGCTGCGCATCGAGGAGGCGCTGGCGCGGGGTTTGACGGTGAGGAGCGTGGAGGAGGTCGGGCTGACGCTGCCTTCCCTTCAGGCGGACGTGCGCTGGTCTGAGTACATGGTCGGGCTCGGCCCTGCCGTTGGCCGGCGACGGGCGGACAAAGCCGTGAAGGACTTCCTCGCGCTCGCGACCCTGGTCTGGGAGCACGAGCGCGGTTCGAAGACCAAGCGCTACGACCTGCGGGCGCAGGTGAGGGAGCTGAGCGTCGAGGATGGGCGGGATGGCGGCGTGGCGTTGCGTATCCGCCTGCAGACGGACCCGGCCGGCACCGGACGGCCGGAGCAGCTGGTCGCCGCGCTGGGGTTGAGCGAGCCGGTGTGGATGCACCGGACGGCACTCGGGTTCGCGACGCGGTCGGCGGTGCTCGACGCCTGGCGGAGGACGGGACGGTTCCGGGAGGTCGGGGGCTAGGGTAGTGGTTGAGATTGGAGGTTAGAAGCTGGATTTCGGCGAGGGCGGTAGGGGTTGGATAGTTTAGGGACGAGGTTGGATCAGTTGGATCAGTGGAGATTAGAGATTAGACCTTTGAGGCGGCTCTAGGCGATGCGAATCATTCTCGTGCGGCACGGCGAAACGCCGGCTAACCGCGACCGGTTGACCCTGGGTCGGGCAGACCCGGCGCTGAGCGAGCTGGGGCTGCGGCAGGCCGAGGCGGTGGCGCGCGAGGTGGCGGCGCGGGCGCCGGCGGAAGCCGTGTACACCAGTCCGTTGCTGCGCGCGCGCCAGACCGCCGACGCGGTCGGCGCGTTGCTGGGCCTGAAGCCGGTCGTGCTTGACGACCTGGTTGAGATGGATGTGGGCGAGATGGAGGGACTGACCTCGCAGGAGCTGCGCCAGCGGCATCCCGAGTTTCTGGCGGCCTGGTGGAGCGCGGCGGCAGGCGAGGCGAAGATGCCCGGGGGCGAGAGCCTGGCCGACGTCCAGGCGCGGACGTGGCGGGCGATCGAGGCGATCCGCGACCAGCATCCTCCGGAAGCCTCGGTGGTGGCCGTGAGCCACAACTTGGCCCTGCACACGATACTGTGCCGGGCGCTGGCGATGCCCCTGGCCGACTTTCGGCGGTTTCAGCAGGACCTGGCTTCGTTCACCACCCTCGAGATCCGCGGCGCGCGGATGCTGGTCACAAACCTGAACGAGACCTGTCATTTGGAAGTAATAAGCGATCAGTAATAAGTGATCAGCGGTTCCGACTGACGACTGATCAGCGATGACGCATGACCGGTTATCGAGGCTCCCTGTTGCGGCTGGCGGGACCGTGAAAAAGGATCAGGGCATCGCTGATCACTGATTGCCGATCGCTCTAACCTGATGGCTGTTAGATGCCCAGGGGTCGATAATCATATCAGTGAGCAGCGTAGCGTCCTCCCCCGCCGTGACGCGCCGCGAAGAGCGCCAGGGCTCCTTCTCCTTCGGCGTAATGGTGTGCTTCGGTCTCGGGATAATAACGGCGATATTCGGGCTGGCGCGGGCGGGGCCAAACGCCACACGGGCGCACAATGCCAGCGCAGAGTCGGTCCTGAGCCTGCGCTCGCCACTGGGCCTGCTGCCGCTCGGTTGGAGTGGCGACGCGCAGAACGGGACCGGTATCGACGGAGAGATGTCGTTTCCGGAGACGCCGACCCCTACGCCGACGCTCACGCCCACGCCGGAACCAACGGCCACGCCGTCGCCGAGGCCGCCACCTGCCCCGGGCGCTCCGCGTACCGTCCAGGCGGCGCCGGCGCCCCGCCTGACTTCGCCGGGCGCCGGTCTCGAGGGACAGACCTTCTGGTCGAGCGGAGACTCGACCTCTTATTACATGTCGGTGTGGCTGGCGCGGATGCTAACGGAGAGGGGAGCGGGAGCTACGCAGGTGGCGCCGGAGTACTGGATCTCCTCGGGTCTCCTCAGTCCGAGCTTCTTCAACTGGCCTGCTTACGTCGACCACGAGATGGCGCGGGCCCAGCCGAGCATCGTCGTCTTCATGATCGGCGCTAACGACGCGAACGGCGTCGGGTCGGGTGAAGAGTATCGCCGGCGCGCCGGCGCGCTAATGGACGAAATGCGCGCGGAGGGCCGGCTGGTGGTCTGGGTCGGCCAGCCGAACATGGGGCCTAACCGTCCCGACCTGCAGGCGCGGGTCCCGGCGCTCAACGCGATCTTCCAGGAGGAAGCGGGAAAGCGCCCGGGCGTGTTGTACGTCGATATCTGGTCCCTCACGTCAGACGCGAACGGCGCCTACGCCCCCTTCCTGCCGAACGAGGACGGCAGCGTGGTGCTGATCCGGGCCAACGACGGGGTGCACTTCACTCCGGAAGGCGGCCGCCGGCTGGCGGTTGTGGTGATGAACGCGATCGTTGCCGGCCGCTGAGACCTAAACCGGATTCATGCTCTTCGCTTCTGATCCGGAACCATCGCGATAGTGAGCCGGCCGCTGTCGTCCCGAGCGCCCCCCCCGGTCGTCCCGAGCGCCCCCCCGGTCGAGGCGTAGGACGAGCACGGTCCCCTCGGATGGTAACGGGCGCGCGGAGCCGCGGTCCATGACCTGCTGCGAATATTCTATCTGCCGGCGGTGCAGGCAGCTTGATGCCCTGTCCCTCGCTTAGCGGTCCCGACTCTCTGGGCTGGAGAGGACTCGCCTCCGAAAACGGGCGCTTGCTGGGCGTATAAGATGCGAGGCCCGGGGGGAGCAATCCCGGGCCTCGCCGCCGTAACTGGCGGTCCAGTTAAGCGCCTTTGGCAATCGGTGGCTTCGAGGTGTCGATCCACCAGCGCATCACGGTCTCCGGGATGGTCCGGGCCGTGGTCCAGGTCCTAAAGGTGCGTTGCCGATGACGGCCACCAGAGGCCGACGAACTGCTAGAAGCTGTCAATCGAGTCTCTCGAAGTTTGTTCCCCTACAACGTAGAGGGATCGGTGGATACGCATGTCACCACTGCGAGCGATTATTGAGCGGCGGTACGGCAAGCCGTAAGGGCCATTTGGCCCCCTTCGGGCCACCAGTCGGTTAAGAGCGATGGTGTGCACTAAGACGTGCGACGAGGGACCAGGCCGCCCGGCCATGTGCCCAGTAGCACGCCGGCGGGACCTGTTCCGAGAGCGTAGCCGCCAGCGCCCGGTGCTGTTCAGCCTCCCGACGCCTCATGCTTTGCGTCACTGTCTCCGGTTAAGCACGCACCTTCATGCCGATCGGGAGGTGGTCGCTGAAGCCCGTTTGATCCAGGGTGGCTCCGCGACCAAACCGCCTGGGAGCGGGGTAGTCGCCGGGCTTGAAGCCCCAGCGCCGGCGACAGTGCCTGCTCGCTAGCGGTTGCCGGCCGCCCTCGCCGACGCGAGGCCGAAGGTGTCGTCGATGACGCGGAGGACAGCGGAAGCGAGGACGTCGGCGCCCGTGCGGGTGAAGTGGACGCCGTCCTGCTCGCGGACGAGACGGATGGCGCCGTCATCCTGGTGTGAGTAGGCCGCGTAGCCGCCGCCGTCGCCGGCGAACATCTGCCAGGAATCGATGTAGACGGCATTCTTCCGCGTCTCGATCTCCTCACGCACGATAGCGTTGATGTCGGCGACGCGGGAATTGAGCGTCGATGAACGCATCGGCGGCAGGCCGACCCACACGACAAGACGGCCCGGGGCGCTGACCGTGTCCAGCGCGAGGTCAACGCGACGGCGATACTCCGCACGCCAGCCGTCGGTCTGCGGCTGGTAGGTGTCGCCCGCGGGCGTGCGAATACCCTGACCGTCGTTGGTACCCAGGAGAAGGACGATCACGTCGGGGCTCTCCTCGGCGGCGACGCGTTGCAACTCGCCGGGCCAGTCGAAGTAATCGGGCCGGCTGAGACCTGTGGAGATACGAGTGTTCTGATCGCCGGTTATGAGGCCGGTGTCCCCGGCTTGCTGGAGCAGCGACTGGGCGAAGAAGACCGCGAGCGAGTCGCCGCCGATCCAGACGCGCAGCGGCGTGTCGGGCGAGATGTGGCGGAACGGCGGCAGCGGCGGCGGCTCCGGCTCGATCAACCAACCCGGCTCGGGCATGATCAAGGGCTCATCGGGCTTGAGGACCATCGCGGGCGCGGGGCCGGAGCTCGTGAGAAACGCATCTGAGCGAGGGGGGCGCCGGCCGGCGGCGGCGTCAAGCCAGCCTCGGGGCCGGCTCAGATAGAGGACGTCGCCCGCCCGCGTGAAGGGACGCCACACGGTCGTCCAGAGATCGCGCCGGCCGCCATAGGGCAGGCGCTCGGCGCGCCGCATGAGAGACGCGGAATCGGCCACCGCGGCCAAGAGGAGCACGAGGATGACGATGAAAAAGACGCGGCGGGCGCCCATCGTCTCCGTGCGGCGCCGACGGTCCCTGGCGGGCCTTGGCCGGCCTTTCCTCCAGAACATTTCGCAGAAATTGTAGCGCGGGACGAGGTATCGTAGCCAGCAGTCATACCCAACGGTCGGTATGCGGCCGAAGCAACAGGGACCTCGTCGCTCCTAGAAGCGGAAGTAAATGAAGGGTGGGACGCCCTGCGGGCCGACCGCTTCGATCAGGACGAGTGCGGCCGCCAGGACGACGGCCTGTGCTAGCGCGGGAAGCGCGGCGAAGGCGTCGCGAACGCCGCGCGTCAGGCGCGCCGGAAGCCACTGAGTGGCGAGCGCGCCGAAGGTGATCAGCACCACCGGCAGAGTCGCGAGGGGCGCCGAGCCCCATCCTCTGGGGAGCCTCTCGAGGACCGAAAGGGCGCGTTCGAGGGAGTCGGCGCGAAAGAAAATCCAGCCCAGGCACACGACGTGGAAGGTCACGAGCCAGCGAAAGACGGCCACGACCCGGGCGAAGCGGGCCGGGGAGACTGGAAAGTCTCGGCCGAGAGCCTGGCTTCGCGGTTCATCGGGCTTCGCGGGGAAGAGGGAGCGCTCGATGACAAGCCAGGCGCCGAGGACCGCGGCCCAAACGACGAAATGCCAGGCGGCGCCATGCCAGAGGCCGCTGAGCAGGAAGGTAACGATCAGGTTGCGCGCGGTTAAGATTCGGCCGCCGCGAGAGCCGCCGAGGGGAATGTAGACGTAATCGCGGAGCCAGCGGCAAAGAGTCATGTGCCAGCGGCGCCAGAAGTCTTGCATCGACAGCGAGGCATAGGGTGAGTGGAAGTTCCGGGGAAAGCGGAAGCCGAGGAGGAGGGCGCAGCCGGTGGCGATGTCCGTGTAGCCGCTGAAGTCGGCGAAGATAACGACGGCGAAAGCGTAGACGGCGAAAAGCACCTCGAGGCCGCCGTGCTGATTGGGAGAGCCGAAGACCGGGTCGACGATGTGCTCGGCGAGGTAGGTGGCGACAAGGACCTTCTTCACCAGGCCGCCGAGGATGAGCAGAAACGCGTCCGCGGACGGTATGGCGTCGGCCATGATGATCGAGGATGAGGACGCGGGGCTGGAAGCTTCTGTCGTATCCCCGAGGCCGTCGAGACTCGAAGCCTGGCCCTCGACCTGGCGGCGCTCGGAACGAGGGCCGGGGCCGCGTGAAAGCTGGGGTGCGAACTCGGAGGCGCGGACGATGGGGCCGGAGAGCAGGTGGGGAAAGAAGGTGAGATAGAGGGCGAAGTCGAGGAAGGGCATGGGTTGAATCCGACCACGGGCGATGTCGACGAGGTAGCTGATCGCCTGGAAGGTGAAGAAGGAGATGCCAATGGGCAGGAGGACCTCGATCAGGGGCGGGTTGACGTGGAGGTCGAGCCGGCGCATGGCGTTGGCGAAGGATGTCGTGAAGAAGCCGTAGTACTTGAACCAGGCCAGCGTGCCCAGGTTGAAGGCGAGCCCGAGGGCCAGGAGCGAGCGTGGCCGCCCGGGCGGCGTGGTCCGGTGCCCGGAAAGGACCTCGCCGACAAAGACACCGTCGAGGGGCAAAGCGTCCTGGCGGGACGCCGTGACGCCCACGGCGTCCCGTGCGCGCTCGTCCAGCACCTCGGCGGTGGTGGCGCGGGCGGCGGCGATGGCGCGGGCGACGGCGTGGTTGACGACCACAACGGCCGCCAGCAGAAATACAAAGCGGGTGTCCCAATAGCCGTAGAAGAAGAAGCTGGCGCTGATGATGAAGACACGCCAGACGACCTGCCGCGGGCGCAGCAGCCAGCTGAGGCCAAGGACGACGGTGAAGAAGAGCGCGAAGTGGACCGTCGGGAAGAGCATCGATCGGTATTGTCCGGCGCGCGGGCAAGCCAGTCACGCCCCCCGGACCGGGAGAACGCACCCATGACATCCGAGCGCCGCCGCAAAAGGATGACCCAGGCGGCGTAGTGAACTGGCGGGCAGCGCTCGTCCGGGCGGCCCTCGAGGGCTGACCGAGCGCATGCCTCCACACTGATACAATGCGGCGATGCCGGGCCAGAGCATCCGCAGGTGGGTCAAGATCGCCGTCGCGCTCGGCTTCACCGTCTTGTTCTCGGCGATCTTTATCCGCGCCATCGACGTGGGCGCCACCGTCGACGCCCTAGCCGCGGCGAACTACCTTTACGTGGTCCCGGCTCTGGGCTTATTTGCCATCTCTGTGGGGGCGCGAAGCCTGCGCTGGCAGCTCCTCTACCTGCCGGAATGGCGCTTGAGCGTCCGCCGGCTTCTGCCTTCATTGCTCGTGGGCTACGCCGGGAATAACCTGCTGCCCCTGCGGGCCGGAGAGCTGTTGAGAGCCCAGCACATATCAGATAGTGTGTCGGTGCCGCGGATGGTGACGTTTGGCACGTTTATCATTGAACGCCTCTTCGACTTCATGGTGCTGTCGACGTTCGTCCTCTGGGGCACGGTGCTGGTGGGCAAGGGCGGGGCCTATCTCGGCATCGCTCTCCTGCTCGCCGGCTTAACGGCGGCCGGTCTCATGATCGGGGTTGTGGTCGCGAATAATCCCGGGATTTACCGGCGCTTCGTGACGCGGCCGCTGCCTCTCTTGCCGGAGTTCATTCATGAGGAGCTGGCCTCGCTGAGCGAGTCGTTCTTCCAGGGGTTCTCCTGCCTGACGAGCGCGAGCCGGTTTGTCGCGGTCGCTGTCGTGACGGCCGCGGCCTGGGGCCTGGAACTCGGGATGTACTGGGTGCTCAGCGCCGCCTTCGACCTTCAGGCCGGCTTCATCACGATCGCCTTTGCCGGCGCGGCGGCGAACGTGGCGCTCTCCCTACCGGCGGCGCAAGGCGGCGTGGGGCCATTTCACGCCGCGGCCCGCGAGGCGCTCGCCGCTTTCAGCGTACCGGTCGACAGCGCGGCCGCGTACGTCGTCGCGCTCCACATCTTCCTCATCGTCCCCGTCAGCCTGGTGGGCCTGGCGGTGCTGTGGCGGTTCAGGAACAAGGGTGAGGAAGGGAACAAGGAACAAGGAGGAGGGACCAAGGAGGCTGTCAGCGTTCAGTAGGCTTGGAGAGCGATGACGTGGAAGAGAATTGTGTAAAACATCTGGCGGTCGGGGGTGTGGCGCTGATTCCCGGAGGGGGAGCGAAATCTGCCCAGTTATCAGCTCTAAGTTGAGACCGTTGGAACTGGGAACGCTGGGCTTGTCCGCAGCCTGCGCGGGACATCATCTCCCCAACAAGTCGTGCATCAAGATTCGGCGGTACTCCAGGTAGTCGGGATTCGCCATCGAGCCAGTGGTTATGTACTGGAACCAGTTGACGACGATGTCCAGAGCCCTGTCGGTCATTGTGAGATTCGCCGGGCGCATTAGAGGCCGTGCAATCCACTCCGTTCTTTCGAGGAGAATGAATCCTTCACGGTTCATGCCCGATTCGGGTTCGCCGGGCGAGAGAATCAGGCCGGGGTATTCAAAGGCTCGAACTCTAAGTCTGAATTCGTCAGGGCGGCCTTCGTGGAAGCTGTACAGGGGTGCTAAGAAGAAAGCTTCCTCACCTGATAACCCCGCGGCATCTCTCCAACGCGGTTGTTCTTGGGAGAGCACGATACCCATTCGCCGCTTGCTCATCACGGCGAGAAGCTCTTCGTCCGTCGCAATGCGGGGCGTAAAGATTGGTGTGTGATTGTAAAGGTCGGGCGGTTCCGTCAAGAGATGTAAGACAGAACGTGGCTCGTCTGCGGGATCGTAGCTCCGAACTCGAAGCACGCGCTGGCGTTCCACCAAATACAGGAAGGGAGCCCACCAAAGCTGACCGCGGCGCGGGATCGAGGTCTGGGCGATGATGTCACGGCGATAGCACGGGCTGACTAGGTCCTTCACGTACGCTGTCTAGGCTCGCCGAAGTCAACATCCGTGCCAAATTCGATATCTGTCTCCGGCAGCGAAGCGTCTGGTTCAAGAGACGCCAAAGCCTGTCGGTAGAGGCCGTCGTAGCGAGGGCGAGGTTCGAGCGGCGTAGGGCTGAGCGACTCTCGTTCATGCTGCCGCAGATTCCGAATTGCCAGCTCCGCCTCGGGGCTTAGACTTTTGCTCGATGGCAACATCGACTCGGGGAACTGTCTCTTAACCGTAGTGAGATCGAGAGCCTCTCCGCGCTTCTCGGCGACCAGCATGGGCTCCGTCTGGAAATAGACATAGTTCAGGATCTGATTGAGGTCCTCCTCAAGCCACTCGTCTAGAACTCTGGTTACCGTTTGTGCGCCCCGACTTCCGAATCTGCGCTCTGGGTCAATATGGAAGGATGGGCCTACATGGCGGACAGCCTGGAAGGTTCGCCCTTCCGCGAGAAATCGTTCCTCTTGAGGTAAATCGAGATTGAGCGCGTCGAGGATTCGCGGCAGCTCGAAGATGTATGGGCCGTAATGGTAGAAGACCCAATTGAAATCGGTCAGACGTTCCCCGTAGTCACGAAGATGCCAAATGTCCATGAGGTACAGGAGCTTGACGAGCTTGGTTCGCCCGAGCGCCACGTCCCGGTCAGTGGCAGCCTCTGCTACGTAACGGATAAGGTCATAGGTGGCGGAACGGTCTAAAGGCATCTGCCTATTTAACGGCGGAGACACGTCTAAGGGTAACAGCCTTTCTCGTAACACCCTGGCGATAAGCGGCAACCTGGCCGTCTACTACACCTTCAGTGACCCGCACGCCCGACGTCCTCGATTGCTGCGGGAGGTCTTGCTCTGGTTGCTTGGCGGGGACAAGGGTCCGCGGTGACGGATATGTCGATATGGGTATCGGCGTCGCTAATCCTGATTCGCTTGGAACTGGGGACTCTGAATCATCAGTCAGCGCCACAGCAATTGAAAAGGCCATTCCCAGGATAAATCCAGCGAAAACTGTCCACTGAAGTGTGGGGATCACGTCCCCATAGGAGCTAAAGGCCGTTTTGGGAGTCTGAACACGTTTGACCAAGGTCAGCTCTTCGACGCCGGTCAACGCCGCCAGGTGCTCCTCACATCGAGCCAACGGGCGTTCCGAGGCTTTGACGAGTTCCCTAGTCCTAATCTCTAATCTCGTGAAGTAGAAGGTGATCAACGCACCGAAGATTGCGACCCCACTTGCAACTTCAGGGCGCTTTGCGTTCAAGGCCACCGAATAGGCGGACGTCAGGAAGCCTACCGAGACGAGGAAGAAGTTGACAGCCTGCATGCGCTGGCCAGCGTGCAAAGCAAACCAATCCCAAGAATGTGCCAACGCCTCCTTCATAAGGCCGTTCTGCTCTTGGTTATTCAGTTCGGAAGACACGATGGGCCTGACTCTAGATGTGAACTCAAGCTCGTACCGCCTGATACACCACGACCCCAACGTCCTCCGGCGTGAGCGGGCGCGTCGGTGTCAGGGGCGACTCGGCGGGCTGGAGGCCGTACTCGTGCACTACTGCCACCAGTCGCCGTCGTCTTGTCTTACTCATCCAAACTTTTGCCACCAAGGGCACCCTTCGCCATCGCGAACAATCCGAAGACGATGATGCCAGCGATGTAGAGGGCGCCGCCAATGACCGCGAACAGTGCGCCGAAACCGACTACTATGGCGACCAGGCGGAGGGGAAACCCAAGAAGCCAGGTCATGCTGTAGGCCAAATCGGACAGCCACCAAACCAATGCCGCGAACAGCACCGCGAACGCAACGCCTACGACCTGCACGAGGCTGACGCCCGCAACGCCCGCACCGATAGCCATACTGCGGCCCGTGTTGGCCGCCACGCGCCTCAAGGGACCGTAGTTGATCCTGAGGGTGTCCTTCTGTCGGTCCCCGGCTAGAGCAACGAGGCCGTATCCGCATTGGACACAGAAGCGCCCGCCGCGCAGGGGCTGGGGTTCTCCGCAATGAGCACAGAAGCCGGGGGCTTGCGCCACGTAATCACCTTTCTTGGCGGGAGCGCCAGTTTACGTCGTGGGCGCGTTTTTGTGCAAACCGTTTCGTGATGTTCGGGGCAGCGAGCGTCAATTTCATGCACGGCGGCGGTACCGCCGCCTGGAGCGCGGAGCGGTCGAAGGCTCGGTCTGTCCCTGAGGCGTCAGGCCCTCAGTCGTATCGAGGTGGCGACCGCATTGGGAGCAGAAGCGCCTATAGGGATTGGATTGTGGCCAGCCACAGTCAGGACAGAAGTTGGCACCAGACGCCATGACATCCTCATGACCCAAAGGCGGCGCGCTGGGCTCCACGTCGGGCGCAGCTGCCGGCGCCGGAGATGGCAGCAGCCATCTGACTTCCGGACCCGCCGCAGACGGATCGGTCAGCTGGCTGAGTAACTCTTCGGATCGAAATGGCTGATCTTGCACAGCCAAAACGAGGTTGCGATTCGCAATTGCAACTTGTTTGATTGCCTGGAACTCTGCAGGAAGGAGTCTACGTTCTGCCAGGCAGAGCCCGCAAACAACCTTCGTGTCGTTCCAAAGCGGGAGAACAGGCACGAAGAAGAGCGTAAAGTAGCGATTTACCTTTATCCCGAAGTGATTCGTCCAGCGATCGCACGCAGCGCAGTTCAGCAGCCCGGACCATTCGGTCTCCCCTTTGCTTCGCCAGCCAAAAATTATCACATCGTGCCTCGGTGGAAGCCGGCGGGGCCCAACTGTTCCTGCGCTACCGCGGCGTCGGACCTCAATTGAAGGCTCGTCGTGGACAACCGCAGAGAAACTGGGTCGTCAGATTAAATCGCCAGCGCCCATAAAGCAACGCCAGGCTCCAGAGTGAACCGCCTGTGCGTCGCTGTGCTTACGTTCAGTGCGCTGTTCGAGGCGAAAATGAACGGCAGAGGGAGTCAGCGTTTACTCCGGGAGAAGCTCCAGGGCGGCCGAGTGCGGATCGATCTCGCGGCGGAGGACGCGCTCGGTGAGCTCGTCGAGGCGGGAGGCGGCTCGGGAGAGGGCGCCCGCTTCGATCTCGGCGCGCAGAGCGGCGAGGACCTGGTAGCGGGCGCGGCCGCGCAGGCGCTTTTCGAGAAGGCCACTCGATCTCAGATAGGCCAGATGCTCTTCGGCGGCGTCCGCCAGCTCGGCCACACCATCGCCTCGGCTGGCCACCGTGCGCAGGACCGGCGCCGGCCGCACCTGAGGCGGGGCGTAGCTGGCGACGGCCTCGAGGTGGATTACGGCGGCGTTGGCGCCGGGGAGGTCGGCCTTGTTCACGCAGAGGATGTCGGCGATTTCAATGATCCCGGCCTTCATGGCCTGGACGTCGTCGCCGGAGGAGGGGGGGACGACGACGATGGTCGTCTGAGCGGAGCCGGCAACCTCGACCTCGTCCTGGCCGGCGCCGACGGTCTCAATGATGACAACGTCACTAGCGGAGGCATCGAGAACAGCGACGACCGCATCCGTCTGGGGAGCGAGGCCGCCCAGCGCGCCGCGGCTGGCCATGCTACGGACGAAAACGCCGGCGTCGGAGCTCAGGTCCTGCATGCGTACGCGGTCACCGAGGATGGCGCCGTGAGTGAAGGGGCTGGTGGGGTCTATGGCGACGATGGCGACGGTGCGGCCGCGTTGGCGGAACTCGCGGGCGAGGGCGCCGGCGAGGGTGCTCTTGCCGGAGCCGGTGGGCCCGGTGATGCCGATTGTGTGCGCGCGACCGGTGCGGGAGTAAAGGGCTCGAAGAGCGTCGCGGCCGGCCGGGGTGTCGTTTTCGACGAGGGTGAGGACGCGGGCGAGGGCGCGCTTCTCGCCGCCGAGAAGGCGGGGGATCAGGTCGTCCATGACGGGGTCGATGGCCGCCGGCGGCAATTACTCTCTCCCCCGTCCCCCTCTCCCACTCGGGGGAGAGGCTTTCTCACAGGCGCGGGCTGCGAATCATCTTCTGGCAGGTGGCGGGCCTCTCAGGGTGTCAGGCGACGGCCTGGGACACATTCTTGCGCACGAACTCGATCATGTCGCGAGTGTCGGAGCCGGGGCCGAAGATGGCCTTGAACCCCATCTGGTTAAGTGTGGGCAGGTCGTCGTCGGGGATGATGCCGCCGGCGATGAGGAGGACGTCATCCTTCGAGATGCCGCGCTGCTCGAGGGCCGCGATCACGCGGGGGAAGAGCTCGAGGTGAGCGCCAGAGAGTATAGAGAGGCCGATGACGTCGACGTCTTCCTGGAGCGCGGCCTCGGCGATCATGTCGGGGGTCTGGCGGATGCCGGTGTAGATGACCTCCATGCCGGCATCGCGGAAAGCGCGGGCGATGATCTTCGCGCCGCGGTCGTGACCGTCGAGACCGGGCTTCGCGACAAGCACGCGGATGGGACGTTCGCCGGGCATTACTGCTTCCCTTCGGCAGGCTCAGGACGAGACTCCACCAACCTTATCGGCACGCCGTGCGTGGATGCGGGGTCGAGGAGGACGCCAAGGAGGCCGTCGGGACCCAGGCCAATCTCCGAGACGACGACGCCTCTGCCGCGCAGATCGTTCACGGTCTCCAGGAAGGCGTCGGTCTCAATGATAAGCCAGTAGAGACCCTCGCCCCGCTGCTCGAGGGCATCGTGGAGCTGCCCGGCGTGAGCCGGGGTGAGCAGATCGATAGAAACGCCGCCGACCTCGAGGCTCGCCCGCTCCCCCTGGGATGAGGCGGATTCAGGCCGCGGGAGAAGGTAACCCTTGAGACCAGAGGCTTTCTCCCACGATGCCAGGGCGGCATCGAGGTCTCGAGTCAGCACGGTGACGTTGCGCAGCCGTCTCATGAAGGTTGTGTGAGGAAGAAGTTAGCGCCGCAGGCCGTAACGAAGAGGCCCTGCGTGCCGAAGAAGCGTGCCTCTTCGTAGTCGACGCCGAGATGGCGGCGCACGGCTTCGAGGCTGGGCGCGCGGCAAACGAGGATGGACCAGCGGTCGGGAGTTGGGCCGGAACCAGTGCCCTCGCTGAGGACCAGGTTGGCGTTACCGAGGTCGTAGCGCCAGCTGTCGCCTACGCGCGCCTCCGGCAGGCCGAACACCGTGTTCCACAGCCAGCGCGCGCCGTGCACATCCTGGGACTCGATGCCAATGGCGGTGACCGCGGTCAGGGCGGCGGCGGGCTCGGCGACAATCGGCGCGGGCGGTAGCGCCTCGGGCGGCGAGCGATGCTCGATCAGGAAGCAGCGCGTGCCGCGGGTAAAGACGGGCGGGATGCGCGCGTTGGACCAGCGGCGGACGGCGCCCGTGTCGAGGTCGACGCCTTCGCCCTCGGCGGGGTCTTCGACGGGAATGCCGCGTTCGCGGGTGACCGACGTGGCGGCGGCGACGTCGGGGGTCTGGAAGGCGACCGAGAAGAGGCCCTCGCCCTTCTCCTGGAGGAAGACGCCGAGGGATCCGGTCCAGGCCGAGTCGGAGGTGGCATTGGGATCCGGGGCGAGCAGCTCGAGGTAGGCGTTATCGAGGCGGAAGAGGATGTTCGCCGTCCCGTAGGCCGGGTGGCGGCCACGCCACGAGGGCGAGCGGCCGAGGACGTGACCGAGGGCGGCGGCGGCGGCCTCGAGGTCGGCGACGCCGATAATCACGTGGTCGAGGCTAAGACCGGTCATCGAATGAGGCCGGTGATGGTGGTTGGTGGTTGGATGCTCACTCTCGTTCCTCGACGAGCTCGACGAGAACGCCGCCGTGGGCGCGAGGATGGAGAAAGCAGACCAGGCCGGCGAGGCCCGGGCGGGGCTCCTGGTCGATGAGCTCGACGTCACGCGCCTTGAGGTCGGCGATTTCTGCCCTGATATCGGGCGTGGTGAAGCAGACGTGGTGCAATCCCTCGCCGCGGCGTTCGAGGAAGCGGCCGACGCCGCTCTCGGCGGACAGGGGCTCGAGCAGCTCGATCTCGGCGTTGTCGAGGTCGAGAAGGGCCGCCTTCACGCCCTGCTCCTCGACCGTCTCGACCTTATGGAGATGCAACCCGAGCACGTCGCGGTAGAAGCCGATGGCTTTATCGAGGTCATTGACGACGAGGGCGACGTGGTGGATGCGCTTCATCAGTGATCAGTCCTCAGTCGTCAGTCCTCAGTCCGCGGTTCTAGCCTACCACTCGCAGTTTGCCAATGAACGGGGCCAGCATCCGCTTAACTTCGGTCACATTGGGCGCGAGCTGCTCGTACTTTTGAGCTTGCAGCATCTTCAGGTCCCGGGCGTGATAGTCCAGTTCGCTCGCGGAGCCCATCGCTAGTTGGAGATATCGGGCAAATTCAGTCCGGCTTGACGTGCCACATCCTTCGGCGATGTTGGCAGGTATCGAGGACGCGCACCGCCGTATCTGGCTGGTCAAGCCGTACAGCTCTTGGCGCGGGAACGCGGCCGTGACTTCGTAGACTGCCAGCGCAAGCTGGTGCGCTTTGCCCCACACCTTCAGTTCTCGGAAGTCGCGCACTTTGTCAGCTACTCGCCCGTGGCGACGCGGCTGCCGGCCCTTCCTTGCTGAGGACTGAGGACTCGGCCAAACCCGTACCCGCCGCTGGAGTCCCGTCGTACTCGATGAAGGCGAGGGGGACGCCGGCGGTGGCGGAGCGGTGGACGCTGAAGATGCGGCCGCCCTGGACGGCGGCGTGGACGTCGCCGGCGGGGAGGTTTTGCGCCTTCAGGCCCGCCTGGACGTGGTCGATGCCGGTGACCTCGAAGACGAAGCCGCCGATACGGCCGGGACGCCGTTCGCCCGGGGGGACGTCCGGGCGGGGACCGGCCAGCTCGAGGATGCAGCGGCCGGGCTTGAGGAAGGCGAGACGTGTGGTCTCCGTGCGGTTCATCTCCCGTCGCGTGGGGATGCCGAGGTAGTCGTGGAACTTGCGCGTGGAGTCGGCGAGGTCGGGCTGGCTGATGACGATGTGGTCGAAGCCGCGGATGTAGGGGTGTTGAGGAATTGGGTCGTAGGGCGTGATGGTCTGCACGAGCTCCATGGCCGCGCCCTCGAAGACCTCGTTGGCCAGGAAGGCGAAGTAGTAATTGGGAAGCTGGCGGGCTTCCGGCATGCGCAGGGCAACACCTTTGCCCTCGAGCTCAGCCAGGGCGGCTTTGATGTCGTCGACCTCGAGAGCGACGTGGTTCGAGCCATGCCACTGCTCAGGGGGGTCCTGTCGCACGGGGGCATCAGGCGCCGGCTCGATGAGCTCGATGTTGTTCTCGCCGGTCGACAGCATCGTCATGCGCGGTTGCCGATAGACGATGGGCAGGCCGAGGCCATCGTGATAGAGCGAGAGGGCATTCGCCATGTCGTTTACATAGATGCCGATGTGGTGCACGCGGCTGACGTTCATGGGGGACTAATCTAGCAGGAACCGCCAACGAGGAATAGGGAACAGGGAGCGTCCGGCCTCGGTCAGGTCAAAGGAGCCGAGCTTGCGCTACCTCCCCCGGCGAAGACTCGCCACGAGGGGATGAGGGCGCCGACACTCTATACCAGGCCCGCGCGGTCAAAGGCTGGCGACGACGAATGTGACGGCCATGGCTAGGGCGGCGACGGCCATGAGAAGGACGGTGGCGACGCCGAGGAGGTTGGACAGCAACCCGTTGCGGTGGCCGCCGAGCAGCGTGGCGTCGTTGCTGACGAAGACGATGGCCGCGATGAGGATGGGCGCGACGACGCCATTGATCACGGCGGCGATGAAGAGAGCGCGAATGGCGCCGATTCCGGTCAGGGCGAGCACCAGGCCGACCAGGGTCGCCAGGGCGATGGCGACGTAGAACTGGGGCGCCGCCAGCGGCTTTTCCTCGAGACCCTCGCGCCAATCGAAGACCTCGGCCACGGCGTAAGCGGCCGAACCGGCGAGGACCGGGATCGAGAGGAGGCCCGTGCCGATGAAGCCGACGGCGAACAGGAGCGTCGCCCGGTTGCCGGCCAGGGGCCTGAGCGCTTCCGCCGCTTCGCGAGCCGTGTCGATGTGGCGCAGGCCGGCGGGAAAGAGGGTGGAGGCAGTGGTCAGGACGATGAAGTAAAAGACGAGGTTGGCGAGCAGCATGCCGGCGTCGACGTCGAACTGCGAGCGACGGATCTCCGGCTCCGTACCGTGCTGTTCATGATGCCGGTGCAGCTCTTCGACCTCCTCCGAGGTTTGCCAGAAGAAGAGATAGGGCGAGATCGTCGTGCCGAGGACGGCGACGAGGGTGGTCACGAAGGCCGCGTTCAGGTGCAGCGCGGGCAGGAACGTCGACCTCAGGGCCTCGCCCCAGTCGGGACCGGCTATAAAGCCATCGAGGACGTAGGCGAAGAGAACGAGCGTGAGGAGCTTGAGATAGGTAGCGAACACGCGATAGGGGACGAAGATTTCCGTCAGCGCGATCGTGATCCCGACGGGCACGATTAGCGCCCGCTCAGGCAGTCCGGTAACGAGGTCGATGCCGGCGGCGACCGCGGCGATGTCGGCGCCGATGTTGGCCGTGTTCGCGACGAATAGAAGGCCGACGAGCACGATGAGGACGCGGCGGGAGTAGCGCCGGCGCAGTGCCGACGCCAGGCCGCGGCCCGTGACGAGCCCGATGCGAGCGCACATGTTCTGCACCGCGGCGTTAAGGGGCAGCGTGACGAGACTGGTCCAGAGCAGGCTGTAACCGGTTTGCGCGCCGGCGAGCGAGTAGGTGGCGATGCCCGAGGGGTCGTCGTCGGAAGCGCCGGTTATGACGCCGGGCCCGGGCAGGCTGAGGACCTCGTGGACGAGGGTAGCGAGGCGGTGACGGCGGCGGCGGGCCAAGCTAGAGCGAAGGCGGCCTAACGGTCACTGTGGCCGAGGTCTTTGCCGGGGGCGACGCCGTCACGGACGATGCGCTTCAGCTCGGAGAGCTCGGGGAAGCGACCTTCGGCGGCGCGGGACCAGACGCTGTGGCCGTCGACGCGCACCTCGAACACGGCGTCCTTGCCGGGGATGAGGGCGACCTCGGCGAGCTCGTCGACGAAGGTGGTCAGCAGCTCCTGCGCCGTCCAGGCCGCGCGCATCAGCCAGCGGCACTGGGTGCAGTATTCGATCTCGAGGCGGTGCGAGCGCGGCATACTCCTATTTTGCCCGATAGCGGCCGCGAAGCAAGTGCGACCGTCGCACGGCCGCGGACGACGCTATGTCGGGCGAGAAGGCCTTAGCTGCTCGATATGTTCCGCGTAGTGGCCGGGCCCGTTTGCCCAGAGGATGAAATACGCGAGGCTCTGCCCTTCGGTTGACGCGCCGCGGCGGACGTGCGACGGGGCGAGGCCGGCGCCCGCGGAACGCATCTCAGCAAAGGTGCCTTCGACTTCCAAAAGGAGCTGCTCCCTCGACAGTCCGGCGCGTTCCCGCACGAAGAGCTCGTTCATCTGGTCGGCGGTCCCCGGCGGCGTCGCGGCTTCTCCACTGGCGATCTGACGGAGGCGACCGGCGGCGGAGAGGTGCCAGCCGGCGATATGCGCGAGCGCCTCGAAAGCACCCCAGTCAGTCAGCGGCTGAGGGGAGGGCTGGATAGGGGGAAGCGCCCGGGCGGCCGCGAGCAACCCGTCGAAGGAGGAGTCGAGATCACTAAGCAGGTCCCGCTTGTCCTGGGCTGACAAGGGCAGCCTTCACTCGCCTTTCGTTAGCCGCTGGAGGAGAACGCCGGTGAGGCCAAGGAGTACGACTCCGACGCCGATGGAACCCCAGGCGTTCGAGATGACGGGAACGTCCGCCGCCGCGCGCTCCACGCCGACGACAAAGAGAGCGAAGCCGATTGTGCCAAGGATGCCGGAGGCAATCTGGCTGCCGCGCAGGCGTCGGACGGGCCGGCTGTCCTCGACGGCGCGGATGAGCTTCTGGGCCGTGTCTTCGGTGAGGCGCTGCGCCTGCGCTATCGGATCGGCGCCGAGCGTGCGGCCGAGGCGGGAGGGCGGCGACGTCCTGGGAGCGGGCTCTTCAGTCATGGCTGTCAGCAGCAGCGAATCACGAGAGCCCGCGGAAGTCAATGAGTCTGGCAATCGGATCGCCCGCCCCAAGGCGTTCACGCGAGCTTATAATCAGCGCATTCGCTCTCATTCTGAAAGGAGAGGCCGTGTACAGCCAGCGGACGACATTTTTCCCGGCGATGGGCAAGGGCCCGGAACTACGACCGATCTTGGAGGAGATCGTTAAACGCGCTCGCGACCAGGGTGCGCGGAACTCCCTTTCGACTGCCGCGTTCGGCGCGGACGGGCCGTGTCTTGTGATATCGCGGCAATTCGATGACCTCGCCGCGCTCGAAGCAGTCCGCGCCAACCCGGCCGGACCGGACCCCCGGGTAGCGCCCCTGACCCGTCAAACCATTCGCGCCGAGCTGTTCGAGATCCTGGTCGCCGCGCCCCAGTCGAGCGCGCCGGCGAAATACCTCCAGCGCGTGACGACGACGCCGGCGGCGGGAAAGGCCCGCGAGGTCCGCGAACTCATAATCGAGCGAGCCAAGGCTCGTCAGGCGGAGGGGGCACGCTTCGGGGCTTCCGTTCAGGCAGCGGGTCCAGCGGCTGGCACTTTCGCGACGATAACCGCGTTCGAAAGCCTCGTGGAATTCGAGAAGCAGCGGGCGCGCAATCAGACAGACACCGCCTTCCAGCAGTACGCGGCCAGGCTTGCCGGCCTTACTTCGGGACCACCAGCGATCGAGCTGTTCGAGATCATAGTCCCGTACCAGCCGCGCCCTTAATACGTTACGAAATACCAGGAAGCAGCGAGCCGGCGCTGTCGTGCGGACAGCGCCGGCTCGCGGTCTTGGGCCAAGCGCGGGAGATTGGCCGCGCGGCCGCTATCGGTGGGGTCAGGCCGCTTCGCGGGCCTCGGTACCGAACACCGTCCGGAAGCCGAGGCAGAGGTTTTCGTAGCGCAGGGGCTTGGCGGGATAGGTGGCGATGACGGCGGTACCGGAGTGGCGCTCGGCCGCGCAGGCGCCGATGTTGCTGGCGTGAGTCATCGTGCCCCGGCTAATCTCGGCCAGGCGCGCGGCGACCTTGAACATCACGGCGCCGGCCTGGCGGACGGCGGCGTGATGCTCCATCGTGGCGATCGTCGGTTGCAGGGTGAATTCCATTGTGTCGCTGTCGCGCAGCGCCCGGACCACGCCGTCCTCGAGCGTCTTCACCCAGGCGCGGTCGGTACCTTCGGCGGGCCTAAATCCGGCCAGGAGGAGCAGGTCGATCGCATCGGGGCCGACCGGCTCGACTATGACACGGCAGCACATGATGGCGATATGGTCGGCGCTGGGCCAGCGCTCCGCCATAGGGGCTAATCCCTATTCAGGTGATCAGGCCGCCTCGTTTTGGCGTGAGGCGGCGGTCCGGCCAGGCTGAAGGCCTGGCCTACGGAATCCAAGGGTCCCGGCCGGTGGGACCGGAAGGGCCTCTATTGAGACTCGACGTCCGGCCTGCAGACCCCCCTAAAGGGTCTTACGCCAGTCCCGGATTTCTGTGCCGTGCTCGACGTAGTGGTTGATGCCGCTGGTGTGGACGATGCGGTCGGCGGTGCGACCCTGCTCGAAGCGGTCGTCGGCGATCATGGCGGCGGCACGCCGGTAGCTCTGGAAGGAGGCGTCGAGGTCGGCGAGCATTTGCGCGGGCGCCGTCGACTTCTTTTCAGCGGCGAATTTGGCGTTCCAGCCGTCGCCATCGGCGTAGTCGACGCCCTCTGGTACGGGCCGCTCGCCGCGAGAGATGCGCTCGAGGCCGGCGCCCATCTCGCGGTGCCAGCCGGCGACGTGAGCGAGGATGTCGTTCAAAGCCCAGTCGCCGAGGAAGACCTGGCCCATCTGGGCATCGCTGACGCCGGCGATGGTCTGCTTGAACTCGGCGTAGCCGTCGTCGAGCTTCTTGAGGACTTCGTCTTTGTAGGACATGGCTCACCTCTCCTTCGGGGCGCCATCATAAGGCCCCGCGCGGCCGATTAGCCAGCCGCGAACCTCGGCCGTGTGATCGCGATAGTGGGCGCTCTCCTCGCGCAGCCACTGCGCTGGCGGCTTACCCGGGCCGAATCGTTCCTCGGTGAGCTGGGCGGCGGCGTAGAGGCAGCGCGCGAAAGCCTCGCGCCAGCTCGTGATTACCTCGGAGGGCGATTGCGCCGCGGCCTCGGCGGCGAAGCGCGCGTTCCACTCATCGTCGGAGAAGGCCGGAAAGTCTGGGGGCAGCGGTGACTCGCCCCGCGCGTGGCGGTCGAGAAACACGGTCATGTCGCGATGGTATCCGCGGAAGTGAGACAGGACGTCCTTTATCGACCAGCCCGCGAGTCCGGCTTCGGTCAGGGCCGCTTCACTGAGGTGCCGGATGAGGGCATCGAGATCGCCGAACGCGGCCCGGAACTCATCCAGGACCTCACGCTTGCTCATCTTCCCCGGTCATTGAGGAGTTCGCAGAATCGTCAGCGGATGGGATACGGATAAGCGGACGGACGTATCGGCACGCACAAGAACCGGATCACCCGTCCGGATGCGCTCCGCTCAGGTGCCTTCGCAGGAGGTCCTCGCCGAAGTCGCCGTCAGGGTCGCGCCAGACGGAGTGAATGTGATTGGCGTCGTTCTGCGTGTTGTCGTACTCGATCAGGAGGGAAGGGCCCTGGATGCGGTAGTAGTGGGGACGGCGCCTTTCCGTCTCCCCGGCCCAGGCGAAGTGCACTTCGGCGATACCGGCCGCCTCCAGTCGCTCACGGGCCGCGGTCGCTGCCTCGTCCGGCAGGCGGTCGAAGTAGACGCTGAGCAGGGCCTGAAGGATCTCGCGCTGGGGCCCGGACATGTCAGCGGCGGCGAGACCGCTCGGCCGCGCGCGGTCGTAGCGGAGCTTCTGGCGCAGGGCATCGGGAAGGGTCTCCAGGGCGATCTGGAGCAGCGCGGGTACGGCTATGTCGCCGGGTACGACGGCGTCGGGAATGCGCGGCGCGTTGCGCAGGACGAAGTCGCGCGGCGCCGTCTCGCAAATCACCGCCTTCTGGCGCTGGGCCGGGTCGAGCGCCTTGAGGAGGGCGCGGGCGACGTCCTCCTCCTCGGCCAGCGGGCGCAGGATGATGTTCTCACCGCGGAAGACCTCGGCCGGGTTCGACCCGAGAAAGATTGGCGTGGGCGAGAGCAGACTGCCGTCGCGGAGGGTGAAGTTCAGACAGACGTGATGGCCCTCGAAGCGGAAGGCCCAAGGGCTCTCCGCGGCCGGGTCGCCGAACACGCTGAGGAAGTAGAGACCCGGGTCGCGGGCGAAAGAGCGATGCCCCTCGATGCGGCCGAGGACGCTCTCCAGGGCCATGATCGTGCCGGCCTTGGCTTGAGCAGGCAGACTGAGGGCGGCCTCGAGAAGGCGCCCGATCAGCGTCTGCTGCTCGCCCGTCATCTCCTTCAGCGACAGGCCGTGGAAATCGCGGGGGAAATAGGCCCAGTCGCGCCGCTCGCCCTCGTCATCGAACCGGAACGAGGCCTTCTTGCGCTGCGTCGGGTCGAGCGCACCGAGGATGGCGGTGACGGCGTCGGTGATGGCGCGGACGGTCTCAGGTGCCGCGAGGGACATAGTGGCTGGGGGTGTCATCTCACGGCCTTCAGGAGAGCAACGATAGGGACGAGACGCTGGTTCATGGGGTCGACTCCCACCGAGTATTCTTCAAGTGTCACGACGCCGAGCAGGGGCATGGTGTCCTCGTCCCCGAAGACGACCAGCGTTGGCTGGACCTTGCCCTGGAGCCGGATCGTCAGCCACGCCACGGGATAAGGGACTTCCCTACCGTCGGCCAACTGGAACATACGCTCGTCGGTGGGCCTGACGGAAAGGCGACCGAGAACATTCCTTGGGACCCAGGTATAGATCGAGCCAGTGTCCACTAGCGCGTCTATCGCCTCAAAGCGCTGACCCGCCGGGTCGCCGATCTCCACCGGGACCGTAAACGCGCCCATTCCTATAACCCCACGAATTCGCGCTGCTCGCCCCAGACGGCGCGGAGGACGTCGCAGATCTCGCCCAAGGTTACATAGCTCTCCACGGCATCGATCATCAGGGGCATCAGGTTGTCTGTGCCCTGAGCGGCGCGTCTGATGCGCTCGAGGCAATTGTACACGCGGTCCTGGTCGCGGCGGGCGCGGAGGGCCTGCAGCCGCGCGATCTGCCGGCGGCCGATGGCGGGGTCGACCTGGAGGATATCGGCGCGCGAGCCGTCGTTGCCGTCGGTGAAGTCGTTGACGCCGACCACGACCTTGCGCTTCTCCTCGATCGCGCGCTGCATGCGGTAGGCGCTCTCGTGGATCTCGCGCTGCTGAAAGCCCTGCTCGATGCCGGCCAGGGCGCCGCCCATGGCGTCGATGCGGTCGATGTAGGCGCGGGCCTCTTCCTCGATCCAGTCCGTGAGCTGCTCGACGTACCAGGAACCGGCCACGGGGTCCACGGTGTCGGCGACGCCGGTCTCGAAGGCGATGATCTGCTGGCTGCGCAGGGCGAGGGTCGCCGCGTGCTCCGAGGGCAGGGCCAGAGCCTCGTCGAAGGAGTTGGTGTGCAGCGACTGGGTTCCGCCGAGGACGGCGGCGAGGGCCTGGAGAGCGGTGCGGACGAGGTTGTTCTCGGGCTGCTGCGCCGTGAGAGTGGCTCCCCCGGTCTGGGTGTGGAAGCGAAGCATGAGCGAGCGCGGGTCCCTGGCGCCGAAGCGCTCCTTCATCACGCGGGCCCAGAGGCGGCGGGCGGCGCGGAACTTCGCCACCTCCTCGAGGAAGAGGCTGTGGCAGGCGAAGAAGAAGGACAGGCGCGGTCCGAACTCATCGATGCCGAGGCCGGCGCTGAGAGCCGCGTCCACGTACTCAATGGCGTCGGCGATGGTGAAGGCCACCTCCTGGGCGGCGGTGCAGCCGGCCTCGCGCATGTGGTAGCCGCTGATGCTGATCGTGTTCCACTCGGGAAGCTCGCCCTTGCACCAGGCGAAGACGTCGGTGATCAGGCGCATCGAGGGCCGCGGCGGATAGATGTAGGTGCCGCGGGCGATGTACTCCTTGAGGATGTCGTTCTGGA
>CAYRCD010000014.1:0-40871 GCA_964422735.1 uncultured Dehalococcoidia bacterium | reverse complement strand
CGGCCGCACTCGCGGCACTTGAGGGCTCTGGCGAAAGACATCGGCGATACCTCTGGAAACAAAACGGCCCGCCGAGGCGGGCCATTCTCCCGAATCGACGGGAGAGTGCGCTCGGCTGAAGCTCAGGTGCGTCCGCCCCTGCCCTCCCGGAGGAAGGACGCGGCGGACAGGGGCATCGCCATACTGCGCTGGGAGTCGTTATGTCGGCTCATTGTAGGGGATGGTAGCAGGGCGGGGACGGGCCGGTCAAGGCGAGGAGCGTCACAGACCATACTTCCTAATGATATCGTTCATGATCGCGGCAGCACGGTTGTTGTGACTGGCCAGCATCAGGGCATATATCGCCCCGCCTGTCGAGTTCCTCATAATGGCTGTGTTGCTTATGTAATCAAATACCGTAGAGAGGTCGTGAGAGTAGCGTTGGGCGACTTTCTGCGGACCTAACTGCGTGCGATACTTCACAGGGCTACCGATGAGACTCCCCTGCTCCACATACAGTTCGTCAACCCAACTGTCACTAATCATTACACTTCGGAGTCGCTCCCGGAAAGCCGGAGTAGGGCCTTCCCGCCGGCGAAGATTTCTGATTACGCCCATCAAGGAGAAATTGATGAACACGTCAACTTTTCTGTTCTGACCTAGCGCTCTGACAGTCTCCCACTGAACCTGTCCGTACGGATCCAAGAACACCAAAGCCCTTTCGGTCGTGTCGAGCCGACCAACCAAATCCCTGA
The DNA here is from genome assembly GCA_964422735.1 of uncultured Dehalococcoidia bacterium. GTDB lineage: Bacteria > Chloroflexota > Dehalococcoidia > DSTF01 > WHTK01 > CAYRCD01. The sequence goes on along the minus strand of CAYRCD010000014.1, from coordinate 40,137 downwards.
TTTTTGGATTTGAGTCACGAGGAGTCATTACTGCGGCTCTGTCTTGACTGTCGTGTTCTACAAGCAGAGCGTGCAATTGCCCTGCACGAACCTTGTTTCGATCCATGAACCACAGGTGGTCAAAACGAGGGCTGCATTCCAGGGCGCGTACTGGAGAGCCCTTTAGGTACTCGATTACGTCTGCCTTTCCTCTGAATTCTGCAATCCCAGGACCGGCAAAGGCGTCTATGTAGTGAAATGCGGTCAGCCAGCTTCGCTTCTGAGCGTTCATTATGACTGCATATGCGTGGAGATACTCGGCCAACATGCCCAGCTTGTTCCTGGACCACTGACCCACACGATCAAGAGACACCGAGTGCCAACCTTCGTGGCATGCCGTTCCATGTCCGCCCATCCAGCACCCGGCCAGAGGCGTGCTTGCCACGGCGAATGCCAGCCTCGTCATGTACTCCCCACTGCTTGAAGAAGAAGGGCACGTCAGCGCTCAGACACTGGTTCCGTATCGACTTCGCCCACTCAGGCTTCATGCGCCGCGCGCGATGGCCGCTTTCGCCGCCGACAATGACCCAGCTTAGGTCGCGAAGATCCAGTGAGATCGGGCCGAGCAGCGGCTCGCATGAAAGAAAACGTATGGTCGCGGGGACCTTGCGAAGATCGTCGATGCGGCAGGTCCAGCGCTGATTCTCGACAGACACGCCCATCCAGACGTTTCCCGGCCAGTCCAGGCGAGGCGCCAGCTCTGCCAGTCTCGCCGACCTCTTGGTTAGGACCTGAAAGGTGTGCCACTCCGCTTTAGTCATCACGTCGAAGACCTGACGGATGTAATCTTCGGGCACCTCCTCGTGGAAGAGGTCGCTCATGCTATTCACGAAGATGAGCCTTGGGCGCTTCCACTGAAGCGGCTGCTCGATGCGCTCGGGGCGTAGCTGGAGATCAAAGCCGTTTTCGTAGGGGTGGCCCGGGACCCCTCGGAAGCGCTCGGCGAAGGTCAGGGCGTAGCAGTGGGCGCAGCCGGGCGAAACCCGGGTGCAGCCCGTGACCGGGTTCCACGTTGCTTCCGTCCATTCGATCGTCGATGTCTGGCTCATATTAGTACGCCTGTTCTAATATTGCACCCGTGCCGTCGTTTTGTCCAATCCGAGGCATTATCGACCATTCGCGGGCGCTTCGGCGGCAAATGGGAGATTCTCCGTCTCTGGCGGCTTGCCCGCGGCCAAGCCAGACGAAGACGCGAAAGATTTAACAGCCCGCTCACCGGCGTCTAATCCCTGAAGGACGGCGCGGGCGCTATACATTAGGGCCGGGCCCGGCACGGACCGGCATTGAGGAGACGAAGCATGCGTTTCTTGCGACCTTTCTTGTTCTGGCGACGGCGGCGGCCACTGATCGCGCGGCGGCCTCTGCTGAGGCGCGCGACCTGGCGACGGCGGCGATTGTGAGCGAGGAGGTGGTCGGGAGCACGCGGGCGGCGCTGCCGAAGGGGCGCTGGCCGGGCGCGGCGGCGGCCGTCGTCCTGACGGCGCTGCTGCTGTCGGCGACGTTCGCGGCCGGCTTTTGGGCCGGCGAGGGGCGGCCGAGCACGGGTGCGACCGGGCCCGGCGGCGGTCCCTCAGGCGCCGGGCTCGGACCACAGGGCGCGGGCACGGGCCAGGGCGGCGCGCCGCAGAACCGCGGCGGCGGTGCGGTCCCCGGCCAGGGCCAGGGTGGCGTCCAGCCCGGCGCTGGCGCTCAGGGCCAGGGCCTTCGCAGCCTTGACATCATCGGCGGAGTGCAGGCCACCAACGGCGGCGCGTTAACGGTGCAGTCGACCGCGGGCCAGCGCACGGTCGCGATTACGGCCGACACCCAGATCATCCGCTCCGATGGCTCCCCCGGCGCGCTCCTCGACCTTACATCCGGCCTCCGGGTCGCCGTAGTGGCAACGGACGGGGGTCAGGGGTTGCAGGCCCTGTCGGTCACGCTGCTTCCCGGCAGGTAAGTCTTCGCGCCACGGAGGGCTTCAGGCCGGGCTTCACGCGACCTCCGGCCATCTCTCCGCCCACGGCCGCACCGCCTCCAACGCGGCGCTGACGGCCAGGACGCCGGGGTCGTCGCCCATGCGGCCGACGAGCTGCACCGCGAGCGGCAGGCCGGAGGCGCTAAAGCCGAAGGGGACCGACGCGGCCGGGTGGCCGGTGCGGTTCCACAGCGCCGTGAACCAGATTACCCAGCCCGGGTTCACCTCGACGCCCGCGATCTGGCTCAGGTCGCCGCCGGCGGGGCCGGCCGGGTGCGCGGTGCAGGGGCTGAGGAAGAAGTCGTAGTCTCGGAACCAGCGCGCCACGTCGCGCCGGTAGCGCTCGCGGGCGCGCAGGTTCAGGGCATAGCGCCAGGCAGGCATCTCCTTGCCGGCCTGGAACGTGCGCTGGGCATAGGGCGTCAGCTCATCGTAATGCTTCTCGAACAGGTCCGGGTCGAAGGCGTACTCGTCCGCGGGCGACATCGGATAGGCCTCGGGGCCCGTATCCACGGGCGGGCAGGCCTCGACAACCTCGCAGCCGAGGTCGCGCAGGACGTCGGCGGCCTCACCTACCGCGACGGCCACCTCGGGGTCGACGGCCGGCGCGAAGCCGAGGTCGATGCTCAGCGCGACGCGCACCTGTCCTGAGCCGGGTCGAAGGATGCCGGCGAGCGACGCCGCTCGTCCTGAGCCTGTCGAAGGGCCGAGGCCGGCGAAGAAGTCGGGCGGCTCCTCCTCCAGGCAGATCGCGTCGCGTTCGTGCGGACCGGCCGTGGCCGCGAGGAAGAGCGCCGCGTCGCGCACCGTGCGCGCGTGAGGACCGATGGTCGAGGACCATGGCGCGCCGGTCAGCTCGTGGGTGGGGATGCGACCGAAGGTTGGCTTGATGCCGTAGATGCCGTTGAAGCTGGCCGGAATGCGCACCGAGCCGGCGCCGTCCGTGGCCACGGCCAGCGGCCCCAGGCCGGCCGCCGTGGCGGCACCGGCGCCGCCGCTGGAGCCGCCGCAGGTGTGGCCGAGGTCCCAGGGATTCAAGCCTTCTGGTCCCAGGCGGTTGCGCGTGGCGCCGATCAGGCCGAGCTCCGGCGTATTCGTCTTGCCCGTAAGGACGGCGCCCGCCGCCCTGAGGCGCTCGACCACCGGCGCGTCCTTCTCGGGCCGGTGACCCTTGAAGGCGAGCGACCCGAAGGTCGTGGGCATCGTCGCCGTCGGCACGAGGTCCTTGACCGAGACCGGGACGCCCAGGAGCAGAGGCCTGGGTCCAGGCCTCGTCCAGGCCTCGGTCGCCGCCTTGGCGGCCGCCCTGGCTCCATCGTGGTCGACGTACAGGAACGCGTGAAGTTTCGGGTTGAGGCGGTCAATGCGGTCCAGGACGGCCTCGGTGACGTCCAGGGGCGAGAAATCGCGCTTGCGGTAGCCCTCGAGGAGGTCGGAGGCGCAGATGCGGGTAAGGCGGTCATCGGGCATGGAGGTACTCCTGCTGAAGATGGGGCGAAGCTGCGGGATTTATCCCCCAGCGGTGTGGCGGCTAAAGCGGCCGGCCTAGGCTTCCTCCGCCCCGCCGGGGCGGTCCTCGGGCACCTGTCAGCAGCCGGGCTCGCCGTCGTGGCCGCAACAGTTGGCGCGGTTCTTGACCCGGAGCCAGTAGTTGCGGGCCGTCAGGCGCAGCTTGGTCCCCAGGGGCAGAGCCTGATTCCAGTTCGAAATGAGGTTGCGGAGGGACTGCCGCCGGCGGCGGGGGCTCATGGCTCCACCCGCGTGATCCCGCCCACGCGATCGAAGTCGTGGTCGAATGACATGACTTCGTTAATTCCCAGTTGCTCCATCAGCACCGCATGATAGGCATCGGGAAAAGAGATATTGAGGTCAACATACAGGTCGAAGGCCCGGTCAAGTCGCTCCTTACCGGGCAAGAGGACGCCTGGCAGATAGATAACCGGTTGGAGAGCGTCGCGTACTTGCCGTCTCGAATAGCGATAGCCTCTTTCGAGGGTGAAGGCCGCCTCGAAAATCACGATATCTGAGGTCTGAACGATGACTTCGCCTGCCTGAATTTTGCCGAAGAAGGCATCAGCACGCCGTGCTTGATCGGCATTGTCCTTCAAGACATGGCGCAGCACGATATTCGTGTCAAGGAAAGCTACCGTGGCTTGCCGCCCATTCGCTCGATTGTCGATGTGGCAATCAGGTCAGCCGCAAGCTCGCGAAGCTCTTCCGCGGTGCGAACTGGGCCTTCGCTGGGACGGATGGGCGGGCGGTGGGCGAGCTTGCCGATCGGCTTGACTGTCAGCACCCCCTCCTCGAGGAGAAACGCGACGAGATCGCCTTCCTCTATGCCCAGTGCTTGGCGAACTTCAAATGGGACCGTTATCTGGCCTTTTCGTGTGACAGTGCTGATTCGCTGCATCCGGTAGTACCTCTTGTCGATGATACTACACCGTCGGCCTGGTTGGATCCGGCCAGCTAGGACGCGCCCGCCACCGAGCGCTCCAACAACGGCCCCGGCTCGAACGCACGGCCGTCCTTGATCACGGCCTCGACCCTGCGCGTATTGCTGATCTCGGCGGCCGGGTCGCCGCCGAGGACGAGCAGGTCAGCGCGCTTGCCGGGCTCGATCGTGCCGAAATCCTTCTCCCTGCGCAGGACGGTCGCGGCGACGCGCGTGGCCATCTCCAGGACTTTGGCATTCGGGATGCCGGCTTCACTGAACAGAGCCAGCTCGCGGTGGAGCGAGAAGCCGGGGACCTGGTTCGGCGCCGCGCCGCAATCGGTGCTGGGGACGAGCTTACCGCCGGCGTCGTACACCTTGCGCAGGAAGCGCAGCTGCATGTCGCGCGCCCGTTTGCCGGTTTCGGGGTCCGCCGCGTTCAGGCCCGCCGCGGGCGGCAGGGGACGTCCCGCGCGCTCGGCTTCCTCACGCAACCGTTGCTGCATCTCGGCCTGCTGACGGCGGCGGTCCGCCATGCCTTTGGGTGTGTACTTCAGTCCCGGTTCGTCCAACGCCTCGCGCGTCGCCATGCCGCCGGTGATCAGGACCGTGGTAGGGCTGAGGCAAACGTCGCGCGACACCAGGAGGTCGACGAAGCGGTTGACGTAGGCCGCGTCCAGGTTGGCGTTGGCCCAGCCCGTGTTGAGCCAGGTCCAGTAGCCCGGGATGAAGCCGTTGCCTTCCTCGCGCGGGTGGCGGTGTTCGGGCCGGACCACGTCCTGGTAGACCGTGGCGTGCACGTGCTCGAGGCAGTCGATCCCGGCCTCGATCGCCTCGCTCGCCCAGGTCCGGCTGAGGTGCCCGGTCACGGGCAGGCGGCCGTCGACCTTCCTGATGAAGGCGGCGATCAGATCGGGCCGGAGGCCGGCATAGAGCTTGAAGCCGTCGACGCCGCGCGCGATCAGCTCCTCGCATGCGGCCTCGGCCTCTTCGACGTTCTCCAGGATTCGCGAGATGGCGTCGACACCGGCGGCAGCCGCAGGAGGGGCCGTGGCGGCGCCGCGACGCCCGCCACCGACGACCGGCGGCACGCCCTCCAGTAAGGGCCCGTAGCTCACGATACGCGGTCCCGTCTTCACGCCCGACGCCACGGCCTCACGCAGCGCCAGGAGCACGTCAGGCGGGCCCCCAACGTCGCGGACCGTCGTGACGCCGGCGCCTAGCCAGGCATAAAGAGCGTCTTCGCCGCCGCTGAGGGTCACGTGCACGTGCATGTCGATCAGGCCGGGCATGAGCCACTTGCCGGTCGCGTCGATCACCGCCGCTCCCGTCGGCGGCGGGAGCTGAGCCGAGGGGGCCACGGTCTTGATCCGCTCCCCTTCCACCAGGACGGACACAGGACCGCGCACGGCAGCCCCGGTGCCGTCCACAAGCGTCGCGTTGGCGATGAGCAGGGGGTGGCCCGAATTCGTCATTAGCGTTACCTCACGAAGGGCAGAAACAGTCCGATGATCAGGAGGATGGCCACGGCGAGGAGAAGCCAGCGGCGGGCGAACCACGGTCGCGCGTAACCCTCATCGTAGTCGTAAGGGGCCGACTCGGACAGGTCGTGGTCGGGATGCGACGGATCGTTGGGGTCGTCGTCAGGGCTGGTCATAACCTGAGTCTAGCCCCCGGTAGGCGCCCAGCCCCTTGCGCACAAACTCGCTGGCCAGCTAGGAGCGGACAGAATCTCAGAGCACCTACATAGGCGCCCAGCCATGCTCGCCGCGACGCAGACCAGCGGGTAGAATGAACGTTTAGACATGGCGACCCAGAAGGCAGACTACTACGAAATCCTCGGCATCGCCCGCAACGCGAACGCCGACGAAATCAAGCGGGCGTTCCGGCGCCTCGCCATGCAGTATCACCCCGACCGCAACTCGGAGGCCGGTGCGGAAACGCGGTTCAAGGAGATCAACGAGGCCTACGAGGTCCTTTCGGACTCGGATAAACGCTCGGCCTACGACCGCTTCGGACACGCCGGCATCGAAGGGACCTTCGGCGCCCGCGGCTTCGAAGGCTTCGGCCCCTTCGGCGGTTTTGGCGACATCTTCGACGCCTTCTTCGGCGCGACCCAGAACCGGCGGCGCACGCCTCGCCGCGGCGCCGACGTTCAGATCGGCGTCGATTTGACGTTCGAGGAAGCAGCCTTCGGCACCTCGAAGTCCGTCAACATCACCCGCACCGAGCTTTGCGCGCGCTGTAGCGGGTTGCGGGCCGAGCCCGGCACCGAGCCCCAGAAGTGCCCGGGGTGCGACGGCGGCGGCGAGGTCCGGCGCGTGCAGCGCAGCGTGTTCGGCCAGTTCATAAACGTCACCACCTGCGATCGCTGCCGCGGCGAGGGCTGGGTGATCCCCACGCCCTGCACCGGTTGCCGTGGCAGCGGCCGCGAGCGCGTCAGCCGCACCGTCGAAGTCAAAATCCCGGCCGGCGTCGACACGGGGTCCCAGATCCGCCTGACGAACGAGGGTGAGCTCGGCGCTTACGGGGGACCGCGGGGCAATGCCTATGTCTTGCTGAACGTGCAGCCCCACCCGTTCTTCGAGCGCGAGGAGGACGACCTGGTCCTGGCGCTTAACCTGAACTTCGCCCAGGCGGCACTGGGGGACGAGATCGAGATCCCGACTCTGGAGGGCCCTTTTAAGCTCAAGATCAACGCCGGCACTCAGAGCGGCGAAATTGTCGTGCTGCGCAACAGGGGCATCGCCCACCTGCGCGGCGGTCGCGGCGACATGCGCGTGAACATTCAGGTCGTCACACCCAAGCGCCTCAACTCAGAGCAGAAGGACCTCCTGCGCAAGCTGGCGGACACGCTCGACCACGACCAGCCGCACGACGGCAAGAACCTCTTCGATAAGGTGAAGGACGCGTTTGGTTAGCGGTAAGTAATAAGTGATCAGTAATGAGTAGTGAGCCGTCTTCGTAGTTAGTACCCAGAGCTTCGTTGCCTGAACCAGCCGTCTGGACCGAGGTGACACTACGTGTTCTGCCTTCGTGCGTGGAAGACGTCACTGACGCGCTGGCGGAGATCACGGGCACGGGCACGGCGATCGAGCCGGCCATCGCGGCGCTGGGACCCGACGAGGGCTACAAGTTAGACGCGGCTTCGCCGGTCACCGTCAAGGGCTACCTGTTCGGCGTGGCGCCGCAAGCGAGGCGGCGAGCCGTTCGGCGCGCGTTGGTGCGGCGTGGGGCCGGCGACGCGATCGTGGGCAGACTCGGCTGGAAGACCATCCGCGAAGAGGACTGGGCCGAGTCCTGGAAGCAGCACTACGACATCGAGCGCGTGGGGCGGATTGTCATCCGTCCCGCCTGGCGGGAATACGCGGCCAGAGCCGGTGAGGCCGTCGTCGCGCTCGACCCGGGCATGGCCTTCGGCACCGGCCAGCATTCGACAACCCGCATGTGCCTGGCCGCGCTCCAGGAGCGCTTGCGGCCAGGCGATCGCGTCCTCGACCTGGGCACGGGCTCCGGTATCCTGGCCTTGGCGGCGGCGGCCCTCGGGGCGCGACACTGCCTCGCGCTGGACATCGAGGAGCAAGCCATCGCCGCGGCCCGGGCTAACGTCGCGCTCAACGGCGCCCAAAACGTGGAGGTCCGCATGGGCTCGCTCGAAGCCGCAACGGATCAGGCGGCGTTTGACCTGGTGCTGGCGAACATCAACGCCGCGACGGTTACGGCGTTGGCCGGCGAACTCGCGGCCGTCCTCGAGCGCGGCGGCCTCATCGTGGCCGGGGGCATAATCGCGGACCGGCTGGCAGGCTGCGCCGAAGCCTTGACAGGCGCCGGGCTCGTTATCGAGCGCGAGGCGGTCGAAGACTCGCCTTGGAGAGCCGACGGCGACTGGCGGGCGTTGATCGCGCGCAAGCCCCTAGGCCGCTGACTGCTCCTCGTCGCCTTCGGACCGTCTGTCCCCTGTGGATGGTTCACCGGGACAGCGCTTTCGATGCGAACGGGCCAACCTCAGTCTGTGTTGATTCGTTTCAGAGCGGGAAGTCCTGCAGGATGTCGTGATGCTGCACTTCTACACCATCGCCTTCGAGAGCGAGTGTGTACCAGCCGCCGCGCCCCTGGTTTGGCGCCGGCAGGTTCAGGTCGTAGGCCCCGCTGAGATAGACGATGAGTGACGGCAGCACGTCGCCGTGAGTACAGGCAGCAACCCGTCCCGCCGGATGGTTGCGACGAATCGTCTCCAGAGCTCGCATGGCAGCGCCGGCGGCGTAAGCCCCGCGGAGCGGGTCGTTGGCGGGCAAGCGTTCGCTTCGCCAGACCGGCGGTGGGCCGTCCGTCTCGTGCAGGCCAGGCAGCACGGTGACGGGCAACCCGAACCGTTGGGCCAGCGGCTCAATGCTCTGACGGGAGCGCAACGCGGCGCTGCTGTAAAGGCCGTCGATAGGGTCGCGGGCTAGCGCATCGCAGAGGCGCTGCGCCTGGCGCCGCCCGAGCTCACTCAAGGGCCTGGTATCCTGCTCGCCGGTCCACTGCCGCCGGTCGCCCGCGTCCATATGCGCAAAAATTTCGATGATGAGGCTTTCGGCCATTCTTGTCTTCCTGGCCTGTTTGGTGGGCTTGAGAGGAAGTCCCCCGCCGGTCATCCAGTCGCGACGGCACGCTGTCGTTCGTGGGGGCTGTGAATCTTCACCTCCACAGAGAATCCCTCACCGAGGGCGTCAACATATCGGCGGAGGGTCTTGAGAGTGTAGGCGTCGTAGCCGCGCTTCTCGATCCGGGCGACCTGAGACTGAGTCACACCGAGGCGGCTGGCCAGTTCGGTCTGGGTTAGGCCTGCCGCCATGCGGGCCTCGACGAGCTGAAGCCAGAGTTCGCTCTTTGCGGCTTCCTCTTCGTAAATGCGCCGGTTTTCGGGATCGGCGAAAAACCGGTCGCGCCATCTTTCATAGGCACGTTCCCCGCGCGTAACCGGAGTCTGCTTTGTATCCATTGCTCTTGCCGTCTTCTCGAATGTAGAAAGCAACGCACCATTCGTCTTGTTGCACTATGCGTATTTTAGAATATTGTCACGGATAAGTCAAAGTCCAAAGCTTCACCTCCGGCTCTCGTAGAGGCAGTGGGTCTCGTCCGAAAGACCTACAACCCGAAGTCCACGCCCTTGAGCCAGGCGAGTCCGTCGACCTCGATCCCGCGGACGACGACCTCCCAGTGCAGATGTGGGCCTGTGACGAGGCCCGTGCCGCCGAGCGCTCCCACCTGCTGGCCCGCCGCCACGGTCTGGCCTTGGGCGACGTCGATGCGAGACAGGTGGTGGTACGCGGTGAACACCCCGGCGCCGTGGTCGACCATGACCGAATTGCCGCGGACCTGCAGCAGCCCGACGAAGGCAACCCTTCCGGCCGCCGCGGCGCTTACCGGACTGCCCGGCTCACCGGCGAAGTCAGTCCCGCGGTGGTAGTCGGTCGCCGGGGCGCCGTTGTAGCTGCGGCCGAGCCCGTAAAGGCTGCTCAGGGTACCGCCGTTGGGGCGGAGGAAGGGACCCGTCCAAAGCCGCTGGATCGTGTACACGGAGTAGATTGCCGTCCGCCGGTTGAGCTCGTTCTGCACGATTTCGGGCGCCAGCAGAGCCGCCGTCTGGGCGTCCAGCTCGATTGACTCAACCGCATACCTGGCGTCCGTGACGGTCAGGTTTATCGCATTCACGCCCGCCGGACGGGCCGGGCCCGTCGGCATGATCACGGCCAGCGCGTAAGGCCCGGGTGTCGTGAACGCCCCCGTACCGATGACGGCCCAGAGCCGGCCGGCTGCTGCCAGCATCGGGTACTGGCGGCCCTGGAAGGTGGCTGTGGCGCTGGCTGCCGCGTCGTTCAAGACAACGGTCGCGCTGCCGCCCTGCGGGACCTGCGCCGGGCGCAGCTCGAGCCCGGGCGGCGCCGGCGTGGGGCTGGGAAGCGGCCTGGGCGTTGGCGAAGGAAGCGGCGTTGCCGTCGCGGTCGGAGGAGCCGTCTCCGTGGGCGGAGGGCCGCTCTCAGAGGCGCTGCACGCTACCAGCAACGCTGGAGCGTTGAGAAGCAGCTCCAGCACACGCCGGCGGGCGAGGGACGCCATAGGTCGATCTTACCCCGCGCCGCCTAGCACGGCCTCTGCTATAATTCGCGTCAACTAAATGCCAGGCATCCCCGGAATCCGTATGCCCGGCATTTCTGTATATTGATGTGGCCGTCGGCGGCCCTGCCGGGCCAGGCCGATAGTCCCGGCCACGACGACGAAAGTACTTCAGCGGAGTGGTGAGTGGAAGACCCGAAGTTAATCGCCGAACGCATCCTCGCCAATGTTGAAAAAGTCATCATCGGTAAAACGGCGGAGGTGCGCCTGGCGCTTATCTGCCTGCTCTGCGCGGGTCACCTCCTGATCGAGGACGTGCCCGGCGTCGGCAAGACCACCCTCGCCCGCAGCCTGGCGAAGTCGACCGGATGCACCTTCAAGCGCATCCAGTTCACGCCTGACATCCTCCCCAGCGACATCACCGGCGTTTCTGTCTACAACCAGCGCACGAACGATTTCGAATTTCGCCCGGGCCCGATCGTGGCCCAGGTCGTCCTCACCGACGAGATCAACCGCGCGACGCCGAAGACCCAGTCGGCTCTCCTGGAAGCAATGGAGGAGAAGCAGATCACCGTGGACGGCGTTACTCACCGCCTGCCCACGCCCTTCATGGTCATGGCGACCCAGAACCCGATCGAGTACGAGGGCACCTTCCCCTTGCCCGAAGCCCAGCTCGACCGCTTCCTGATGCGCGTCTTCCTCGGCTATCCATCCAACACGGACGAGGTCCTGATGATGGACGCCCAACAAAACGTCCATCCCATCGAAACCATCGAGCCGATCACGGACCCGAACGAGATCATCGGCGTCCAGCGGGCGATCAAAGAGATCTACGTCGACCCCTTGATCAAGTCGTACATCGTCGGCCTGGTGGAGATGACGCGTCAGCACGAGGCCGTGTATCTCGGCGCATCCCCACGCGGGTCACTCGCCCTCTACCGCACTTCCCAGGCCCGGGCGTTGCTCGACGGCCGCGACTTCGTAATTCCCGACGACGTGAAAGAGCTCGCCCTGACCACGCTCGGGCACCGCGTGATCGTCAGTCCCTCGGCCCGGGTCAAGAGCGTTAACGCCACCGACATCATCCTCAGTTGCCTCGAGCGCGTACCCGTGCCCGGCACCCGCGCCCGCGGCGGCCGCTAAAGGACGGCCGTTGCGGTGATCGAGCTGGCCCGAGAGGGCTGGAGCCTCCTCTTTCGCAAGCACCTGTCGCTGACGGTGATCGGCGTCATTTTCGTCATCTGCCTCATCTCAGCGCTCTCCACCGGCTTCTGGCTCCCCACGCGCCTGGCCTATGTCATCCTCGTCGGCGTGCCCATCGCTTACTACTGGGCAAGGATGAACGCCCGCAACCTCGACGTCAGCACCGATCGGCCCGTGGACCGCCTCCAGGAGGGTCAGGAGCTCGTCGAACGGATCACGGTCAAGAACATGGGCCTGTTCACGAAGCTTTGGCTCGAGGTGGACGACCCCTCGACCATCCCCGGCCACGCCGCCGGGCGCATCATTACCCTCGGTCCGCGCGAGTCAAAGACCTGGAAGACGTCGACGCCCTGTAACCGGCGCGGCCTGTTCTCCATCGGACCGGTGCGGGTCACCACCGGCGACCCCTTCGGCTTCTTCCGCTACACCAACTACTACGGCCGCACCTCGAACGTCCTCGTCTACCCGCGTGCCACCGAGCTGCCCAACTTCTACGTGCCGCCGGCGAACCTTCCCGGCGAAGGCCGCTTCCGCAGGCGCACCCACTACGTGACCCCGAACGCCTCGGGCGTACGCCCGTACGAATTCGGCGACAGCTTCAACCGCATCCACTGGCCCACCACGGCGCGCACCAACCAGCTGATGGTCAAGCTGTTCGAGCTCGACCCGGCCTCCGACATCTGGGTCATCCTCGACCTCGACAAATCGGTGCACATCGGCAGCGGTGACGAAGGGACAGAGGAGCTTTCCGTCAAGATCGCGGCGAGCATCGCCCGCTTCTTCCTGATGGCGAACCGCTCTGTCGGCTTCATCAGCTACGGCAAGAAGCTGTTTGTCGAGGACGCGGAGCGCGGCGCCCAGCACTACACGCGCATCCTGGAGGCGCTGGCGCTCTCCACCGCCGAAGGCGACGTATCGATCGGCACTCTCGTCACCGAGGAGGCCAAGCGCTTCGGACGGCACACAACCGTGGTCGTGATCACGCCCTCGACGAGCGAGGACTGGGTGGCGAGTCTCCAGTTCATCGCCCAGCGTGGCGTCAAGGTCGCGACCGTTCTCCTCGAACCCAACACCTTCGGCGGCTCGGAGACCTCGCTCATGGTCTTTGGCGCCCTGGCGGCCGCCGAAATCTACACCTACATCGTCAAGAGCTCGGATAACCTGATGACGACCCTCGCGCACGCCGGCGGGCCCGGGGAGCACCTCGCGGGAAGGTCGCCTCCGTGAGACAGGCGACGTGGCAGGAGATGTGGCAAGGGGCGCCCCAGGCGCCAGAGGCGGAGAAGCCTTCCTGGTTGTCCCGGCTGGCCCTGCTCTCCTGGGAGGAGTGGGTCACACTCCTCATCGTCTTCATCGGGTTCATCTCCGTCGTCCAGTCAATAGACAACGCCGACTGGGTCGGCGAGATGCCCTCCCTCTACCCCATCGCCTTCCTCGGCGTCATCGTCGGCGTCGGCCTCGCCAAGACGCGCTGGAACGAAGCCATCGCCCATTTTCTCGCCCTGCTCATCGGCGCCGGCGGCGTGGCCGTAGCCTCCACCGCCGACCTGCCGGGTTCGCTCACGGGCAGGATTTCCGAGCTCGGCGACCGCATGCACATTTGGTTCAGCGCTCTCGCTTCGGGCGGCATCTCCAACGACAATCTGCCGTTCGTTGTCATGGTCGTGGCCTTGACCTACATCACCGCCTACATCTCGGTGTGGAGCATCTTCCGCTGGTACAACGCCTGGATCGGCCTCATCCCCGGCGGCCTCGCGCTCCTGACCAACATCAGCTATCTGCCCGGCCAGAACAGCTTTAACCTCCTGGTCTATCTCTTCTGCGCCATCCTCCTCGTCTCGCGCATTCACGTCCTCCGAAACGCCCGCCAGTGGCGCTCCAACAGCACGCGCTACCCGGACCTCATCAGTCTCTACGTCCTCAACGTGACCGTCTGGATGGCGTTCGTGCTCCTCGCCGTCGCCTGGGTGCTGCCGGTTGGCAACGGCTCGGGAGTCCTGTTCTCGGCCTGGGAAAAGGTGACCTCACCGATCTCGGGACCCTTCCAGGACCTCGGCCGTCTGTTCAGCTCAATCGACAGCAAGAAGGGCGGGACCATCCACAAGTTTGGCTCCACGCTCCCCCTCCAGGGCGAGATCACCCTCGGCGGCGGCAACGTCATGGAAGTGGTCGCCCAGGAGAACGGCTTCCTCCGCGCCCAGACCTACGACCTCTACACCGCCCAGGGCTGGAAGATCAGCGGCACCACGCAGATTACGGCCGGGATCTGGCCGGCGCTGAGAGCGCTCCAGAGCCCCGACGAGGCGCGTCGCCAGTTCCGGCGCCCGCTCTCAATCACCGTCACCACACTGGCCAAGCAGGGAGTGATCGTCAGCGCCAGTCAGCCGCTGGCCGTCAGCGTCGACTCTCGCGTCGTCTTCGGGCCCGACCAGTCAGACGTCACATCGATCAGGCCCGCGACCAGGCTCAACGAGCACACCGAGTATCGCGTCGACAGCACCATTACCACGGCTTCGCCCGGCCGCTTGCGCGCCGCCGGCACAAGCTACCCCGCCTGGATCATCACGCCATATCTCCAGCTGCCCGACTCGCTTCCCCCGCGCGTGAGGGACAAGGCACGCGAGGTTACGAGGGGATTCGACAACCCCTACGACAAGGCCAACGCGATCGAGCAGTTCCTGCGCACCTACGCCGTCGACACCAAGATCCCGCCGGCGCCCGCGAACCAGGACTCCGTCGCCTACTTCCTCTTCGACGCCAATCGCGGCTACTTCGACTATTTCGCCTCGGCCATGGTCGTCCTGCTACGCAGCCAGGGCATCCCGGCCCGGATCGCCGTCGGCTACATAATCCGTCCCACAGACCGCATCCCGGACACCAACACCTACGTGGTGAGCGAGGGAAACGCGTTCGCCTGGCCCGAGGTCTACTTCCCCGGCCTGGGCTGGGTCGAGTTCAATCCCACTCCTTCCGAACCGCGGATCAGCCGGCCGGGCAGCGACGACCTCGACTTCTTTCCAGAGGACAGCAGTCAGTTTCCCGACGACAGCCTGCTGCCGGACGATTCGCTCGTCCCCTCGATCCCGGCGGACTCCACGCTCGACCAGCTGGCGGCGGACGAAGGATCGAACCTGGTCGGCAACATCCTCATGGCGGTGGTGCTCGGCTTCCTGGCAGTGACGGCCATCGGCTTCGGGGTCTTCGAGTTCGCCTGGAACAGGGGCCTCGGCGGTCTCGACTACCCAACCCAGGTTTGGGAGAAGACCATCAGACTGGCGGGCTGGGCGCGCATACCGGCCGCCCCCCAGCAGACACCCGCCGAGTACGCGGCCAGGCTCGAGACTGAGCTTCCGGAAGTGGACGACATCGCCTTCCTCAGCACCGCCTACGTGCGCTCGCGCTACGGCCGCAAAGCCCTGGCCGAAGGCGAACGCGCCCGGCTGGCGAAGGTCTGGAAGGCCGTCAGGACCAACCTGTTGGCCCGGCTGTTCCGCTTTCGATAGGCCGGCCAATCACTCATGATGAACGCTACCTGATATCGCGCTCCGGACTCTCATCCTCCAACCCGGCCACGATTTCCCGCGCCCGCCCGAGGTCCTCTTGCCGCACCTGCACCCGGCAGCCGAAGGCGGCTACTCCCAGGTAAGAGACGGCGTCGGAGGGCCGAATCATCGCCGCAACGCCGGCGTTACCCAGGATCGCGATCCACAGCTCGGCCGTGAGCTGGTCAGACGCGGTGGCGAGATGGACCCAGATCATAGATTCAGGGGGAGTTGTTTCTGGAATCTTGAATCTGGTCGGCGCATCTAAGAGTCCAAAATCCTTAACCAACTCCGAGCCGGGGCGCCCGTTAGTAGTCGGGTGCGGCGCCCGATGACGGGCCGGCTGGCCGCTGCTGCGGCTGCTGTTGCTGCTTGATCCGCTGGACCAAGTCGAGGATTTTCAGGGCCTCCTCAAAGGAGATCTCGTCATTCAGGCCGGCCAGCGCTTCCTCGAGCTGGCGCAGCGGGGCGGGCTGGTCCGAGGGCTGCTGCGGCCCTTGTTCCGGCGGCGCCGGCGGCCCTTCGTTCGGCGCCTGAGCCCTCCCGGGCTGCTCGCCGCCTTCAGGCGGCGGATCGCCCGGGGGTCCGCCCGGCGCGGGCTGGCCCTGCCCCGGCGCGGGCGGCTGGTTCATGCGCCGCAGGACGACCTCGAGATTGTACTTTGCGTCGGCGTCGCTCGAATCGAGAAGGAGGGCGCTGCGATAGGCGTCAAACGCATCTTCGAGGCGGTTGAGGGCGAGGAAGTGGTTACCCAGCGCATAGTAGGTGGCGGCGCCGAGCTTCGTGTTAGCCGGCGGAAGCGCGCGCCGCGTCTCTTCGATGGCGCGGTTGTAGCTGCCGAGGCGATTGAGCGTGTTGCCGGCGTTATAAGCCAGCTCGGGCAGGTCAGGCCGCGCGGCCAGGAGGTCTTCGTAGGCTTTCAGGGCTTCCTCGTACCGTGCGGCGACGTAGAGCCGGTTGGCTATGTCGTTCCGGTTTTGGACAGAGTCAGACCGCCCGCAGGCCGCGCCCAGGAAAAGCGCGAACGCGATCACCGCCGGCCCGGGTCGCGCACGCAGCCAGCGAATAGCTCTCACTCTTGGGAGGGCGAGGTTGGATGGGGCCAGGAAGGCCACCGCGAGGAGCAGCGCGGCGGCGCCCGCGAACCACTGGAAGCGCTCGACCGGCGCCTTCTGGGTTTCGGCGCCTAGCGGGGACTGTTGCAACTGGCTCAGGTCGTCGCGCAGCGCCAGGAGGTCGCGGCCCGACGCCGTCAGACGCAGGTAGCGGCCGCCGCCGGCCTGGGCGGCGGCCCGCAGGTTGCCCTCATCCAGTCGCGAAATCACGGGCTGGCCGCTGCGCGTGTCGATCTTGACGCGCGTCTGCCCTGTCGCTCCCACCGGTTCGATAAGGGTCGAACCCTGAGCGGTGCCGACGCCGGCCGTGTAGACAACGATTCCCAGGGCGTTCAGCTCCCGTGTCCGGTCGGCGAAGGTTCCGCCGAAGTCTTCGCCGTCGCTGACGAGGATCACGGCGCGGCTCTTGCTCTCGCTCGCATCGAGGATCTTCTTCGCCTGGTCCAGCGCCCCGCCCAGGTCGGACCCGGTGCGCGTCAGGCCCGGCTCACGGTCGGCGCGGCGCACGATCTGGTCCAGGGCCTGGACGTCGGTTGAAAGGGGCGAGCGCTCGATAGCCGTGCCGGCGAACAGGACCAGGCCGATGCGGTTCCCGCGCAGGCTCAAGATCAGGTTCCCTATGTTCTCCTGAGCGACCCCGAGACGGGTGGGCTGGACGTCGCGCGCCGTCATGCTCTGCGACACGTCGAGGGCGATCACGAGGTCGACGCCCTGGCGTTCGCGGCTGAACTCGCGCTGTCCCCACTGTGGCAGGGCGGCGGCAAGCACGAGGAGGACGGCCGCGGCAACGAGCAGGATGGTGCTGTAGGAGGCACCCAAGCCTTGTCCTGGAGCTGTCCGGGGACCGGAGAACGCCCTTCTTGCCCGCCGTCGCCAGGCCTCGAGCCACACCGTCATAGCAGCCATCCCGAGGACGGCAAGAAACAGGAGCAAGCGATCCGGGGCGCCAAAGCTCACGCCGCCCGCCTCCAGATCGTCGTCGCCGTGGCGACCTCCAGGGCAAGCAGGAGCACTCCGGCGGAGACGAAGTACACGCCAAGCTCGTCGTACGCCGCGAACTGCGCCCGCCCGACGTGCGACTTCTCCAATCGATCGATGCTGTCGTAGATCGAGGCCAGGGCCTCCTCGCTTTCCGCCCCGTAGTAGTGGCCGCCCGTGACCTCGGCCATCTGGCGCAGGGCCTGCTCGTCCACGTTCGAAGGCTGGCCCGGCCGCGGGCGCGAGTCCAGCACGCCGATCGTGTAGACGCGGATGCCGAGAGTCTCGGCGATACGAGCCGCGGCCAGCGGGTCCAGGGTGCGGTCGTTGTTCTGGCCGTCGGTCAGGAGAATGGCGACACGACTGCGGGCGTGGGACTCGCGCAGGAGGTTCAGGCCCTCGGCCAGTCCCAGGCCGATAGCCGTGCCGTCGCTCAGGTTCACGCGCTGGGCGTCGCCCACCAGTCGCTTCAGTGCGTCGTAGTCGAGCGTCAGGGGACTGAGTACCAGGCTCTCGGACCTGAAGATCACCAGGCCGATGCGGTCTTCTTGCCGGCCGCCGATGAACTCGGTGATCACGCGCTGGGCGGCGACGAGGCGGCTGTCCTTGCCAAAGGACGTGCTCATGCTGCTGGACGTGTCGAAGACAAGCGCGATGTCGATTCCCCGGCCGGGCAACTCGTTCTCCGCCCGGCCGGTCTGGGGCCGCGCGAGCGCGGCCACGACCAGGGCGAGAGCCAGGGCGCGCGCGGCCGTCGGCACCCATCGCAGGCGAACGCGCCAGGTCGGCCGGAAGCCGGCGAACAGCGCCACGTTGGAGAACCAGGCGCCGGCCTGCCGCCTGGCCAGGCGCAACCTGAGGAACAGCAACGCCGGGATCGCCAGCAGCAGGACAAAGAAATAGGGGTCGGCAAACCTCACGCCAGCGCCTCTTCCATCTCCCGCGGGCGGCTCATTTCGACGATCTCATAGGCGGCCGTCAGGTCTGCGTCGGCACGATCAGGCGCCGGCCGGTAACGCGCGAAGACCACGGAATCGCACTGGTCGAGGAGGCCGCTCACCAGACGCGCCTGCCAGCGGTCCATGCCGCGCGTGACCATCTGGGTCTGGAGCTCGGCGGTCGTCAGCGCGAACGCCGGGAAGCCAAAGCGGTCCGTCAGGTAACCGCGGACGGTGGCCGCCAGGATGGCGTAATAGGCCGGCAAATTACCGCCTGCCAGGTCTCCGGCCGCGCGGTCGAGGTCACGACGGGCGCTATCCTCCGGCCCCAGGGCAATCTCCTCCGGCTCCGGCTCCAGCGCCGCCACGCCTGAGCGTGTGTGCCCTCGCCAGAACAGGAGGCCCAGAGTCAGGCACAGGGCCGCGGCCAGCACTGCGAGGGCGACGAAGTAGACCGCCGGAGTACCGACGGCGGGAAACCCGGCCTGGGCCTTGAGGGGGAGGGGCTCGAGGCTGGAACCCTCCGGGACCGTGCCGGCCACGAATATGCGCACGCTCGGCGTCTCGATCTCCCCGCTCGCACCTCCCGGAATCGCGTAGCGCAGCCGCAACGGCTTAAGGGACAGGTCACCGACGAAGAAAGGCGCCACTTCGGCCGTAAGCGTGACCTCGACCAGGCCGCCGCCCTTGTCCTTTGTCTTGACCTCGGGCGTCTTCAATAACATCAACTCGTTTTGTAGTGTCCCGGGTGCCAGGGTGACGGTCGTCCCCGACTCGGCCTCGAGGCTGATGATCAGCCTCAAGTGGTCGCCCACCGTCGGGCGGTTGGGACCCTCCACCCTGACCCCCGTGATCACAGGGGCGGCCGCGAGCACGGCGCGCGCGGGCGGCGCGAACACGGAGAACGCGGCGAGAAGGAGCGCGACCAGCGCCACCGCGCCATGCCGGATCGGCCTTTCGACAGCGGTCTGGCGAGGAGTCATCACGCGCTCCGACGCCGGGCGGCGCGGCCCTTGAAGAAGGCCATAAGCGGCTCGATATAGGACCGGTCGGTGCGCAACGCGATCTCCTCGACGCCGACTCCGGCGAGCAGGCGGCGGCGGGACACGGTGCGCTCGGCCGCGGCCGCCGCGTATCGTTCCCGCTCGCGGCGGTCCTCGGTGTCGATAAGCGCTTCTGCCCCTGTCTCGGCGTCCCGCAGGAGGATGAGGCCGGAGCGCGGGACTTCGATCTCGCGTGGGTCGGTGAGGCTGATCGCGATCATGTCGTGCTTTTGCGCCGCCAGGCGTAACGACGCCTCGTACCCCGTGGCGTGGAAGTCGGAAAGAATGAAGGCGACGCCCGGGCGCTTCGCAACCCTCATCAGCAGGTCGACCGCGGCCCCGATGTTCGTTCCCCGACCCTTCGGCTTGAGGTAGATGAGGTCGCGCGCGAGACGCAGCACGTGCTGCATCCCCTTGCGGGGCCGGAGATAAAGCTCAACGCGGTCGCTAAAGGCTATGACGCCGATGCGGTCGCTATTGGCGTCAGCGGCGAAAGCCAGGAGCGTCGCAAGCTCCGCCGCGAGGTCCCTCTTCGTTTGGGCCGTCGTGCTGAACCCCGCCGACGGACTCACGTCGACAAGGAGGTAGACCACCAGCTCGCGCTCCTCCACGAACTTCTTCACGTAGAGGGCCCCCATCCGCGCCGTGACGTTCCAGTCGATCGAGCGCACTTCGTCACCGGGTTGGTACGCGCGCACCTCGCTGAACTCGATGCCGCGGCCCCGAAAAACGCTGTGGTACTCGCCGAAGAAGAGCATGCGCACCAGGCGCCGGGCCGTGATCTGGAGACGCCGGACTCTCGCCAGCATCTCCTCGAGCGAGAGGCCCGGCTCGAGTTCGGTGGAGGTCGCGACTGGTGTGTTCACCAACGGCCCCGGTGGATCATCTCTGAGGCGGCACGATGCCCGCGCTTCAGAGAGGGAGATCGCCGGTCAACGGCTTTCGGATAGCCGATCGCCACCGCGCCGATCGGCGTGTAGTCATCGGGAACGCCGAAGGTCTCGCGACAGCGCGCCGCGTTGGTGCCGAAAAAGCAGGCGCCCAGCCCAGCGTCGACCACGGTGAGCAGGACCAAAAGGGCAGCCATGGCGGTGTCGATATCCCAGTAAGGCACCGGCCAGCGCCTCTCGTCCATGTCCTTCCAGCCCTTGTCCGGCTCCGCGTAGCGTCTCAGATAGGCCAGCTTGTGGCTGAAGCAGACGAGCAGAAGGGGGGCATTCAGGAGGTCGGGATAGGCAAACGACTCCCGGCGCGGCCGGGGCATCTGGCTGTCCCAGTAACGCGCGGTCTGCTCCTTGCCCTGCAGGACCAGGAACTCGAAGCCCTGCGAGAAGCCGGCCGAAGGACCGCGCCGGGCGTTCGAAAGTATCCTGGCCAGGACATCAGGCGGAATCGCTCGGTCCTCGAAGCTTCGGACCATCTTGCGCCGCCGGACAACATCCTGAAAGTCCACGAGCCCGCTCTCGGCTAAGGGACCGGGACGCCCTCTAGGACTCGCGCCACGATGTCGTCGCTCGTCAGCTCTTCGGCCTCGGCTTCGTAAGTGATGATCACGCGGTGACGCAGGACGTCCTTGGCCACGGCCTTGACGTCATCGGGCGTAACGTAGCCGCGGCAGCCGATGAAAGCGTAAGCCTTCGCGGCCTGGGCCAGGTAGATTGTGGCCCGCGGCGAAGCACCGAAGGCGATCAGCGGCGACAACTGGTCGAGCCTGTAGGTCTTGGGCTCGCGCGTGGCGATCACCAGGTGAACGATGTAGTCGCGCAGGCTCTCGTCGACGTGGACCGCCTGCACGGCGGAGCGCGCGGCCAGGAGCTCCTCGACCGTCACCACGCGGCGCACCTCCGGCATGTCGCCCTTTTCATAGCGCTCGAGAATCTGGCGCTCTTCCTGGCGCGTGGGATAGCTCACCACCGCCTTGAGCATGAAGCGGTCAAGTTGGGCCTCGGGCAGGGGATAGGTGCCCTCCGACTCGATCGGGTTCTGGGTGGCGAGGACCATGAACGGCTGGGGCAGGGTGAACGTCTCACCGCCGATGCTGCACTGGCGCTCCTGCATCGCTTCCAGAAGGGCGGACTGCACCTTCGCCGGCGCCCGGTTCACCTCATCCGCAAGGACGATGTTGGCGAAGATCGGGCCCTTGCGCGTGTAAAAGCGGCCTTCCTGAGGGTTGAATATCTGCGTGCCCGTCACGTCGGCCGGCAGCAGGTCGGGCGTGAACTGGATGCGGACAAAGCCGGCGCCCAGGGTCTGGGCCAGCGTGTGCACGGACAGCGTCTTGGCCAGGCCGGGCACGCCCTCGATCAGGATGTGGCCGTCGCAGAGCAGGGCGATGAGCAGCCGGTCGATCAGATAGCGTTGGCCGACAATGACGCGCGCCACCTCGGCGCGGACGGCCTCGACGAAGCGCGATTCCTCGCGAACCCGCGCGTTGATCGCCTCGATGTCTACCGCCACGCCTGCCTCCGCGCTAGCAGTATATACGAGCAAATCTCGCGTTCAGGTTGATCTGCGGCCCCCGGCGTCCGGTCCGCCGGTGGGTCTTGCGTTTTGTGCGAGGATGCGATATAAATAGCACGAACGCTCGTGCTCTCTTGCGCGAAGGATCGATTCGATAACGGAGGCTGGTGTGAACGCGATTACCGGAAGGGAGGATGCACGCCTCGCCCAGGGTGAGCGGACGCGGCGGTCGATCATGTCGGCCGCCATGGACATCGCCTCCGTGGAAGGGCTCCAGGGTCTGTCAATTGGGCGCCTGGCGAGCGAAATCGGCATGAGCAAGAGCGGGCTCTTCGCACACTTTGGTTCGAAGGAAGACCTTCAGCTGGCGACGGTTGAGGCGGCGCGGGAACGGTTCATCGATTCGGTCATGCGGCCGGCGTTGCCGGGGGCGGCGGGACTGCCCCGCCTCTGGCGCCTGTGCGATTCGTGGCTGACCTACGCCGAGAAGAGCGTGTTCCGAGGCGGCTGCTTTTTCGTCGCGGCTTCTGCCGAGTTCGACGGCAGGCCCGGGCGCGTCCGCGATAGCATCGGCGCCGCCATGGCCGAATGGGTTGGGGCTCTCGAGCAGGCCGTAGACCAGGCACGGCAGTTGCGACACCTGGACGCCGCCTGCGAGCCGTCGCAGCTGGCCTTCGAACTCAACGCGCTCGGTCTGGCCGCGAACTGGGCTTTCCAACTCTACGGAGACCGCGTGGCTTTCGACCGAGCCAGGAGCGCCGTGCTCGCCCGGCTACGAGGTCTGGCCACGAACGCAGCACCTTCCCTACCCCCGCCAACTGAAGCAGGAGCAAACTCATGATCAACTGGCTCGAACTGGAATTGCTGGCAGAGATGATGGTCCGCCAGCGGAATGACCCCGACCTTTCGCGGGCGCTCGCCGGACAGGGGAGCATTGGGCTTCGACGGATGCTCGCGCGTGGACCTGAATCCACCGCAGACCTCAAGGCAAAGGAGAACGCGTTCAATGACCGCCGAACAGCTGCCGTCCAAAGGAGAGCTCCTCGAAGAGCTTGGTTCTTCTGGAAGAGAGGTCAACGCGAAGCTGCGGAGCCTTCCGCCGCAGAGTCTTGAAGCCGGGTGCTATGAGAATGGCTGGACCGCCGCGGAGGTGCTCGCCCATGTGGCGTCCATTGAGTGGACCTACCCCCGGCTAATCGAGTTCGCGCGGGAACTCGCGCCAGGAACGACGCCCGGCACTGCCGCAGACGCTGAGGTTCTAACCGCGGACGTTCGCGGAGGGCTCGATGCCTACAATCAGCGAAGGTCGAAAGGAGGGCCGATGCCTCGATTGCCGATCTCCTCGACGAGTTCGAGCGCAACCGCGCGGCCACGATCGCGGCCGTGCGGGACGCCGATCGCGCCCTCCTCAGCGTCCACATTCGGTCGGCGGGTGGAGTCACGGGCTCGCTCGGCGCCGTGCTCCGTACGCTGGCGATCAATCATGTGGAAGGTCACGTGAGCGACATTCTCCAGGCCTCTGCAGCCCGGTGAAGTTCGACAACCTAGACGAGGATCCGCGCGCCGGCAGTCCCCAGGGGCTTAAGGCCCGGCGGCAACGACCGGCGCCGTCTCCGGACTGCGTAGGGCTCCGATTCGCCGCGCCCGCAGAGCCTTAGAATCAGATCGCGAGGATCGGCCTTAGTGGGTCTGGAGATCGGCGGGGAGCGGTGGGGCAGATCGCAGAAGACCAGCAGCGCCACGGCATCGTCCACAGCGGCTCGATCAGCAGCAGCGTCGACCTCGACTACGACAGCGGCCTGGCGCACAAGGTGTACCGGCCGGGGCGGCTGGTGCGGGCGCTGTACTGGCTGGCTTTCCAGGCTCCCTTCCCCTACGTGGCCAGCCACGACGCCCTGGAGGCAGCGCGCCAGCAGCGGACGCTCGTCGGGCTGCTGACCAAGGTCTGGTACGGCGAGGACCTGGTCGCCGGCGTTCGGGATGTCGTGGATGCGCCGGCGGGAGGGCACGACTTCGTCACCACGCTCGTGCGCGGGCATTCCCCCAAAGACAGGAGAAGCGCGAGACGCTTTCTTGCCGGCCTGACCCGCCATTTCATCGACGCGGGTCTGCCGACCTGGCAGGTCACGCCCTTCAACCCCCACAACGTCACTAACTTCCTCGAGCTCGAAGACGGCTCTTACCGGTTAATCGACCTCGAGTCCAGCCTCGTGCCGCTGCTCTATCCCCTGAGCGCCATCGCCGGCCGCCTGAGGACCGGTCAGGTCCCGACGTTCGACGACATCGAGGTCTGCCGGCTACGGTCGTACCTCGCTCGGCACGAGCATGAGCTGGAGGCGCGGCTTACCAACAAGGAGCGCGCCGCGCTCGAGCGGGCGGCGGCCGGCTACGCCGAAGCCCTGGAAGCGTGGCACCGAAGCGAGCCTCGGCTCCTGAACAAGAGCCTGCGCTTCCTCTTCAGGTTGATCGACCTGCCCGGATGGGTCCGGGGGATGCGTCGCGGCGCCGAAGGCGGGGGCGCCCTGGCGACCGCGTTCATCGTGAAAGGTGTCGAGACCTGGCAGGCTGAGGACAGGCTCACCGCGGCGCAGGCGACAGAGCTGCGTGACACGCTGAAGACGGCGGAGGTCGCGACCGTGCTCGCCCACATGGGTGCGCACTTCGCCATCAGTGTGCCCCTGCGCTTCCCCTTCGGGGCCGCGGCGCGCTTCCTGTGGACGCTGGCCATGCGCCTGCGGGCCGAGCTCGCGGCGCTGGCCGGCGGCGGCGGTGCCCGCGCGGCGCGCGAGACCCATACGCTCGTGGTCGCGCTGCTCGCGTTGCTTCCCGGGATCGGCAGGCTGGCATACCTGGCGGCAAGGCCGCTGCGCACTAACTCGGCGCTGGTCATGGTCGCGCTCGACCGCGTCCTGCGGGCCCTGCCGTTGCGGGTTTACGAGCGCTGGCGGTTGTGGGCGCTGACCACCTGGTTCGCGCGCCCCAAGAAGGAGCGCCCCGCGCTAACCGGCCTCAGCCCGGTGCCACGGCTGCGGGCGATCGCAGCCCGCTGGCCCCTCACGGCATCGATCGCGGCCGCCAACGTCAGTATCGGAGCGGCGGCGGCCATCAGCGGGAGGAACGGGGAGGTGCTGGGCGCGGCCGCGGGGGGCGAGGCCGTCCTCGGCGCGATTGTCGCGATTCTGGCCTTCGCGGCGTTCTGGCGCAGAGCGCATGGCCGCGGAGAGGAACCGCTGGAGGCGGGCATCTTCCTCTGGCCCCTGGCCGGAATCTCAGCGGTTGTGTTCACGATCGACGGCCTGGCCGGCCTGCACGGCGGGCTCCTCGACTGGGCTGAGAGCATCGTCGGCAATTCGCCGGTCTTGAGCGAGAACACGGTCGACCTCTTCGACCTCGGCTTCGGCGCCTGGTTCCTTCTCCTCGTCTACCTGTTCCGCTTCGAGCTGCTGGCGCTGCGCGCCTCCGCCGCGACCCTGGGCATGGCCTTTCTCGCAATCGCGGGGCTGGTGATCGCTCACGGCTACCTGGACGCGCCGCCTCCGCACGGATTCGACCTGATCGCCTGGCAGGCGGCCGCGGCGATGCTCTTGCTGGCCGCGCTTCTGCGGCTGCGGGAGGTCCGCGAAGACCATCCTCTTCGTTTGCCAGCACGATAGGTCGCGCCTATAATTCTGCCTACCTCTCTCGCACCGAGTGATCCAAAGGGGGACGTAATGGAGGACGTGGTTCTCGTCAGTGGCTGCCGTACCGCCATAGGCAGGTTTCAGGGCGGCTTCGCCAACATGCCCGCTTCCGACCTCGCCGCCACCGTAATCAGAGAAGCGGTGAAGCGTGCGGGCATCGAGGGCAGCCAGGTCGACCAGGTCGTCCTCGGCTGCGTGGGCCAGGTCATGGAGGACGGCTACATCGCGCGCCATGCCGCCGTAAAGGCCGGCCTGCCGATCGAAGTGCCGGCCTACACCGTAAACCGCATCTGCGGCTCCGGCCTCGAGGCGATCAACACCGCCGCGCGTTGGATTCAGACCGGCGACGCCGAAGTCGTCGTCGCCGGCGGCGCCGAGAACATGACGATGATGCCTTACTACCTCCGCAACGGCCGCAACGGCTACCGCATGGGTAACGGCGAGATCGAAGACGGCATCGTCCACCTCCTCACCGACCCCTTCAACCGCTACCACATGGGCATTACCGCCGAAAACCTGGCCGACGAGTTCGAAGTGCCGCGTGAGGTCCAGGACGAGTTCGCGCTACGCAGCCAGCAGCGCGCCGCCGCCGCCATCGCCGCGGGCAAGTTCAAGGACGAGATCGTGCCCATCGAGGTCACCGTCGGCCGCGAGAAGGTGACGATCGACACCGATGAGCACCCGCGCGCGACCTCAATGGAGGCCCTGGGCCGCCTGCGCGCCGCCTTCAAAGAAGGCGGCAAGGTCACGGCCGGCAACGCCAGCGGCATCAACGACGGCGCCGCCGCGGTAGTCGTGATGAGCGCCAGCAAGGCTGCTGAGCTCGGCATCAAGCCCAAGCTGCGCCTGGTCGCCCGGGCAGAGGCCGGCGTCCGCCCCGAGATCATGGGCTCGGGCCCGATCCCCGCGGTCAGGAAAGCCCTGCAGAAGGCCGGCATGACCATCGACCAGATCGACGTCGTCGAGCTCAACGAGGCCTTCGCCTCGGTCGCGGCGGCGTGCACCAGCGCCCTGGGCATGGACATCGAGAAGGTCAACCCCAACGGCGGCGCCATCGCCCTGGGCCACCCGATCGGCGCGACCGGCGCCATCCTGACCGTGAAGACCATGTACGAGCTCGAGCGCACCGGTGGCCGCTTCGGCCTCGTCTCGCTCTGCATCGGCGGCGGCCAGGGCATCGCCACCATCTTCGAGCGGGTATCATAAGACCGAAGCCGCGGGCTTCAGCCCGCAAAGCGCCAATAACTCGCCGAGGCTTGCCGGCCTCGGCGGTGGGCTCAAGACCTCAGGCTGCGGCGGTTGGGAGTGCGCTCCCAACCGCCGCTATCCCTATTCACGGCCCTTCCTGCCGATAATCGAATGTAGAAGTCAAGACCCCGAGAGGTGAGAGCGTGGCAGGGCGACTCGTAGAAGGCGATCAATACAGCGCGGACCAGGCATGAGGCATGCGAGAGGCCGGGATAGAGATCATCGGCTTCGAGACCGCGACCATGCCGATCTGGGTGATCGGCTTCCTGGTCCTGGGGATACCCTTCCAGTACTTCGCGGTCGTCGGCGCCGCCTCGCTCACGGCGGTCGTCATCGGCCTGGCCATGACCAGGACGGCAAAGCCGCCGCGAATTTGACCCCCTCCCTTCCTCAACGTAGAATCTGTATGCGAAAGGCCGTTCGAGGCGTCATGTCTGCCCGCCGCGGGCAGGGGAGAGCCGGTTGGAGAGCCTCAACGAGTCCTGCGGCATCTTCGGGGTGTTTGCTCCCCAGGAGGATGTCGCGCGGGTGACTTTCTATGGTCTCTATGCCCTCCAGCATAGAGGTCAGGAAAGCGCAGGCATCGCCACCACTGACGGCAAGAACATATACGTCCGCAAGGACATGGGACTCGTCTCACAGGTCTTCCAGGAGGAAGACCTGTCGTATCTCCGGGGCTTTGCCGCCGCCGGCCACACCCGTTACTCCACCACCGGCTCCAGCCGCGTCGAAAACGCCCAGCCCTTCATCGTCGACGGCCCCAACGGCCAGATCGCCCTCGGCCACAACGGCAACATCGTCAACGCCGACCTCCTCCGCGCCGAGCTCGAAGCGGGGGGCCGCGAATTCACCACCTCCACCGACTCGGAGGTCATTGCCCACCTCGTGGTCACAGCCCCCGGACGCGACTGGGGCGAGCGCATGGCCTATGTCATGCGCCGCGCCCGCGGCGCCTATTGCCTCACGATCCTGACCAAGGACGGCGTCATCGCCTGCCGCGACCCCCTGGGCATCCGGCCCCTGAGCCTGGCAGCGATCGATGGCGGCTTTTGCTTTGCCTCCGAGACCTGCGCCTTCGACCTCCTCGGCGCCAACTTCATCCGCGATGTCGAGCCCGGTGAGACGATACTCCTCGACGGCGATGGCATCACCAGTTTCCAGAACCGCGAGGCCGACAGCCAGGCCTTCTGCGTCTTCGAGTACATCTACTTCGCCCGGCTCGACAGCTACCTGCGCGGCGAACGCATCAACAACGTCCGCATGGCCATGGGCGCCCGTCTCTGGCACGAGCACCCGGCCGAGGCCGACATCGTTATCGGCGTGCCCGACGCAGCCACCGCGGCCGCGATCGGCTATGCCCGCGAGTCCGGCATCCCCTTCGTCGAGGGTCTGGTCAAGAACCGCTACGTCGGCCGGACGTTCATCATGCCCGACCAGCGCATCCGCGATCAGGGGGTCAACATCAAGTACAACGCCCTGCGCGAGGTGCTTGAAGGCCAGAGCGTAGTCGTGGTCGACGACACCATCGTCCGGGCGACGACAACGCGACGCGTGGTGAAGATGCTTCGGGAGGCCGGCGCGAGAGAGATTCACCTGCGCGTCACGGCCCCGCCGATCACCCACCCCTGCTTCTTCGGCATCGACATGGGCCGCCGCTGGGAGCTGATCGCCGCCCGCGAGACCGTCGAAGAGATACGGCGCGACCTCGGCGCTGATTCACTGGGATACCTGACCGAGCAGGGCCTGGTCGAGGCGACCGGCCAACCGCGCGACAGCCTGTGCATGGCCTGCTTCACCGGCAGCTACCCCATGGACGTGCCCCAGGAGCTCGACAAACTCAGCCTGGAGCCGCCGGCCTGGGTCCGCGATCGCCACGACCCGGAGTGGGAGGCCACCAACGGCCCCGGCCAGACCCGCCGCCACCGCTTCTGGGAGACCGAGCCGGCGGCCACGCCGTAGCAGCAATCCCTCCGCGACGTGACCTAGCCCTCTTGCAGAATCGCCTGGCAAACTCCGCGATGACGAGCGAACCAAGAAGCGGTTTCCTCAATTCGATGGGGTCCCAGTTCGGCCCCATTACACGAATCGGAAGCTCTCACTCACTGTTTGAGTTGAGCCAGCTCCAGGCGCGGGTCTACGTGCGGTACTCAAAACTGCACGGCGGCGGCCGAACCTTCTTTGGACTTCGGGTAGAAGACCTCCGGCAACTCGAAGGACACCATTCATTCATCGCCTTCCTTTGGGATCACCAGGCGGAGCCTCTCCTCGTTCCCTTTGAGGACTTCGAGGACGTGTTCAAAGAAGCAAAGGCCGCAACCGACGGCCAGATAAAAGCTCAGATTTACCTTCGCGAAGCGGGGACGGAGCTCTACATTGCGCGCGCCGGACGCTTCAACGTCGACTTCTATTTTGGGTGGCAAGCTCTACAGAAGGCTCTTGTCTCCGATTCCACGCGCGCTCCCGGCCTCACTCACGCCCAAGTTCAGAGCCTTCTCGGAGCGATAGGGACAGCAAAGAGCTTCGATGTCTGGATTCCACTAAGGGATCGGTTGTCCCTCGATTGGTCGGTCTGCGAACGCTTCTCGTGTGTCGGCCGACTTCCCCAAGCAGATAGCCCGGCTAACTTCATCCTTCAAGAGATTGATGTGATCTGGGTCGAACGCGGCTCGGGGCGCGTGAAGTCCGTCTACGAGGTTGAGCATTCGACTACGATTTATTCAGGACTCTTACGGCTCAATGACGCACGCCTGGCCCTTCCTAACATCGAAAGCTATGGGATAGTAGCCAACGACGAGCGTAGAGCGGTATTCGCGAGGCATGTGAGGAGGCCAACATTCCAGGCCAGCGGCCTCGACAGTCTCTGCTCTTTCCTGAACTATGAGGACGTCTTTCAATGGCACGAACGCCTCAGGCATGGGATACGCGCCGGATGATGGCGTCAGCGGTCGCTTCGGCAATGGATGCCTATCGCTTTGGAAAGGTAGAGCGTGAAAATAGTTGAGGTTCACTCCATCCTGGGCGGACTGGAGCACCTCCTTGTCCACAAGCGGCAACTGTGGGAGGAGATTCAAGAAGCCGTCTCCTTGGTCGATGCTCGGCGTACGGCCCGTACACGTCCAACCGGAGGAACCGACGCCGAGCGGTCTCCGCTCCTCGGCCCCGAGTTGGGGGCACGGCTTAGACACACCCTCGAAGAGCGCGGCTGGCATCCCTCTCAGACGACTTGTTTGATGAACCCGGACTCGGGCGTCATCCTCCGGAGGGTTCGCCTCCCCCAGAAAGCACAGCAGGCAGTTGGTCCAGCACCGATCCCCGTTCGCTACGGAACTGACCTCCTCCGTGACCGCATAGCCATCGAAGTAGAGTTCGGCAACGGCGCATTCATAGCTTCCAGCTTGTTCGCGAAGCACGAGGCGTTTTACGTGGCAGACGTTATCGATGTCGCCGTCGACATCCTCCCAACAAAGCTGCTGGCAGACGAAATGTCCGCTGCCGAGGTTTGCTTTGAGCGCGAGCTAGACGAGGTTCTGAAGCTAGGAAGAGGCGGATTTGCGGTCCCGCTCATTCTCGTCGGTGTAGGGACCTGAGCGATTTCATGACGATCATCGAGCGCAAGACCTACAGCCACGAAGAGCTTCCGGCGCGCCTCGCTTCTATTCTCGCCATAATCCGCTCCGTATACGAACCGGAGCGGATTATCCTCTATGGCTCGGCCGCCCAGGGCGGGGACTGGCATGATCTCGACTTGGTGGTGATCGCCGACACGAAAGACGGCTTCTTTGAGCGACTGCAGCATGTCCGCCATGGTCTGGCCGCAATCGAGCATGTCGCTAGCGACATCCTTGTGTACACGCCAGACGAAGTGGAGCGCGCTGCCGAGGAGAACCGCTTCTTTCTGATCGAGGAGGTATTGCGCAAGGGCAAGGTGGTATACAAGAGAAGCTCGACAGCCAGGCCTGACATTGGGGCTCTGTTGAGGAGGCCACGGCCGGCTATGCGACAACTGGATGCGCAAGACTGGTTCCGGAACGCGGAAGACGATCTGCGCTGGGCGAGGCTCGGCTTCGAGGGCGAGCTCTACGCGCGTGCCTGTTTCGCCTGTCACCAGGCCATGGAGAAGGCGTTGAAGGCGTTACTTCTGGCGCGTACCGGACGGTATCCGAGAACTCACTCCCTCCCCGACCTCCTGTCCCTGTGCGTCCGGGAAGAGGATCAATTGGCCGGACTGCAGGGCGCCTGTGAGAGCCTGGACGGGTATTACGTTGCGACCCGTTACTCGAGCGTCGAGGACAGTCTTTCCTTCGACCGAAACAAGGCGGATGAAGCAATACGACTGGCCGGAAGCGCCATCACCGCGATCCGTCCTTTGATAACGGCAGGCGCCCCCTGATATGCCCCGCGCCCTCCTCGCCCCCTACGACAAGACCGGCCTCACCGACTTCGCCCGCGGGCTCGTTGGTCTCGGTTGGGAGCTGATCGCGACCGGCGGCACTGAACGCGCGCTGCGCCAGGCCGGGATTCCCGTCACGAGCGTAGCCGAGGTCATCAAGTTCCCGGAAATCCTCGACGGCCGCGTGAAGACCATGCACCCGGCGGTCCACGGCGGCCTCCTTGCCCGCCGCTCCGACCCCGAGCACCTGCGCCAGCTGGCCGAGCACGGTATCTCCGTTATCGACCTTATCGCGAACAACCTCTATCCCTTCGAGCAGACAATATCCGCAGAAGACGCGACCCTGGACGACGCCCTCGAGAACATCGACATAGGCGGCCCGGCGATGCTGCGCGCCGCCGCGAAGAACTTCCCCGACGTCGTCGTGCTCTGCGACCCCGCCGATTACGAGGTCACCCTGAAGGCCCTCACCGGCGGCGGCGTCCCGAAAGCCGAGCGCCGGCGCCTCGCGGCGAAGGCCTTCCAGCACGTGGCCCTCTACGACACGGTTATAGCCTCCTACCTGCGCGACGGTGCAGCGGACCAACGTAGCGGCGACCTTGAGAGCCTGCCCCGAGCTGGTCGAGGGGTCGCCAGGGGGCGGGGCGGCGGCTGGCCGGAGGAGCTCACCATCGGCCTGCGCAAGCGCATGGACATGCGCTACGGCGAGAACCCTCACCAGGCCGGCGCCCTCTACGCCGAGGCCGGCGTGTCCGGCGGTATCGTGGCCGCGAAGCAGCTGCACGGGATCGAGCTCTCCTATAACAACATCATGGACGCCGACGCGGCCTGGCGGGCGGCGACCGACTTCGCCGCGCCGACGATCGCGATCATCAAGCACAACACCCCCTGCGGCCTCGCCAGCCACGACGAGCTCCCGACCGCTTACGACCGCGCCCTGGCCGGCGACCCCATCTCCGCCTACGGCGGCATCGTCGCCTGTAACCGTCCCGTCGACGGCTACCTGGCGCGGGCGATGCGCGCCAGCGTCAGCCCCTCCAGCGGCCAGCGCATGCTCTTCCACATCATCGTCGCCCCCGGTTACAGCGAGCGCGCCCTCGAGGCCCTGAGGCGCTGGCGCAACACGCGCATTCTCGAGGTTCCCCTCGGCGACGCGCTGCCCTACGACGTGCGCCGCGTCACCGGCGGCTTCCTTGTGCAGGACCCGGACCGCAGGCCGGACGACGCCACGCTGGAGATGAAGGTGGTGAGCAAGCGTCAGCCAACCGAAGATGAAATCCGCGACCTCCGCTTCGCCTGGCGCGCCTGCAAGCACGTGAAGTCCAACGCCATCGTGCTGGCGAAGGACAGCGCAATGACCGGCATGGGCGCCGGCCAGCCCAACCGCGTGACCAGCGTGCGACTCGCGGTCGAGCGCGCCGGCGAGCGCGCTCGCGGCAGCGTCCTGGCCTCCGACGCCTTTTTCCCCTTCTTCGACGGCATCGCCGTCGCCGCCGCCGCCGGCGTCACCGCCGCCATCGCCCCCGGCGGCTCCCTGCGCGACGACGAGGTCATCGCCATCGCCGACGCCGCCGGCATGGCCCTGGTCTGGACGGGCGGCGAGCGCCACTTCCGCCATTAGTCGACCGACGACGACTCGACGCCCAGCCTTGCGACCCAGGCTCCGAAAGGGCCGTTCGCTTCTTGACAGGGCCGGCCGCATCCTGGGGAACGCCGGCCCGGGGCCCCCGCCTGCGCATCGAACGCGCCCCCGGCGGGCTTTCACAGCAGCAATTCCTCCAGGCCATCGTCTCGCAAACGGCGCGCGACGCCGCTTCGCGGGCAGGGCCGGACGCAAGGCCCGGACGGCAGGTTGACAGGCTCGCCGGCTTCTCCGAATAATCCGGTCAACAAGCAGGGAAGTATCTTGCCTGGCATGAGAATTCTTCGCCCGCTCCTCGCTCTTTTAGCGGCCGCCACAGCCATCGGCGTTATCGCGCTCGTGCCCGAGGCGTGGCACGGCACCATGGCCCAGGCCGCCACCGAGTCCCTGACCGCGAAGGGCCAGCTCACCACCGACGTCTTGAAGCTGTTCAGCGATGGCTTCAAGGAGGCCGGACTCACCAGCGCCGGCCGCCTCGCCGTCAACAGCGTCACCATCACCTTCCCCCGCGAGGGCGGCCCCGTCCAGGGCGAACTCCGCTACGAGATCGCCGACTTCCCCTTCGGCCAGTTCCTCTACGCCTTCGCGGCTGGCCTCGGCAGCGCCCTCGGTGATTCCCTCGGTGGCGCGATCGCCGGCGGCGCTCAGGCCGGTGGCGCCGCCGTCGGCGGCGCCGTACCCGGCCTCGGCGGCCAGGGAGGACAGCAGGGCGCGCGACCTCCCGCCTCGCCCACGCCCACCGCGGACGAGCGCAACCTCCAGCGCTGCACCTCCTCCGTCGTCTTCACCGGCACCCTCTCCGGCTCCTACGACGCCGCCGCACGCAGATTCTCCGGCCAGATGCGCGCCCAGTCCTCCTTCGCCCAAAACCTGCGCTGCCCCACCACCGTCAAGGGCATCAACGACGGCACCTTCAAGGACTCGCCCTCCGTCACCACCTCTTCCTGGAACGCCACCTTCGACGGCCAGACCCGCGTCACAGGCCAGGTCGCGGCCTCGGGAAGCGACTCCCTGGCACTCAACTTCACCGCCTCCACCTCCGGCAGCGCCGCGCCGCCGCCACCACCCCCACCGCCGGCCGCGGCCGAGCCAAACCCCAGTGGGGCGAGCGGACCGCCTCCAGGTCAGCCTCAGAGCATCCCGCCCTTCGAAGAATCCGGCAGAGACGGCATCGCCGGCAAGGTGCTGGAGCCCGGTGCGGCCCTCCCCACGACCGAAGAGGCAGCGGCCGCCGCCGCCGCCGCCGCCGCCGCCGCCGCGGCCATCGCCGCGATCAGTGCCCGTCGCCCCGAGCGCGACCCCTTGCGCGTGTTTAAGCCAGCGCCGCCCCTGAATCCGCCCGCCCCTCCCGAGCCGGTCGTGGTCCGCCTCGTCGACCCCGTCGAGGCGCCGCCTGAACCCCCCGCGCCCCGGGGCGCTCGCGCCGGCGGGGCGGGTGCGGCACCAGCCCCGCCGGCTGCGCCCCCTCCGCCGCCTCCGCCTCCCGCGCTGCAGGGCATACGCGACGCGCTGGGTAATAGCCCGACCGGAAGGAGTGCCCTCCAACACCTGGACAGTGCCCATATCGCCGTGGACTTCGAACCCGGTGGCGGGTCGTATTGGGACGCGCCCCACAACCGCATGGTTATCGACAGCAACGAAAGCCCGCAGAAAGCGGCCCTCACCTTAGTGCACGAAATCAACCACGCCCGGAACCCCGGCCCGGATGCCGGGCCGCTGAGCCGCAATGAATACGTCGACCAGTCGATAGAGGAAGAGTCCGTCGGGACCGTCCGTTCGATTCAAGCCAAGAACGAGCTCCTCGCCCTTGGCAGCCAGGTCACGGCGAGGTTCCCGCTGGAGAGGGAATACAATGCCGCTTACCAGCAAGCCACGGCGAACCTGCGGCACACCAATCCCGCCGCGACGCTGCGACAGATCGTCGACGCCGGCCGTCAGGCCGGCCTCGACCGCGTGCGCCAGGGCTTCAACGCCAGCGAGGTTCACACGAGCACCACGCACGAGTCCTATAAGACCTTTTATGGTAACTGCTGGGATAACGCTCACCCGGCGGCCGCCCCCTGAGCGGAGCAGAAATTGACTGCTGACGAATCTGTGCTGCAACGGGTAAAGGCGGCGGACCCTGTGCACGGCGCCTCGGTCACCACCTCGTCTTCGGTCAGTTACGAGGCGCTGCCCTGGTACAGGCGCTTTCGCCTGCTGAAGGTGCTCGTCCGCCTGCCCCACAAGCCAGTCCTCTTCCGCTACGCGGACGATGGCCAGGAGATCGTCCTCCTGGGCTCGTCCCACGCCATCTACACCGTCAACGCCAAGGAGGGGTTGAGACTGGCGGCCAACCAGCTGCCGGCATACCTCCGCTACTTCGCCGAGAACAGCGAGATGGCCAGGACCGAGATCTTCGAAGCCGCTGACGAACCAAGGTGGCTGGCCGCGGCGGACGCGGACCCGCAGATGGCGCAGCTCAAACAGGCGGCGCAGTTGCTGATCCATCCCGTCCAGGTCGCGCCAATCGGCGAGGCGTTCCGGGCCATAGCGACGGCCATCGAGGACTGCCAGCTCCTTAACCTGGTGCTGGAGGTCGAGGCCGACGGCCGCGTGCGGGAGGTGTCCCGCTCCGTCCTGTTGGAAGACGTCCCCGTCCCTTACCTGGGCATCTAGAGCAACCCAGATGTCCGGTGCCGCCCAAGCCTCGATCATTATCCCGACCCTGAACGAAGGGGGACCGGCCGGCTCGATTCTCAGGCCGAGCGACGACGCGCCGTTCGAGTCACCATCGATTATCGGCTGCTGCATGGCACTGCGGCGGGAGACCTTCGAGGACCGGAGCGGACGCCCCCTGCGCGGGGCACGCTCCGGCGGAGCACGAGACCATGGATGACGTCTGGAAGCTGCTAGCGGCCGCCGGCCTGCTTTTCACCGTCTGGGCGCTGGGGCGGGCGGCCATGCGCTCGTTCGAGCCGCACGACCTCGCGCCCAAGAACCAGCTGTTTAGCCTGCTAATCAGCTACGCGATGTACGCCGCCTTTGCCACGTTGTTCGGCCTGCAGCTGCGAGGCGCGCTGGGTCCCTTTGCCATCGTCGTCGGCGCGACGGGCGGCTACGTCACCTCGTACCTCAGCGGCTACGAAGACGACAACGGCTACGCTGTGGCCAAGGGTTCGGCCTGGTACCTGGCCCCGGTCGGCCTCTCGGCGGCGCTGGCGATGTACGGAGCCCTGGACGGCAACGACGCCAGCCTCGCCATTGGCTTCCTGGCCATGGCGGCCTCTCTCGGCGTCGGCGCCGGCCAGCTCCTCTTCTCCTGGCAGGCCACGCGGCGCGTCCGCGCCGCCTTCGCCCTCACCCCCGCCGCCGCGGGCTCCTTCGCCGCCGAGCCCGTCGGTGCGACCGCCGCGACTCGCTGTCTGAACGGCCATCCGCGCACGTCGGACGCTCTGCGCTTCTGCACCACCTGCGGCGCCGAGTTCGTGACGCCCGCGCCACCGCTTTTCTCCACCCGGGAAGCGCCCGCCGCCAGGCCACTGCCCAAGGCCAGCGTGGCATTGGCGACAGTCGAAGCGGTCGTGCGCTGCGCCAACGGCCACCCGCGCACACCCGACGCTCTGCGCTTTTGCACCACCTGCGGCGCCGAGTTCGCCGTTGCCGGCCCGTCGCGCGCGCAGATTCCCCTCGCCGCCGTCGCGCCGGCCGCGGTCGGCCCGCCACTGTGCCCGAACGGACATGAGTTAACGGCCGATGCGCTGCGCTTCTGCACCGTATGCGGGATCACGGTACGTTGTCGGAACGGGCACCTGATCCCGTCGGCGAACGCGGCCTTTTGCCCCGAGTGTGGAGAGGGAGTGCAGCGATGAAGAGCAGTGTCTTGCGGTGGGGTCTGGCGGTCGCCGCCACGGCCGTGGCTTTGGCCTTGCCCGCGGGGTTGGGACTGAGCACGACCCACGCCGACCACGAATGCCCCATCTCGCCCGAGCGCCGCGCGGCAGGCCGACTCCTGATCGACGAGTTCGCCACGCTCGCCAGCGACCCCCGCTGCCAAACACACGGGAGTAATCCAGCGCCACCGCCTCCACCTCCACCACCTCCGGCCCCGGCGCCCGCGCCGCAACCTCCCCCTCCTCCACCACCGCCTCCGCTGCCTCCGGCCGCGCGGCCACCACCACCACCCCCGCCACCGCCGCCTGCGGCAGGCGAGGACACGACGCCCAGCCGGCGAGGCACGGAGACAGACCTGCTCGATGTACTGCGTGGCTACACTCCGCGGAAGTTGTCAGATACAGACGACCGTGAGCGCCTCTTCGGTGGTACGAACATCCTCGAGGCCGGACGCGCCGCCGTCACGATCTCCGAGGAATATCTCGAAGGGCTTGGCGTCGCCGCGGTCCGGACAGACAGTGACCGTGAAGTCGCCCAAGCGATCGAGGACCTCTGGCTGTTTGCGAGCCTGAGCGAACCTGACGGCAGTCCGCGCTTTCCCCTGGCGCGCGCCAGCATCAGGTCGCCGGACAGCCAGCGGCTCCTGGCCCTGATGGCCGACAACGCGACCCGGGACCCCGCGAAGCTGCAGACCCTGAAGCGGTACATTGCCCTGCTCGTCGGGACGGACGTGCGTGAGATCCTCGGCCGGTGACGGTCGAAGCGCGTTTCTGTCCCGACTGCGGCCACGCCGTTGCCGTGGGATCCGCCTTCTGCGGCGCCTGCGGCCGGACCATGCCGGCACTGACGTCGGGGCCGTCAGCCACGCCGGCGCCACCAGCTATGGCCGCGACTCCGGCGTCACGACCTCCCTCAGCTTCGCCGCTCACCAGGAAGCCTTTTTGGAGACGCAGGCCGGTCGCGACCGTCGCAATCGCGGCCGGCGTGGTCCTGGCCCTGATCATGGTCCTGGGTGTCCTTTTTCCTCAGGAGGACGATGACCTTACTCAGGCGCTGGGCGTGGGAACGCTGCACGTGCGCGTTCCCACCAGCTGGCACCTCGTCGCCGACGACCACGGCTTCGTCGCCCGCGAATCGGGCGCGAACAGCGGCTGGGACCAGCCCGCCGGTGGCGGCCAGCGCCTGCGTCTGCCCAAAGTCGGTCCGGCATCCTCAAATCTCGATTCAGCGCGACGCGACTTCCTCACCGCGGTGAAGGCACACACCAGTGCAACCGTGACCATCCTCGAAGAGCCCCGCGAGGTCCTGGTTACGAACCTCAGCGACGTTAAGCCCGCGGTCGCGGCCCTCATCACCTATCAGGAGCAGGGTGGCGGCGACATCCGGCGCCTGGTGAGCCTCCAGTCGGGTGGCATCGTGTACGAGCTCTTTTTCGACGCGCCGCCCGGCGAATGGCCGAAGGTCCGCAAGCTCTGGGACCGGATCGTCGACAGAATGTACCTTCAAGATCTGGCCAGTGCCACCACGGCCGCCACCCCAATTTCAAGTGCGACGCCGTCCGGCAGCCCCGCCGGCCGCATCGCCTTCAGCTCGGAGCGCGACGGCGACCCGGAGATCTACGTGATGAACTCCGACGGCTCGGCCCTGCGAAGGCTCACAAACAGCCCGGCAGACGATGCCGCAGCGGCCTGGTCGCCGGACGGCCGCCAGATCGCCTTCAGCTCCGACCGATCCGGTAACTACGAGATTTACGTAATGAACACCGATGGCTCCAATGTTCGGCGGCTAACAAACCTTCCCACACAAGACATCCGGGCCGAGTGGTCTCCCGATGGCTCGCGTATCCTGTTCGTCGCGCTCGCGCACATAAACCAGGAGGAGCCCGGCCAGGTCTACATGATGAACGCCGACGGGTCCGGCACCCGCCCCGCGATCTTCGACATGTACGACCCGTCCTGGTCTCCCGATGGCCGCGGCGTCCTCGGCGTGGGCACCGATGGCCGCTTTCGCCTTGTGTCCGGAGGCCTGCAGCTGCTTCGCCCTGAGGCGGTGGGCCGGCAACCGCGTTTCTCGCCCGATGGGCGCCTGATCGTCTATGCCCACACCGAGAGCGGCAACGCCGACATCTACGTCGCCAACGCCGACGGCTCGAACCCGATTCGCTTGACGACCGCTCCGGGCGACGACTACTTCCCCCACTGGTCGTCCGACGGGCGCCGGATCACTTTCACCTCGGAGCGCGATGGCAATCCGGAAATCTACGTCATGAACGCCGACGGATCGGCCCAGACACGCCTCACCAACCACCCTGCTCGCGACGCTAATCCCTCCTGGTCGGTGCCCTTGCCGTAGGAGCTGTCGCTACGGCGGTCTGGCCATCGCTATGATGTCCCCGATGGCCAGCGTCGACGTTGTCATCCCTGTACTCAACGAAGAGAAGGTGCTCGAGCGCAGCGTGCGCGCCCTGCACGCTTTTCTCACCGACCACCTCCACCACGAGTTCCGCATCATCGTCGCCGACAACGGCTCCACCGACCGCACCTTCGCGATCGCCAGGGAGCTTGCGGCCGAGCTCGAGGGCGAGGTGAAGGCCGAACACATCCCCGAGGCGGGGCGCGGCCGCGCCCTCAGCCGCGGCTGGCTGGCGAGCGAGGCCGACGTCGTCTCCTACATGGACGTCGACCTCTCCACCGGCCTCGAAGCCTTCCCCCGCCTCGTCTCCGCCATCCTCGACGGCAGCGCCGACGTCGCGGTCGGCAGCCGTCTGAGTCCTGAATCCGACGTAAAGCGCTCGTTGCGGCGCGAGTTGCTCTCCCGCGGCTTCGTCCTCATGACCAACCTCATGTTCGGGACGAAGCTGCGCGACACGCAGTGCGGCTTCAAGGCCGCCAGCCGCGTGTGCGCCCAAAAGCTGCTGCCCTTCGTCCAGGACAAGGGCTGGTTCTGGGACACCGAGCTCCTGCTCCTCGCCACCAAAGGCGGCTGGAGGGTGACCTTCGTGCCCGTCCACTGGGTCGAAGACCCCGACAGCCGCGTAAAGGTGCTGTCGACGGCCTGGAAGGACTTCAAAGGCCTCCTGCGCATGCGCGGATTCCCCTGGGCGCAGGTGCGCAAAGGGCCCTAGAGACCAAAGCGTCTAGGCCCTCGACGCCCGACGGTCGCCGCGCCGCGCCTCCCAACCAACGCTGCGCAAGGCCCTGCGGCCGGCTCCAAATCTGCTTGACTCTAGTAGGGCACGCTGCTAGATTTTCGTTTGCTAAGGCATTCACAAACGGACCTCAGTCGCCGCGGCGACCGACGTGTCCGGGCGCAGGGAGGCGGGCCGTCAACATGGGACTCGCGACACAGCTGTTCGTCGGGTTCGACCCGGACGAGGTGTTCCAGAAGCTGTTCGGCTGGCTCGTCGGCGGCAAAGCCCCCCTCTCCGTCGACATTTCCGAGCTGATCATCGTCTTCGGCACCATCGCCATCAGCCTCGGCTTCATGGTCATCGTCGGCA
>CAYRCD010000013.1:0-41058 GCA_964422735.1 uncultured Dehalococcoidia bacterium | reverse complement strand
ACCCACGACCTACCGATTATGAGCCGGTCGCTCTGGGCCACTGAGCTACGCCAGCATGCATCCAATAGTAGCAAGGAACAGCTAACAGGGAGCAAGACGCCGGCCCTGCACTCTGCGCTTCGCACTCTGCACCGTCGCTGGCGCCCGAAGCCCAGACCATCTCCGCCAGTGCGCAGGACCGACAGGCTTGGGGGTGTGCTCGGGTGTAGCTGAATTCAGGCCGGACGGCACCCAACGACAAAGCGGCCGCTGGGTGGCCGCCCGGAGGCTTGAGCCACCTCCAAACGTCATAGCTCGCGAGCTGCACGCCCCTGATCTGCGGCTTCCTTACCTCGGTGCGTGATTTCGGACTTACGCCAGGGGCCTCCCGACCTCCCAATGGTGGCCGAATGGATCGAGGATACGCCCCAGACGCCAGCCGTGCCCTTCAGCGACCGGTGAAATCAGAGTTGCTCCGGCTGCGACAGCTTGCGCACAAACGGCATCGGGATTTTCGACGATCAAGAGCATTCGAACCGAGCATCCCCCGAGAGACTCGGGACTGAAGTTGAGGTGGGGCGGAGATTCGTCTGCGAGCCAGAAGTTGGCCCCCAACACCGACAGCTGAGCCACGACAGGTCCGCCGTCCTCGGCGGCGCGGTACAACTCGGTGGCGCCGAAGGCTGACTTGTAGAAGTCGATAGCGGCCGCCCCGTTCCTGACCGACAAGGTCGCGGTAATCGCGGTCTTGAACGCCTCAGACTTGACCGCAGAATCGCTCATCTTTGGCAGGCCCCCAGTCTCACGGGCTCGTTATCAAGGCTCAGCGGGGGCCTTGCTGCCAGACGCCGATCAGGTTGCCCGCCGGGTCGCGGAATGTGGCGACCCACAAGTCTCCTTCAGGATAGGGCGCCCTGACGACCTGGCCACCTTCTGCCGTGATCTGGTCCAGAGTGTAGTCAATGCGGTCGACGTAGATGTATGGCAAAAGGCCGGGCTCGCTCGAGATCGCTCGACCGGTCACCCATCCGCCGATGAGGTCCCCCGGCGCGTCGTCGAAGCTGCGACGGTCGCCGTCGCCCCGAATGTTCCAGCCGAAGACCTTCTCGTAGAAGGCGGCCGACCGCCGGACTTCGACCGCCGGTATCTCCAGGTATGACACTTTGCCGTGCCTGTGCAGGCGCGCGCTCACCCCGCTCGGAGTCTCCTGGTCCTGGTTCTCTGTCATTGATGTCTCCTATCAGCGCAGGCTCAGTCTAAGAGTTCGGAGTTTGTATTTGCGAACGACCGCCGGGTGCTCCGCGCGTTCGATCCGGTGGAGCTCGGCGATGAGCTCATTGGGTCGCGAGGTCGTCACGATGAGATAACGCACGGCCCCGGGGCCGGCATTCCCAAAGGTGTGGGCCGCGCCCGCCGGCACGAAAACCGTCGACCCGCCTCGGCAAGCACCCCGCGGTCGGAGGGCCTGAAGCGAGGCGCCCCGGAGATCACGTGCC
Organism: uncultured Dehalococcoidia bacterium; assembly: GCA_964422735.1. Taxonomy (GTDB): domain Bacteria; phylum Chloroflexota; class Dehalococcoidia; order DSTF01; family WHTK01; genus CAYRCD01. Next base: position 39,583 of record CAYRCD010000013.1, on the reverse strand, counting down.
CACGCCTCGTCGTCGGCGTGATGCACCCGCAGGGGAGCCACCTCTCCGACGCCCGCGTCGCCCCATTCTCCGATCACGAGCTTTTGCCCCTGGCCTCGATACCCTCGCCCGCGTCCCGCCGCTCGGCCGGTGGAGGCATGATGATCGGTTCGGCTCTCATCTCAAAGGACCGTTCGCGACAACAGCCTCGCGCCCCATGCCTCCGGGCGACGAACATGCCTGGCGGAGCGGTTCTTAACCATGCTGACCTCCACGGGTCTGGGCTTTGCAACATGACTCGCGCGAGCATAGTAGCAAGGTACCGAGGCCAATGAATGCATACGTCCGTGGAGGCCTCTGCCGTCTGCACTTTGCTCTTTGCACTTTGCGCCTTGCTCTCGCCTATACTGGCGCCGCCCTGAACACAGGAGGTCCCTCATGCCGCGAGCGCGCGTCAACGGAGTCGAGCTCGAATACGCGGAGGCCGGCGAGGGCTTCCCCCTGATCTGGTGCCACGAGTACGCGGGTAGCATGGAGAGCTGGGCGCTCCAGGTCCATTTCTTCGCCCGCCGCTACCGCGTCATCACCTATAACGCCCGCGGCTACACGCCCTCAGAAGTGCCGTCCGACCCCTCGGCTTACAGCCAGGAAATTGCCGTCGAGGACCTCTATCGGCTCCTGCAACATCTCGGCGTCAGCCAGGCCTACGTCGGCGGCCTGTCCATGGGTGGCGCGACCACGCTGCACTTCGGCATCCGCCATCCCGAGATGGCGCGCGCCCTGATCATCTCTTCCGCCGGTAGCGGCAGCGATAACCCCGACCAGTTCAAGCAGGGGAGCAACGCGCTCGCCGACCGGTTGGAAGCCGGCGGCACCGAGGCGTTGCGCGAATACGCGCGCGGCGCCAGCCGCCTGCAGCTCCTGCGCAAGGACCCTGCCGGATACAAGGAGTTCCACGACCTGCTGCTCAGCCACTCGCCCCTGGGCGCGGCGCTGACCATGCGTGGCGTCCAGGGAGGACGCCCGCCGATCTACGTCTGGGAGGAGCAAATGAAGGCGCTGAATGTCGCGGCTCTCGTCCTCGTCGGCGATGAAGACAGCGGCTGCATCAACCCTTCATTGTTCATGAAGCGCCATATCCCCAACTGCGGCCTCGCCGTCTTCCCCCAGAGCGGCCACGGCATCAATCTCGAAGAGCCCGACCTCTTCAACCGCACCGTCCTCGACTTCTTGACCGCGGTCGAGTCCGGAAAGTGGGCGAGGGGTTAAGCCCGCCAGACCGCGGACGTAATCGCGTCTCGAGCAGGCGAGTCCTCTGGGTGTCGGTAAACAGCAGCCCGGTCTCTCCAGCCCCTTTCAGTCCGCCGCTCGTCCTTCGCGGAAGGACCGCAGACGCAGGAGCAACAGGCGGAAAGGTGCCTGCCAGGCCGGCGAGGGTTCTCGCGCCTGCATGGCCTCCAGGGCTTCTCGGCCGCCGCTATAGAGAGGGGGACCATGGCCGAAGAAGAGCGACCCGGCGTCGATCTCGGTCAGCGACTGCAGGCCGCGGTCGTACGCTTCGCGGTCCTCGTTCGAGAAGGAGATCGGCCGGCTGAGGCGGTCGATATTGTTGATCGCCATGTCGCCGAGGAAGAGGGCACGCGACGGTTCCAGGAAGTAGCAGACGCTGCCTGACGTGTGGCCGCCGCAGTGGATTACGCGGATGCCGGGCTCAAGAACCTCGCCCCCGTGGAGCACCGCGTCTACGGATGTCGCGGCGGTGCCCATCGATCCTCGGAGGAAAGCGCCATCTGGCAGCTCATTCACGTCGCCGGCATGAGCATGGACCCGGGCGCCGGTTGCCTCGCGCAGGAACGCGGCGGCGCCCGCGTGGTCCGGGTGCCTGTGTGTGATCAGGACTCGCTTCAGGTCGGCGGGCCTAAAGCCTAGCGCCGCCATGAACTCGAGGACGGCGCGCCCGGAACCGGGCAAGCCGCTATCGACCAGCGTAAGCGGGCCAGTCGTCAGCAGATAGACGTTGCCGCCCCGTACGCCCGGAACGCGATGGATGGCGTGCGCCTGGTGGGCCTGCGTTGACACCGCGACAAGGCTAACCCGCCCGGTCTGTAGGAGCGACCGCGCATCGTGCCCGAGTGCCCTAATCACGGCCGGGGCCCAGCGAAGGACTCGCTCCCCGCCGCAGCTCGATCACCCTGATCAGCGAGCCCCGACACCTGCTCTCGCGGGTCGAACGTTCCCCCAGCCGCGGACTTCTAGTCCGCGGATCGACCGGTCCCTGGGCCGCAGACTCTGCTTTCCTCCACGCCGCTCGCTAAAATGGAGCCGTGACCCCGTCGAACTCCGATAACAGCAAACGCACGCGTTTCGGCGCGCGCCTCAAGGCCCTGCCGGAGAAGCCCGGCGTCTACATCATGCGCAACGAGCGCGGCGACGTTATCTACGTCGGCAAAGCCGCGAACCTGCGCAACCGCGTCCGCAACTACTTCGGCGCGCCCCATTCGCTCGAGTTCAAGACTCGCGTCTTGGTCGACCAGGTCGAGGACTTTGAGTACATCGTAACCGCGAACGCCGCCGAGGCGCTCCACCTCGAGGCGACCCTCGTGAAGCGCCACCAGCCCTTCTTCAACGTCCGGCTCAAGGATGACAAGCACTACCCTTACCTGCGCATCGATATCCAGAACACATGGCCGCGGGTGGAGATCGCCCGCCGCGTCGGAAGCGACGGCGCCCGCTACTTCGGTCCCTACGCCTCTGCTTCTTCGGTGCGCACCACGCTCGGCATCGTCAAGAAGCTCTTTCCCTGGCGCTCATGCACGAAAGCAATAACCGGCACCGACCCGCGGCCTTGCCTCGACTACTTCATCCATCGCTGCATCGCGCCTTGCACCGGCTACTGCACAAAAGCTGAATACGACGAAGTGATCGCTCAGACCATCCTCTTTCTCGACGGCCGGACGGCGGAGGTGATCAAGTCGCTCAAGTCCCAGATGGCCCGGGCTGCCGAGTCCCTGGAGTACGAGCGGGCGGCGCTGTTCCGCGACCAGATCCAGGCCGTCGAGAGCGTGGCCGAAAAGCAGTTCGTCGAGCGCATTCGTCCCACGGACGAGGATGTATTCGGTCTCGCGCGTGACGAGGCCGAAGCCTGCGTCCAGGTCTTCTTCATTCGCGGCACCCAGATGGTGGGACGCGACTTCTTCACTCTGGACGGCGTCAAGGACGAAACCGACGCTAACGTGCTCGGTAGCTTCCTCAAGCAGTTCTATGAGTCGGCCGTGTACGTGCCCAGGAGCGTTGTGGTGCCCTTCGCCGTACCCGAAGCCGGCCTTATCGCCGAATGGCTCACCGAGAGACGTGGCACCAAGGTGACGATCGCGGCCGCCCAGCGCGGCACACGGCGGCGTATGGTCGAGCTGGCCGCGGAAAACGCGCGCGAATCGCTGGACATGTTGCGGGTGCGCTGGCTGGCCGACTCCAACAAGACCGAGCAAGCCTTGCTCGACCTGGGCGACGAGCTCGATCTGCCGGCCATTCCCCGGCGCATCGAGTGCTACGACATCTCCAACATCCAGGGCACCAGCTCGGTGGCGAGCATGGTCGTGTTCATCGACGGGGCGCCGCGGCCCCAGGAGTACCGGCGCTTCCGGATCAAGACCGTGGAAGGCGCGAACGACTTCGCCTCGATGGCTGAAGTCCTCGGCCGTCGCTTCGCCCGCTTCAAACGCGGGGTAGCGCCCGCGGCGTCTGTCACGGAGGTTCCCATCGACGACAAGGCTTCCTCTAGCGTAGGTCGGGCATCGCTGGACGACATCCTCCCCGGCGGCGTTCAGATCGACGACGAGGAGATCAAGCTCGAGGGTTGGGGCGCCCTCCCCGACCTCGTGATCGTGGACGGAGGCAAAGGCCAGCTCTCCGCCGCGCTCGACGTCATGCGCAACCTCGGTTTGAAACACGTGCCCCTGGCCGGCTTGGCCAAGCAGAACGAAGAGCTATTCGTCCAGGACCACGCCGAGCCCATCGTCCTGGCGCGCACGTCGCAGGCGCTCTACCTGGTCCAGCGCATTCGAGACGAGGCCCACCGCTTCGCGATCCAGTATCACCGCAAGGTGCGGTCGAAAACCGCCATGTCCAGTGCCCTCGACTCCGTACCCGGTATCGGGCCCAAGCGCAAGCGGGCCCTCCTGCGCAAGTTCGGCTCGCTCAAGAATATCCGCGAGGCGCCCGTCGCTGAGATCGCGGCGACGGTCGGGTTCACGTCGTCGCTGGCAGCGAAGGTCAAGGAATATTTGTAGGCCGGAGGTGCCGGATACGGTGCCGTTGCGCCGATCTCTCGCTATTTCTATCCTGATCGAGATGTTTGGCCACCCGAGAGCAGCACGCGCCATGCCCCGGGCCCACGCCCGCCTCGGTGCCCTCACCGTGCTCCTGGCGCTGACCTTGAGTCTCGTCGCCTGCCGCGCCGGGAGCAAACCACCGAACGCTAATGTCCTGAACGCCGGACCGACATCGGCGCCCACGGTCGAGGCCAGCCCGACGCTCGTCCCGCCGACAGCGACGCCTGACGTCCCCAGGCCGGGAAATCCCGGCGACCGCCTGGTCTTGAAGCGCTTTGGTATCAGCGCCCCGTTGCACCTGAAGGTCGTCGGCGCTGATGGCCAGATGCCCGACCCGGACAACCCGGACGAGGTCGTGGTCTATGACTTCTCGAACTTCCAGGGATTGGGTGGCGTGCCCGGTCAGGGCGGCAACACCGTCTTCTCCGGGCACGTCGATTCCGGCTTCAAGCCCTGCAAGAACGGGACCGTCAAGCCTCCCTGCACGGCGGTGTTCTGGGACCTGCGCCAGGTCAAGACCGGAGACGAGATCGAAGTTCACGTCCTGGACCGGGTCTACACCTACCGCGTCACCGCGAATCAGGCGGTGACCGCCGGGACCGCGAACTGGGACCAGATCGTCGCGCGGACCGAACAAGAGTCGATCACTCTCCTCACCTGCGACGGCACCTTCAACCCGGCCACGCACGAATACGACCAGCGTCACATCGTTGTCGCAGTGCGGGTGGCGTGAGTCGCAGCGCTCCACCAAGTCTTCCCTTCGTCGACCTATTGTTGTCCTCACCGACTCCTCAGCCACATGCCGCCACGCTGGGGTCACGCGTAACACGTTGTTATACAATGTTCAACGGAGCGTCCTGCGTTGAGGATCAGAGACCTCCTTTGGGATGACGCGAACGAGGCCCATATCGCTCGTCACGGCGTCAGACGAGTCGACGTCGAGGATGTCTGCTATGGCCGGCATTGGGAGTTTCGATCGCGTCGACGAGGACGATCGGCGCTTCTTGGACAGACGCAGTCGGGAAGATTCATCCTGGTCATTGTTGAAGCCCTGGGGCGCGGCACCTTTGCGCCCGTAACCGCTCGTCCGATGGATGGTGCCGAGCAGCGCCGCTTCCGACAGTGGCTCACCGGGAGGAACTAGATGGCGACCATACGAAAAAGGGCCAAGCCGGCGGTTCCCAGATTCCAGACCGCTGAGGATGAAGCGGACTTCTGGGAGAAGCATAGTCCCCTTGACTTTCCCGACGAGTGGCTGGAAGCCAAGAGGAGTAGTGTCACACGGCCCCTTGGCCATGTACTCGCCGTCCGACTGGATGCGATAACGATCGACCGCCTCTCAGACATCGGTCGTGCCAAGGGCATAGGCCCCAGCACTCTCGCGCGCATGTGGCTTCTAGAACGCCTCGCTCACGAAGCCCCGTTAACCACAGACACCGCCGGGACTGCCATTCAAAAGCGCGCGCACAGAACCGCTTCCTGAGTCCCGCCACCCGCGTGCAGAAGTCTTGATTTTTGGGAGCTCCGACAACAAGATGCCCCTCCCCGACATCATCGAAATCGTTCCTCCACGGCCTGCCGGCCCCGTGCGCGTCACTATCCCCGGCTCCAAGAGCATCACCAACCGCGCGCTGGTCCTCGGAGCCCTGGCCGAGGGCAAGACGAAGATCCACGGCGCCCTTTGGAGCGAGGACACCGAGATCATGGTGACCTGCCTCCGCGCTCTCGGCTTCGAGATCGAGATCGCCCCCGATGAGGCGGAAGACTCGAACCGCACCATAAGCATTACGGGGTTGGGCGGCCGCATCCCCAACGCCGGCGACGCCGCCCGGCCCCTGGAGCTGTTCGTCGGCAACGCCGGGACGGTCGCCCGCTTCCTGATGCCGCTGCTCTGTCTGGGCGCGGGCGCGTATCGCGTTTCCGGATCGCCGCGCATGAACGACCGGCCGCAGGGAGCGCTCTTCGATGCTTTGAGGCAAATGGGATATCGGGTTCGTGCCCGCGGCGGCAATCTCCCTGCCGTGCTCCAGAGCGACGGTCCCGGCGCTGGTTCTTGCCGCGTCAGCATCGAGGAAAGCTCGCAGTTCGCCTCCGCCCTGCTCCTCTGCTCGCGCATCGGCGGCTGGAAGGTCTCGGTCGAGGGCGAGAACGCGGAGGAATCCCCTTACGTCGCCATGACCACGAAGATGATGGCGGTCTTTCCCCACCACGGCGGCGAGTTTCAGGTCGAGCCCGACTGCTCCAGCGCCAGCTACTTCTTGGCCGCGGGGGCTCTCTTGCCCGATACGCGACTGTCCGTGGCCGCCTGGCCCGAATCCGGATGGCAGGTCGACGCCCGATTCCGCGACTTCTGCGCCCGTTTTCGGGAGTCGGGTGAGGACGCGCCGCGCAAGCTATCGCGGCTTTACGACCTCGGCGACAGCATTATGACGGCGATCGTCCTCGCCCCCTTTCTGGACCAGCCGATGAAGTTCGTCGACCTCGGGCGTCTGCGAGTCCAGGAGAGCGAACGGGTGCTCGCCCTGCGCACGGAGCTAACGAAGTGCGGCGCGCGCGTCGTCGAGACCGGCGACACGCTCGAGATCTTCCCCTCGGAGCTCCGCGGGGCCGAGATCGAGACCTACGGGGACCACCGCATCGCGATGTGCTTCGCGGTGCTGGGCCTGAAGGTCCCCGGCATTCGGATCCAAAACCCGGGCTGCGTGAAAAAGACCTTCCCCGACTTCTTCGCCAAGCTGGCCGCGCCCCCGCCGGCCGGCCTCGGCGCGCACATCCTCGATGGAGTCACCGGGAAGCCGCTTGATGGCGACGACCTCCTCCCCCGCTGAGGCGGGCCGAGGGCGTGAGTCGACCTCGACGAACTCACCTCCGTGGTCAACGATCCAAAGGTCCTGGGTCTGCCCAAAACGCCGCCGGCGTCACGTTGTGCCGGTCGCTGACCCCATGACCAATCTCGGCCGCGGGTCCGTCCTTGAGCCTGCCGGGAGTGATAAAATCCTTGATGCCCCAGGGCGGTTAGCTCAGTTGGCAGAGCACTTCCTTCACACGGAAGGGGTCACAGGTTCAAGTCCTGTACCGCCCACCACTGAAACACTTCAGCATCCCTGACGTTCTCAATTACGAGGTCACTTCAGATTCAGATCGGCGGTGTGCCTGCCGATACTGAAGACGGGAAGGGGTGCCGATTTGACCACTCAAGAATTGTCTAAGTCGCAGAGTGACCACGTAATTCGACAAGCCTCTAATCATGCTTCCGAGGTCACAATCGAAGAGACGATCCGCGATTTCGTCGCGGACTACACCGCCCGCGACATGTCTCAGGCTACCGTCTATCGTTATCGCCACTACGTAAACGACTATGCCGCATGGCTGGCTCGCGAGGATTGCCCTACCGACATGGGCAGCCTTCAGGGGAAGCGCGGCTTCGCCTACGTCAGAGCCTACCTCGACTACCTACGCAAAGAACGGTCTGCGGCGGCTGGCACCGTGGCGACCGCGTACCGCGTCCTCAAGACGTTCTGGAATTGGGCGGTCAGGGAAAGCCTTGACGACGACGACGAAGCAAACAACCCGCCTTTCGTCAAGAAGTCTCCTTGCGACTACTTCACGAAGACCGAAATCCCGAAGGATCGCGTTCAGGACGATGTAGGCGAGCCGTACACTCCCGAAGAGGTCCGGCGCATCCTCGACGCCATCGGCAAGCCTAACAGTGCCGACCTCGAAGTCCTACGCAACCGCGCCATCGTTCATGTATTGCTGGCGTCGGGTGTCCGTCGCAAGGAACTTGCCGGTCTGATGTTCTCCGACTACAACCCCGACAACGGGGTGATCGAAGTCCGCCGAAGCACCGCGAAGCAAACCCGGCGCGAGGATGATTCCCGCATGACGACCCTGTACGGGGAAGCCATGCGCGAGGTCAACCGCTACGTCCGTCACCTTCGGGTGAGCGGCATGGCACGCGGTCCCCTGTTCCCGTCCTTGCGAGGTGGGCAAGTCGATCATCGAGGTCGCAATTTGCGGTCGGACTCGATCAACCAGATGCTCGGTCGGATCATCGTCCGCATTCAAGATCAATGCCGCGAGCGAAATCACCATCCCGAAGGTCAGGGGTGCGAACACTGCATCCGCCATGGCGGGGTACACCGCTTCCGCAGCACATGGGCTATCCGACAACTTCAGGCGGGGGCGAAGCCATCCAGCGTCAAGGCGGCGGGCGGATGGTCGAGTTATGAAATGCTGGACAGATACAGCCGGAAGGCGAGCAATACGCTCGCTATCGAGGATATTCGGCGGGTTAACAATCGCTGATCCGCCTAACCGACACGGCGCACGTCACGTCTATTCACCGCCGAGTGCGTAAATAGCCGTTCCTGTTTTTCGCGTGATGCACTTCGCGCCCGACCGAACGTTACACTCGCCCTGGCGCGGTGTAACGAAATGTCGCACACGCGGTGTAACGAAATGTCGCACACGCAAAAACACCCCCCCTACGGGGGGGTGAAATTTGTTGCTGCGGTCCGACGCGGTGCGCGACGCGCCTTCGCCTCATGCAGCGCCTTCGCAACCGTTCGGGCATCGGTCAGGTTCGCGTGGCTGTACATGCGGTCGGTCAAGCGGATATCGGCATGACCGAGCATCTTGCTCGCAACCCAGATCGATCCTGTCTGCCTGACTACTTCGGTGGCGAATGAATGGCGAAGGTTGTGCGCACTGGTATCAGGTCGGACTACTTTCAAATATCGATTGACGATTGCGCCGGCGGCGTCGGTGCTCAGATGATCACGCCTACCGGGAAAAAGGTACATTTTCGAGCCCGATGCCGCGATCCAGTCGCGCACATAACCCGACGCCGTTTCGTCAAGGATGATCGACCGCTTGTGATCCCGGCGCTTCAACGTCTTAACATCGCGAAGTTCGAGGCATCCGCCCTTGTCTTTCTTTACCTGAGCCAGCCGAAGCGTGGTCGCTTCCCCGATCCTCAAGCCATAACTAAGCACTGCCAACAGAGCCGCTGCCCTCTTGCCCTTCCAACCCCGTCTATCGGGCATGGATAGGAGCCTACGAATCTCGTGTGCCTCAAGCGTCGCATGGGGATCGCGAGCCGTCTTAACAATGATCTGAGTCTGATTCATGGCTACCCCCTTCCCTCTAAATATCGGCAAGACTCGGGATCATCTGAAGAGATACAGATAGGAAATTCGCGGTGAATCTACTACAAAAGCCGCGAAAATCTTGGCGCACCCATCACGCGGGGGGTGGGCGTCAGACGAACGCCCAAACGAACCTAAAGAACCCATCACACAGATACGAAATACAGCACGACGCCAATTGATCGCCAAATGAACGCCAACCGCACGTATCACAGAAAAGCACCCACGCGACCCGTAAGCCGCCCACGGGGACTGTGAGAAGCCCGCCGTCGCCCTGTATGTCACCCGTAACAGTCAAACAGGCGAGCGCAGACCGGCGCGCAGTACAACGCCGCAAGATCACCGGAAGTCGATGCTACAGGATGCCCGTCCGAGCCCGTAAAAGAATCGAGCGGTGTACCACACAGGGATGTGGCCACACAGGACTCCAGCGGGCTCCCTATGCCCTCGACGGGCAACAACGCACAGGGACGGGCACCACAAGGACAGGGACCAGGACCAGCGCGGCAGGCAGCGAAGCCGTCCGCTGGTCACCTATGACAGGCAGGCAGGGAAGAGCCGCGACCACGACGGGGCAACCGAAGGGGACGGCGGGCGCGGGAGCGGAGAGACCGGCGAGCGAACAAACGCACAACGCGAGCGACAGACCCCCACGGTCACAAGTCCCAGAGGAGGTGTCGGGAACGTCGCACGGGCGGGGTCGCCTCAAATAGATAGGCATTGCGCGCCGTGTGATATCTCCTATGTAGAGCACCGTTACGCATCGGCACCCCCCCCCACGGTTTCCGCGCCGCGTTCCTTGGGCGGCGTACACCCACCTTAAATCAAGAATGCGCTTGCCTTTTCTCATCACTCTAATCATCCTTGAAGCAACGCTAACTAAGGAGCGCACAAAATGTCTGACGCGGCAGCAATCGAGCCAAAAGTATTCGAGGAACTCACCGACCGCTTTGACGAAATCATATCGAACGTCAGCAGGCGCACGGTTACGTATCGCTATGGCGACGGCGATGATATTATGGCAGGCTGGCTCAGCGCCGTTGCCTACGTGCTCGAAATCCTTCGCTCATCTGCCAGCCGAAATCAGACACCCGTCTTGGATCAGATCGCATGTCGCGTTGTCGAGGTCGCCGTCCGCGTCGGCATTGCGCCATCTGCGAACACACCGCTCCAAGTCATGGAACAATTGTCCGCACCAGCGCGAGACTGGCTCGCCGCTGAATTGCTACAACGCCGACCCGTGGACAAACAGAGCGCATTCCGCGCGGCTCTCGACCGCCGTCTTGAAGCCGCTGCCCTCGAAGAGTCGGCACGGCAATTGGAACAAGAAGCGAGCGCCATCGCAGCCATGCCAACCCGAGCGGCAGAACTACGCGAACGCGCGGCGGTGTTGCGCGCATCATAAAGACGGTCAACATGCGGACGTTGGCCACGGACGGACGGCGCGGCGTCGGTTCAACTCCTTGACCGGCAAGTATTGCTGCCGCGCCGTCCGCCCAGAAAAAGAAACGAGGAACACATTGCCTACCTCGAAACCTCGCGCAGTAATGCGAACTCCCGAACAGCGCGAAACACTCTCAGAACGCCAACGCGCAGCGGTAACATTGTTATGGCTAGACCCCGACTTTCGAGCGCGCCATCAGGATGCAATGCATCGCGACGATGTACAAGCGAAGATGCACGCGACGCGCGGCAAATATCCGCCCGCACGCAGGGCAGCCATGAGAGCCGGAATCGCTGCCCGAAAGAGGAGGCTCGAAAATGGCCACTAGAGACGAGACACAGGACGCCTTGCACGTCGAACGGCGGGACCTCGAACGTCGTCACCTTGACCAGTACCTACCGCCAGATGAACACGCGGCGGTGCGCGCACGGTTGCAAGAAGTCATAAGGCTGATCAGTCATGAATGGCGCGGCGCGCCCGTTGCCGAGCCGACGCCCACGACAGCAGTCAGAAAGAAGGTCAGGAAATCGTGAGTTGGGCGGATAAGGTCTGGACGCCAGCCCAACGGGTCGATGCACTCGCGAGGCGCGTCGAACGCCTCGTATTCGGACTCGATTCCCGCCTTCCAAATTCCAGCCTAAGAGCGGGACGGGAAATACTATCCGAACTTCGCTCATGGCTCGGCAACGGCTATGACGCGCGGCTCAACGAACTAATATGGCGCGTCGAAGAGGGCTTGAAAGCCCTCGACGAAAGGACGGCTGTCAATGCCAACTAACAACTTTCGAAGATTCGATCTGTTCGCGCCGATCAGCAAGAGCGCTGACGCCGGAAGCAAGCCAACGATCCGCGCCACGGCGTCAAGCGATCTACCCGATCTCGGTCAGGACCGTTTCGCGGTCTCTGCGCTTTTGCAGATGGCTGACCAGTTTCCAAATCGAACGTTGTTCATTGCGCATACGTATCGACCCGAAGACGCGGCGGGAACCATTACGGCTGCAAAGGTCGACAAGGTCGGCAATCATCACGAACTCGTCATTGACGCCACGCTCGACGTTGGCTCTGCCCGTGTCGCGGAAATATGGCGGCAGTTGCAGGCTGGCGTAAGGCTTGGGCTTTCTGTCGGCGTGATCGTGCGCGATGCGACGTTCGAAGAAGAGAACGGCGTCAAAACACTGGTAATCCGCGAGATCGAGGCTTTGGAGATCAGCATCGTGGGTTTGAGTGCGAATCGTGAAGCCTCGTGGATCACAGCCGCATTCAAAGCCGCGTCATTCGCGGCCAGCGATATGCTGACACGCGGAAGCGGGGATGAAGTCGATGTCAGCGAACTCGGCGCGGCTAAGGCTATCGTCCGCACACTGTTGGCGGGGCTCCGAGTCGCACAAGGCGAACTCACCGAGCGCGATCAACTCATCGCGGAGATGATGGTCGAGGTTAACAAAATCCTTGACACGCCTCTTCCACGCAAGATTGCGGACGAGGAAACCTTTACCCAGATCGCGGATCGGTATGAGTGGCTCGATCCGCGCATCGTCGCGGCGTTGGCGCGAGGTCGGGTCGAATGAGCGATATCAGCGAAGCGTTGCGCGACTTACTGGCGCACCTTGAGGCTCGCGGCGTTACAGCGCGAGATGTTGCGGAAGAAGCCGGCGTCGAACCGTGGTGCGTCGATGCAGCGCTGTCGGACGAAATGCCGACGTTGAGCCCGCGACTTTGCGTCGCGGGCATACGATTGCTACGGCTGAAGATCGAAGCGGTTTAACTTGGCCGCTTGACGCTAAGCACGAAGGGTCTACACTTCGATAGACGCCCATAAAGGGCAACTTGACGGTGCCGTGTCTCTTCGGCGGTGCCCTCACAGAGGGGATGCAAATCTCCTAAGAGACCTGTGATGCACCGCCAGAGAAAGACGCGGCATCGTCATGTTTTGCACGTCGCACCCTCTGTTCGACGGTACGGGAATACAGCGTCAACGCTGTTTGTCGCACACACCAGCGGATATATATTTATTGATCTATATCTGTAAGACGTATAGAGCATTGCGTACATTATCGGTATCGGTATCGGTATACAGGTTAGATCAACAAATTAAACTCCGCTGGTGTGTGCGACAAAACCCCTTCGGTCAGAGATCACACGGTGCGTTGTGCCCAGAATAGGCAAAGCCGCGTTGCTCCCAGCGAGCGAAGCGAGCGAGCCTTGCGGGTACAGGTACACTGAATTCGATCACGGGGATCGTTCGAAACCCCGTATCCGTCAATGCGTCCTGCCTAAAGGACACCCCCCGTACAGATCGGGGTTCCCCAATACTCACAAGATGGCTCCCGCCCTACGTTTCATTTACGAGCGAGAACATGGCGTGACCATACCCGCCGATCTATTCGCTATTCCAAAGGATGGGAATTGGCTTAACGCACGGGTTGAAAACATCCAAATCCGGACTCGCACCCAATACGCCAATCGGAACAAGCCTAAAAAACAACCGTGCTCCCAATGCGGGGCAAGACTTCAGCCGTCCGAGTTCGTGTCGAGGCGCAACGTCTGTCGCCCGTGCTGGGGGAAGTATAAAGCCGACGCGAAAAGGCGAGAACGCGAGAGATACGGTGACACCATCGTGAGCGGTAACATACGTTTTCACCTCGGCAAACTCGGTGAGCCGAAAACCCGCGTCGCCCTTCTGTATTGGTTCGATTCCTACTTCCGCGCCCTACGTAAGAAAAGCACGGATGGGCAATATCGGCGCGAGGTTGCGCACATGCGCCGACTAATGATTGAGGCAAGCAAAGAGCGCGAGTGACCCATCCATACGGCTCACGCCGATAAACCGTCAGAATTGGCTCAGAATCGATTCTAAGAGCATTCAGGCGTATGATCCGCGCGGTATCTTCTCAAGGACGCTGGTACATTGATCGTAAAACGCAATTTGCCGACTATCAACACAGGAGAATCACCACGATCACCGCGCCGTATGTTGTTTATACCTTCGGCGTCGTTGGAAACGACGACACCGCCGAACTCTTCAGGCTCACCGCCGCAATGCTGCGCGCCCGCCACGGTGCCACGGTGACCGCTTACGATCTCTGGCGAGCCTTCGGCATGACGAATCCCCGCAATCAGGCAGCCGGAGCCATCGGCGGCACCACGGCGGTGGCGAACATGAACCGAGACCAACGGCGTGCCCGTGCCCGCAAGGGCGGTAACATGGTCTTCCACGGCGATCCCGAAGGAACCGACGGCGTCAGGGCATCTGCCAGAGGTCGCCTACTTGCGCGTCGGCGGTGGCAGAACCGATAATCCCCCCAACCCGCTGGCTTCGGCGGGCACCCCGCCACAAGTGACCACGTAACCGAAGAAAATCAGGGACGCGGCTTCGTATCTGATAAGACCTTCTCTAAGCGGCATTCCGTTCGACACCTTCACACGGAAGGGGTCACAGGTTCAAGTCCTGTACCGCCCACCACCCCAAACCCTGGCGACAGCTCAACGCACGGAGGCCGCGGCGATGGCAACCTGGGATGAACTTCGTGCGCGCGATCCGGAGCTCGGTACCCACGGGGAGCGCCTGCTGAACCCTACCGGGGACGGCATCGCTTACCTGGCCACCGTCCGGCGCGACGGCGGACCGCGCGTACACCCTGTGATGCCGGTCGTCGCGTCCGGCAGACTCCACGTCTTCGTCGTCAGCATGTCGCCGAAGCACGATGACCTCCTGCGCGACGGCCGCTTCGCCCTTCACGCCGGGCCGCCGCCCGCGGGCGGCGAGGAGTTCTACCTCAGCGGCCGCGCCCGCCGGGTTGACAACGCCGAGCGCCGGAAGGCCGTCGTCGTCGCCTCGGGCGGGCGCCTCGGCCGCCAGGACTTTGAGACCCTGTTCGAACTCGACATCCGTCGCGCGCTTTACACATATTGGAAGGGCTGGGGCACGAAGGACATCTGGCCGGAGTACCGGCGCTGGCGCGCGCCTTAGCGCCCTGGTCCGGTACCGTCCGCCTCAGCCGATGCGCTAAACTAGAGCAGCGCCGAAGTGGCGGAACGGTAGACGCGCTACGTTCAGGGCGTAGTGAGCATTTGCTCGTGTGGGTTCAAATCCCACCTTCGGCACCAATCGAGACGCGCTGGTAGCTCAGCGGATAGAGCGCAGCCCTGCGGAGGCTGAGGCCGTGGGTTCGAGTCCCACTCAGCGCGCCACTTACCATGCAAGAGCTCGACCCTCGGGTCGAGCTTTCGTTTGACGGAGGTCGCCGAGCATTGGACGCGACCACGACAGCGGTCGAGGGGATCAGCGCCCAGGAGGCGCGCCAACTTGGCCTGCGCGGCCAGGGGCTCTGCGGCCCGAGGATTCAGGGCGGGGTGCCCGGCGTGCTGCGCGCGCTCGGCGCTGTCCAGCTCGACACGATCTCAGTCCTCGCCCGCTCCCACGAGCTCGTGCCCTGCGCCCGCATCGGTCCTGTCGACAAGAGGTCCATCGAAGACGCGTACTGGGGACAGCCGGCTGCGGCGTTCGAGTACCACGGCCACGCGAACTGCGTCTTTCCCCTGGAGACGTGGCCCTATTTCGCCTTCCGCCGTCGCCACCTCGGTCAGCGGCCGCTGCCGGCGGCGTCTGAGCCGTTGTACGCGGAGGTGCGGGCTCGCCTCCGCGACGGGCCGGTGACCGCGACCGACCTGGGCGGCGCGAGGGGCGGCCCCGGCTTCTGGAACTGGTCTGCGGCCAAGAGCGCCGTGGAGGTCCTGGCCATTCGCGGCGAGGCCGTCTGTGTGACTCGGAAGGGGTGGAAGCGCGTCTACGACTTGCCCGAGCGGGCCCTGCCAGCCGAAATCCGAACACAAGAGCCTTCCGACGAGGAGTGCTACCGCTTCCTGGTCGGCCACGCGGCGCGTGCCCTCGGCGTGGGGACCAAACGCGACATCGCGGAGTACTTTCGCCTCACGGCCCGCTGGGGCAGTCCCCAGACGCCCCGCCGCCTGCTCGACCAGGCAATCGATGAGTGCGGCCTGGTCCCCGTGACGGTAGAGGGATGGAAAGACGCGGCTTTCATTCACCCCGCGGCGATGGCCGAACCAGCTCCTCCGGACCACCGCCCCACTCTGCTCTCGCCGTTCGATTCCCTGATCTGGGACCGGGCGAGGACGGAGCGGCTCTTCGGCTTCTCATTGCTGCTCGAGGCCTACAAGCCGAAGGACCAGCGCGTCCACGGCTACTTCACCATGCCGCTCCTCGCCAAGGGGCGCCTCGCCGCCCGCGTCGACCCCGCCCGCGAAGGACGGACCCTGGTGGCCAGACGGGTGTCGTTCGAAGACCCATCCGCGGTGGAGGCAATGGCCTGCGCCCTGCGCGAGGCCGCGACCTGGGTAGGCTGCGACAGCATCCGCATCGATCACGTCGAGCCGCCCCCGCTGGCCGCCGACCTCCGTCGCGCCGTCTCCTGAGCCCATCAGCGCCGGCTGCTCATTGCTAAAATCGCTCTGCCATGTTCGAGCGTCTGGTATGGCAAGGCGACCGTGTCCTCCTCGATGACCTCGTGTTCCTGATCGAGGGCGAGGCCGAGCGTGAGGGTGAGCTGCGCGATGACGTCTTCTGGCTTTTCAAGACCAGGGCAATGCTGGACGAGTACGACGCCTTCTTCGCGGCGGGATATCCGGGCTTCAGCGCCGGCAACGTGTTCGAGCTCGGCATCTGGGAAGGGGGAAGCGCCGTCCTCCTGATGGAGTGCCTGCGGCCGGCCAAGCTGGTCGCCGTTGACCTCATGGACCGCGGCGACCGGCCGGCGTTCAGGCGCTACGTCCAGGAACGAGGCCTGGAAGACCGCCTCAAGACCTTCTGGGCCACGGACCAGGCCGACTCGCAAAGGCTCTGTCAAATCGTCACCCAGGAGTTCGATGCGCCTTTGGACCTGGTGATTGACGACGCCTCCCACTTCTACGGTCCGACCAAGGCCAGCTTCGTGACCCTGTTCCCGTTCCTGCGCCCGGGCGGCCTCTATATCATCGAGGATTGGACCTGGGAGTTCGTGCCCCGCTACCGAGCATCCTTCCCGGCCTCGGAGCCGGGCCTATCAGGCATCGTCAGCGACATCGCCGCCCTGGCGGGCGCGACTGATGGCCTGGTCGCTCGTCTGGAGGTGCGGAAGCCGTTCCTCGCGGTCGAGAGAGGTACGGCCTCCGCGCAAGATTCTCGCCGCGAGATAGTGCAGACCTGGGATAGTCGCACGATTAGCGGCTCCCCGGGCCTCCGCGGGCGCCTGACGCGGGCGGTTGCCGGAGTGTTAGGCCGCTAAGGGATGGCGGTTACGAGCGCCCAGTAGTGGTGATAGGGGTCCGACGGGTTATAGGCGTAGCCGATGCCGACGTCGACAGCGGATGTATCGAGGACGATAGCGGCGTGTGGGCCGCTGTTGAGCCAGGTGATGATTGCCTGGTCGCCGCTGGCCTGACCGGCGGCAAGGGCCTCGCCGCGGAAGCGGCCGCGATAGCCGGCGGCGGCGATCCGGCTCTCGGGCTGAGAGCCGTCAGGCCCGGTGTGGACGTCGCAACGGCAGAGGAACCAGCTCTTATCCGCCATCAAACGCGCATAGGCCGACGCGGCCGCCGACAGATTCGGGTCGACACGCAGCGCCTCCCGACCGCTCTTCGTCCGGTAGTCGTTGAGGTACTTGACAGCCTGGGCGGTCAGGTCCGCGGCGGACGGAGATGGTGTCGACGTTGGCGCCGGCGTGGCCGAGCCGCCGCCTGCCGGCGTGGGGCTGCCGCTTGCCAGCGCCGAAGACGCGGTTGAGGGCGTCTGGGTAGCGGCCGGCCTCGGCGAGGTGGCGCTCGCGGTCCCGAGGATGCTGGGCGTGGCGGCCGGCGGAACTGTGGCGATGGCAGTGAGGTCAGCCGCGCTGACGGGGCCGGCGATCCGGACCGAGGCCGGTGAGATTTGAACTCCGACCGTTTCTGCTTCTGGTGTCTCCGTGAGATCCTCGGCGGATATCGGTACGCCGCACGCCCCTGTCAGCGCCGTCAAGCACAGGGCCGCAATCGCCAAATTGCGTCTACCAGCGCTCGCCAGGCCAGCCCGGAGCGATGGTTTCATGCCTGTTCTGCGAGAAGACACCGAACCAATCTATTTAGGCGAACAAGATAGTGTCAAGTAAATCAGCAGCCGTCGACAGGCCGTGCAGACACCCGGGCGCGCCTTTTGTGGGCCCTCTACAACCTCAGCGCCAGAATTTCGCGGCTCAAGACGCCCTGCTTCACGTGAATCCGGACGTCCATCACGCGGACTTTGGTCATGCGATTGCCGTTCTCAATCACGATCTCATCACCCTTCGTGAAGCGGTAGTCGGTGTCGACCGTCAGGAGCAGGTCGGCTTTGCGCGGTGAAAACGGGTCGGACTCAAAGAAGTCGGTGCGCATTCCTATTCATACCTCAAGGCGCGCGCGATCGGGATGCTGGCTGCCTGGCGCGACGGGACCAAGGTCATTATGAGGGCAGAACCGAAGGCAAGGCCGCCGATTATGGCCACCTGCACCCAGGGGATCACGAACGACGTCACGCCCTGATTCGCGAACTGCTCGGTGATGAGCTGGCGCGCCAGGATCAGCGCGAACACGATGCCGCTCGCCACGCCCATGAAGGCGATAAAGGCCGACTCGATCAAGAAGGTCATGCCGATCATCCGCCGCGTGTATCCCAGGGCTCGCAGCATGCCGATCTGCTGACGCCGCTCGACTACCGTCCGGAAGGCAATCACGCCGACCGCCGCGACGCCCACGAATAGTCCCAGGCCCATGAAACCCTGCATCAGCCGGAAGAAACCCGTGAACGTCGCCGAGTCCTGGTCCACCTGGTGGCGCAGCGAATCGGCTTGGGCGCCTGTGGTCAGGAGGGCGGCTTCGATTTCGCGCGCCACCGCGCGCTTGTCGGCACCCGGTGTAGTCTTGAGGAAAAAGCGACGGAAGTCGGCGGTGCCGAATATCTCTTCCTGAGTGCGGCTCGATATGTGAATGCCGCCGAACGAGTTGCTCGAGCCGAGCTCGATAACGCCGATCACCATCGCGCGGGCCGTGTTTCCCGTCGCGCGGTCGAGGAGAACGAGGGTTACGGGCTCGAACTGCTTGGCTCGCTGATCGATTCCCTTGATAAAGCCGCCGCCGCCGAAGCCGCCGCCGCCGGCCAGCGCTCCCGAATCGACCACCGCCAGGCTCGGGTCCCGTCCCAGGGCCGCCCATACGGCTTCCTCGGAGTCATAGCCGCGCGCCCGGGCCTGGAGGTGAATGACCGCGTTCGATAGGAAGCCCGGGTCCTCGCCGCGCACCTCGTAGCTCTCGAATCTGCGCGGGTCGCTGGCGTCGCACCGAGTCGGGTTCTGCTCCGTCACCTGGCAGACTCGCGCCCGCCGCTCGCTGACGATCGACGTGACGCCGACCGCCTGGACCTGCGTTAAAGCCGGCGAACCGGCCGCGGCCAAAGCCTGGCGAAGGTCCGGGATCGGATTCGTCGGCCCTTCACTGACGAAGACGTCCCAGCCGCCGAGAGACCGGTTGCTCAGGAACAGGTGCTTGAAGTTGTAATTCATCGACGACATCACGATCAGGGCGAAGACGACGAGGCAAAACATGGCCATCGTCATGCCGGTGCGCACCTTGTTGGCGAGCGGGTAGGCGACAGCCATCTTGATCGAGGGCACCAGGGCGCCGAGCCCCCTTCCCGCCCGCGTCACCAGGCCCAATATCAGGTCGGAGTTATAGACCACGACGAAGGTGGCCGCGACCGTTATCATCACGCCGCTGAGAAAAAACATCTCGACGTCGCCGTCGTTCTTGCCAAACACCTTCTCGATCAGTCCAATCGTGAAGTCGAACTCCCACACGTAGAGCAGGGTGAGGCCTGCGATCGTATAGGTGATGCGCTCGTTTGCCCCGAACGACCGGACCAACAGGGCGAGGCCCAGGGGCAACAGCGAGAGTCCCATGTAGAGCGGGAACGACTGGCCGGAGGACGAACCCAGGACGATAAGGGGCAGGCCGCCCGCGACGAACAAGGGTCCGAGCTGGAAGGTCAGGAATATGCCGCAGACGAACAGCAGGCCTCCGGCCATCGCGACTAGGACCTGGAGCAGCGTCGAGTCGATGCCGCCGCTTCCCATCGCTATGGCCAGTCCGCCGATCAGGAGGGCGGGTCGCACCAGCCAGGCGCTTCTCCGGCCGCGCTTGAAGACGAGGCGGCGCAAAATCGGCCAGAGGCCCCGCGTACTCCACAGAGGCTTAGGGGTCGGCGGATCGGGGATATCCCGGATCGCCCTCACGATGTTGATGTTGCTGATCCGCCAGGACGAGAAGGTCACCGTGAGGAAGGTCAGCACTACGCCAAGGCAATACGAGATCGCCAGACTGCGCGGCGTCACATAGGGCGAGATGTCGACGTTGAAGCGCGAAAACAGCGAAGCCGCGATGCGCGCGATCGTGAAGGCCACGCCGACGCCGAGGCTGGTGCCGACCATCGCCGCCACGATGTTGTAGGCCATACCCTCGGACAGGAACGTCTGGACGAGGTCGCCGCGCTTGGTGCCGACCGCCCGCGCCATTCCCATCTCCGACTTCCGTTCGGCCGCCAGCATCACGAAGATCATGAATATCAGGAGGACTCCGGCGCCGATCGAAAACAGTCCCAGGACGAGAAAGAATGTCGTGAACAGGCTGGCGCCGGTCTCGGCGATCTCGACGCCGCGCTTCTTCAGGTCGCCGACGTCGAGAGGAACGGACGTCGGCGTTGAGGCGAGAACGCCGCGGATCTCGGCCTCCACGGCGTCGGCGTGGGTCAGGCCTTCTCGGGCGTTGCCCTGGTTCGAGACCGCGATCATGGTCAAGCGCCCGGCCGCGCCGAACAGCTCCTGGGCGGCGGGGAGCGGCAAGACCCCGCCCTGGCTGCGAATAGAGATCCCGCCGGACCCGGCGAGCCGCCTGTCGCGGACAATTGCCTTGACCCGGAAGGAAGTGGTGTTGCCGAATACGATCAGGTCGATCGAGTCGCCTGAGGCCAGGTCCAGGTCATCCGCGGCGCTCTCTGTTATGTAGATCTCGCCTCGCCCCAGGTCCGACAGCTGCAGCGTATCGCCGCCTCGGGTCTCGATGTCCGGCAGTCCGCGCGAGCGGACGGCATCGAGCCCGAGGACCGTAAACGCGGCCGTACTCAAGCGACCGCGCGGGTTCACGGCCACCGCGACGTCCTGGTAGGCGGGCACGAGAGCGTCGATCCGTGAATTCCCCTCCAGCTTCGCGACGACGGCCGCACCGTCTTCGGCGCTGAAGGTCTCCGCCCGCGCCGGGGCGTCGTCGCCGCCTCCGAGCTCCTCGCGCTGGCCGGTGCGAATGTGGATCGTCTCGTCCAGAGAGCCCAGGCCGTTGTAAATCTCGCTGGTGATCGTGCGGTTGACGGTGTCGCCGGTCGTAAAGGCGGCGGAAATGATCAGCGTGCTGAGCATCAGGCCGAGGACGATCAACACCGTCTGCGCCCGGCGTCGGGGGATGTTGCGCACGCCGATCTTGAACATCACCCGGTTGCGTAGTGCCACAAAGGCGACCGAGGCGAGAGCGACCCCGAGGACGACGAGAAGCACCCACATGATCAGGGTCATCGAAACGCCGAAGAGATCGTTCACGCTGTCTCCCCTCAGGCGCCCGCCGCGATTCCCCCGTTGCGCGCGCGGCCGCGCTCGGTGAGGGCCTCGTCGACGATCTGGCCGTCGAGCATGTTCACGATGCGGAAGGTCTTTTCGGCCACCTTGATATCGTGCGTGACGATCACGAAGGTCTGGCCATTAGAGGCGTTGAGCCGGACCATGATGTCCATGATCTCCTCTGCGTTCTTGGAGTCGAGGTCGCCCGTCGGCTCGTCGGCCCAGACGATCGCCGGCTCGTTCACCAGGGCGCGCGCGATCGTGACGCGCTGCCGCTGGCCGCCGGAGAGCTGAGCGGGGCGGTGGTTCGCCCACTCGACGAGGTGCACCAGTCGCAGCGCGTTCAGGGCGCGCTCACGAGCGATGCGCGCCGGCACGCCGCTCACCAGCAGCGGCAGCTCCACGTTCTCGATTGCGCTCAGGACCGGAAGCAGGTTGTAGAACTGGAACACGAAGCCCATGCTCTTCGCCCGGTAGGCGCTCTTCGCGTCGTCGGAAAGGTCGCTCAGGTCGACGCCATCTACCCTGACGACGCCGGCGTCGAGCGTGTCCAGCCCGCTGAGGCAGTTGAGCAGGGTTGTCTTGCCGCAGCCCGAGGGCCCCATGATCGCGACCATGTCGCCGCGCGGCACCGCCAGCGAGACGCCGCGCAGCGCCTGCACGACGAGGTCGTCGGTCTGATAGCTCTTGGCGAGGTCGCGCGCTTCGACGGCGAGAGGGGCTGCGGTGGAGGTCATTCAGATCGTCCCTGACTTGCGATAACGGATCGCTGGGGGCCTGATCCATGGTATCAACGCCCATCGCCGTGGAGCGAGTGCGGCCCGGGCAGTTTCGACAGCCCGGCAAGCGCCCGCCTTTACGCGCTCCTGACCCTGTGCAATACTGCGCTCGCCCCGCACCCCGCCCACACGCACCGGCCGACGCCTGACACAGGCAGGCAGCACCGGCCACTCGAGCGCGATCCGAACTTCGTTCAGGAGCCTGCCATGATCGCTCACAGCCCCTGGTTGAGCCTCGAGCCCTATCCTGAGATGCCCGTCTCCTCCTTCCTGGAGGCGACGGCGAAGCGTTTGCCCGACAAGGTCGCCTTCGTTAACCCCGAAGGCAAGAAGTACACCTTCGCCCAGGTATGGGCGAACTCCGGCCGACTGGCCCGCGTCCTTCAGGAGAGGGGCGTGAAAAAGGGCGACTTCGTCGGCGTTTACGCGCCCAACTGTGTCGAGTACCCGATCATCATGCACGGCATCCTGCGCGCCGGCGCTGTCGCAACAACGCTGAACCCGCTCTATCGGGAGCGCGAGGTCGAGCACCAGCTCGGCGACGCCGGCGCCGTCGCCGTCTTCGCACCTGCCGCGAATCTGGCGACGGTCGAGGAGGCGAAGAGGAATCTGCCGGGGCTTAAGCATGTCTTCGCAGTCGAAGACCTCGACGCCATGCTCGAGGGCGTATCGCCCGATCCAGCGCCCGTGGCCATCCGACCGAAGGAAGACCTCGCCGTTCTGCCCTACTCTAGCGGCACCACCGGCCTGCCCAAGGGCGTGATGCTCACGCACTTCAACCTGACGTCGAACATCCGCCAGCTCCTGGCGACCGGCGCGATCACGACCTACTCCGCCCTGCTTGACTTCCTGCCCTTCTACCACATCTACGGGATGATTATCCTCATGAACGGGGGGCTGGCCGCGGGCGCGACCCAGATGGTCCTCTCCCGCTTCGACCCAGAGCAGGCGCTGGCCCTGATCCAGGAGCACCAGCTCACCAACCTCTACCTGGTGCCGCCGGCGGCGCTCGCGATCGCCAACCTTTCCAACGCCGAGCGCTTCGACACTTCATCGCTCCAGTTCATCATGTCCGGAGCGGCGCCCTTGCCACCCGAAGTCGGCGCGCGGGCCGCGAAGGTGCTGCGCACGCCGCTCCTCCAGGGTTACGGCCTGACCGAGGCCAGCCCGCTCACCAACGTCAATCCCCTGAACCGCGTGAAGGAAGGTAAGGTCGGTCCGCCCGTGTCCGACACCCTGGAGAAGGTCGTGGACCTCGAAACGGGCGCGGTCCTTGCGGCGGGCGAGATCGGTGAGCTCCTGGTCTATGGCCCTCAGGTAATGAAGGGCTACTGGGGCCGGCCGGACGCCACCGCCGAGACGATCACCCCGGACGGCTGGCTACGCACCGGCGACCTGGTGAGCATGGACGAAGACGGCTATGTCACCATCCTCGACCGGCTCAAGGAGATGATCAAATACCGCGGCTACCAGGTCGCGCCCGCGGAATTGGAAGGCCTCTTGATGGAGCATCCGGCCGTCCTCGATTGCGCCGTAATTCCGAAGCCCGATCCCGAGTCGGGCGAGGCGCCCAAGGCGTTCGTCGTCCTGCGTCAGGGCATGGAGGCCACAGCCCAGCAGCTCATGGCTTTCATCGAGGAGCGCGTGGCGCCCTTTAAGAAATTGCGGGAAGTCGAGTTTATCCAGCAAGTCCCGAAGACAGCTTCCGGCAAGATTCTGCGCCGCGATCTCATCGCCGAGGAGCGCGCGAAGATGGCCAAGGGGTAGGCCGATGCGCGGCGATTCTATCCGCCGCGACGGGGTCAAACGCGCGGCGCGGCAAACCAACGATTCAGTGATCGCTTCCCGCCACGCGCTCGCCGATGGCGACCATATGACCGTCCGGGTCGTGCAGGACGAAGTCGCGCAGCCCCCAAGGCTGAGTCGTGAGAGGCGTCGCATCGGTGCCTGCCTCGACCAGGCCGCGGTGCAGCTCTTCCACGCCTTCCACGTAGGCGTAGAAGCCCGACCGCGTCGGGTTGACGCCCCTGCCCAGCGCCAGCTCGGCGCCATCCCGCATCATCAGGGCGAAGGTCGCCGGCGGGTCTTCAATTGTCGCCGCGACCCGGAACCCGAGCACTTCTTGATAGAACTTGATCGCTCGGGGAATGTCGCTCACTACGAGATTCGGACGAGCCCTGATGAATCGCACTGCCACCGAACACCCTCCCTGGCTAACTTCGCAAGAGAGACGATTCTACTCGATCGGGGGTGGGGAGAATGACGCTGGCGATCACAAACGCAACGCTGATCGACGGCACGGGCGCCGACCCCGCCCGGTCGGCAACCATCGTTATCGAAGGCGACCGCATCGAGCGCTGCGGGCCCGGCATCGAACCGCCGAGGGGCGCCGAGGTCATCGATGTTGGCGGGCGGACGGTGATGCCGGGACTTATCGACGCGCACGTTCACTTCATGAGCCGGCCTGCCAGCATGCAGGAGCGGGCCCTGACCTCCCTCAGCCTGAGCCTCTTCATCGCGGCCCGGCACGCACGCGAGACCCTGGAAGCCGGCGTGACAACCGTCCGCGATGCCGGAGGTTCGCCCCAGGGACTGAAAAGTGCGATCGACCAGGGACTCATCCGCGGCCCGCGCATGCGCATCGCCGTGGGCGCGCTGTCCCAGACCGGCGGGCACGGCGACGGCACGATGCCCGTGGGCTTCCGCATGCGCAATCAAGCTCCCGAGTGGCCGGAAACCCTCGTCGATGGTCCTGAGGAAGTCCGCAAGGCCACACGCGCTTTGCTCCGCGCCGGCGCCGACTTTATCAAGCTCCACGCCACCGGTGGCGTTATGTCGCCCAGCGACGAACCCGGCCACACGCAATTCTCCCCCGAAGAGATCGAGGTCATGGTCAAGACGGCGGCCGCCGCCGGGAAGACATGCATGGCCCACGCCCAGGGCACGCCCGGCATAAAGAACGCCGTCCGCGCCGGCGTCGAGTCCATTGAGCACGGCATCTGGCTCGACGACGAGGTCATGGATGAGATGAAAAAGCGCGGCACCTTCCTGGTACCCACGCTCGTCGCCCCGCTCTGGGTCTTGCGCCGCAACGAGAAGCAGCCCGGGAGCGTCCTTCCTCAGTCCGTACGCAAGACGCACGAGGTCATCGGTGCTCATAAGGCCAGCTTCACTCACGCCGTGGAGGCCGGCGTGCGCGTCGCAATGGGCACCGACTCGGGCGTCGGTGAGCACGGCTATAACGCCGAGGAGCTCCAGCGCATGGTCGAGGGCGGCATGACGCCCATGCAGGCCATCGTTGCCTCGACGAAGACCGCGAGCGAGTGCGTCCACATGGTCAGGGACGTCGGCACCCTCGAAGCCGGCAAGTACGCCGATCTCCTGATCGTCGACGGCGACCCGCTCGCCGACATCAAGGTGCTGCAGGACCGGGACTGTCTCAAGTCAATCATGAAAGGCGGCGAGTTCTTCAAGAATACGCCGTAGAACGACGCGAGTGCAGGCGGGCCGCCTTAGCCGCCCGCGCAAGCCGAAAGGAGAACACGATGGGAAGGCTAGACGGTAAGGTCGCGGTAGTTACGGGCGGCGGACGCGGCATCGGCCGCGGCGTCGCGATGCTCATGGCCAGCGAGGGCGCGAAGGTCGTGGTGGCCGACTTCGGCGGCTCGGTCGAAGGCATGGGCCGCGACAAAGGACCCGCGGACCAGGTCGTGGACGAGATCAAGGCCAAAGGCGGCACCGCCGTCCCCCATTACGGCGATGTCGCCGACTGGAACGACGCCGAAGACCTGGTGCGCACGGCGATCAACACCTACGGCAAGCTCGATTGCCTGGTCTGCGTTGCCGGTATCCTGCGCGAGAGAATGGTCTTCAACATGACCGAGGACGAGTGGGACGCGGTTATTCGGGTGCACCTCAAGGGGACATTCGCGCCGACGCACTTCGCCTCGATCCACTGGCGCCAGCGCCGCGAGGAAGGCTCGCGCCTGATCGTCTTCACCTCGGGCGCCGGCATCAACGGCAGCGCCGGCCAGCCCAATTACGCCGCGGCCAAGATGGGCCTCATCGGCTTCATGAAGAGTTGCGCCAACGCGCTCGGACGCTACGGAGTCACCGCGAACGCCATCTCGCCGGGTGCCGCGACGCGCATGACCGACCGCGGTCTGGCGGCGGCGTCGGCGCAGCGCGAGGGCGCGGCGGCGCCGAGCACGCAGACCAGCCTTGGCGAGCGCGACCCCGGGAACGTCGCACCCGCTGTCGTTTACCTGTGCTCGGACGAGGCCAACAACATCACGGGAAGAACCTTCGGCGCCAGCGGCTACTCGATCCGCCTCCACAGCGACATGGATGTCGAGCGCACAATCTTCAGCCCCGGCCCCTGGGACCTCGACCAGCTCTTCCCCCTGTTTAAGGACAACCTGGCGGCGGGCCTGAAGCTGCCGGACTTCCGCCAGCCCCAGGGCGGCGGAGCGTAAGTAATAGAGCCGCGCTGACAAGGGCCGCGGCTCCCTGCTGCCCGAGAAGGGTGATGTATGATGTATACATCATGAAGCGCAAGCAGGTTTACATTGAGGATGAGCAGGAGCAGGGCCTGAAGCGCCTGGCAAAGGAAAGGGGCTGCTCGGAGGCCGCGCTCATTCGTGAAGCGGTCGGTCGCCTCCTCGCTGATCGAGAGCTTCCCGCTTTGAACTCCATGGAGGAACACCCCCTATGGGGCATCATTGGCCTGGTCGATGACCCTGACGCGCCAATCGACGGCTCGTTAAACCATGACCATTACCTGTATGGGGGGCCAAAAAAATACAGGATCACGAAGACGGGCAAGGTCGTGAGGAACTGGCCGCGCCGTGCCCGTGTTCGTTGATGCGGGCGCGTGGATCGCCCTGACGGTGTCCCAAGACTCTCATCACGGCGCCGCCAGGCAATTATTCCTAGGTCTCCCGACCCAGACAATGCTTTTGTCGTCTAACTACGTTCTGGCCGAATCATATTCATGGCTGGCCAGACACGGATATCATCGCAGTGCCATCGACCTCCGCAGAATGACTGAAGCGGCAGAGAAGATCGGCCGGCTTCAAGTGGCGTGGATCACGCGGGACGTTGACGACGACGCCTGGCAGATCTTCGAACGTTACGACGACCAGCTTTTCTCCTTCCAGGACTGCACCAGCTTCGTCATCGGAAAGCGCGAAAACGTCGACTTTGTTTTCGGCTTCGATGAGGACTTCCGCACCATGGGCTTCGACCTCAGGCCAGGCCCGTGAACATCCGCGAGGCCACCCGCGAAGACAACGCCGCCCTCTGCGCATTGGAAAAGCGGACGCCGTTGAACCTCGGCGACAACCCTATCTGGCTAGACCGGACGAACTTCTTCGCCTTGCACGACCTCCAGGAGCAAACGGTGGTCATGGTTGCGGAAGAGAACAGCGAAATCGTCGGCGCCTGCGCCGGTGCGCTCAACCACGCGCCCATCGACGGAAAAGAACACCTGCTCCTCTATCTTCACCATGAACGCATCGATCTCGCGCACCAGCGCTCCGGCATCGGCGGCGCCCTGACGCGGGCCGTGGCGGATTATTGGCAGGGCCGCGAGTCGGGCGAGATTGATTCCTCTTACTGGTTCATCGCGCCCGCTAACAGCCAGTCGCGCAGCTTCGCCGAGCGCAGCGGCAACAAGCCGTGGCCCGTCTCGGCCTGGATCGCGACGTTCGATGCCCGCCCGACGGGGCTCGACAGGCCGAAGCAAGTCGGCGCCGGGCCGATCTTCGATATCGTCCGCCTGATCAACCTCACCCATGAAGGCGAGGACCTCTTTCGGCCCTACCAGCAGGTCGACTTCGGCCGGCGCCTGGCCCGCTCGGGCGAGTACGGCTGGGGCGACGTGTACGGCCGCCTCAGCGACGGCGCCCTCGTCGCCGTCGCCGGCGTCTGGGACCGAGGAGCGTCCACGACCATTCACTCTCACACGGGCGCCAACGGCACGCGTGGCTGGTGGATCGCCGACTACGGTTGCGAGCGCGGCGCGGAAGACCAAATGGCGATGCTCCTCGAATCCCTGTGCGCCAAGGCGGCCGACAGCGGCCGCGACACCGTTTCCGTCGCCGTCTGCCCTGATTCGGCTCTCTATGGCGCGCTAGCGCGGCTTCCGCACACGCTTAGCGAGCAGCTCCTCTACATTCCCCGCCTTGACCCTCCGGCAGTGCCGAAGCCCGTTTACCTCGATCCGGTGTACTTTTGACCGCGATGACCGCGTCCGCCCTCGTCGCCCAGATCCGCGCCGAGCTCGCCGGCCTCAGCGCGCGGATTCACGATCACCCGTATCTCCAGGCACTCAGCCGGCGCTCGGTGCCGCGCGACAAGCTCCGCCTGTTCGCCGGAGAGCAGTACAACATCATCAAGAACGACATGCGCAGCTTCTCCATTCTCGTTTCCCGTCAGGATGATTGGCCGGTCCGGCGCTTCTTCCTGGAAAGCCCGCCTTACGAGGCCGTCGCCTTCGAAGCGCTCTTGAGCTTCGCGGGCGCCCTGGGTATGACCGAGGCCGACCTCGAGGCCTACGAGCCCCTGCCTGGCGCCCACGCGTATACGGCATTTCTTGCCCTCACGGCCATGTATGCTTCCGCGGCCGAGATGACCGCCGCCTTTATCATCGATATGGACGGCTGGGGCGGGAACTGCCGCAGGATGAGCCTGACCCTTCAGTCTGAATACGGGTTTGCTCCGGAGGAGGTCCGCTTCTTCGACCACTTCGCGGCCGAGGATACCGACTTCGAGGCCCGGTCGCTCGTTGTGGTCGACGCCGGCCTCAGGGCCGGCGTCTCGGCGCTCGCGGTCCGGCGGACCTCGCGCCTCATGCTCAGCTACGAGCTGCTCTACTGGGATACGCTCTATGAAGCGTCGATGAATGCTCCGACCGCTCGCCCATGACCGACCTCGGCCGGAGGCGGCCTGGACCATCACACCTGGGCAAAAGGGCGTCGAAGCCGTGAGCGAGCGCCTCACCGACCGAATGCGCTCGCTGGCCGACTCAATATGGCAGGCCCAGCACTTTCATCCCTTCGTCCGCGGCATCGGCGCCGGTACCGTGGACCGCGAGCAGTTCAAGTTCTGGGTCCGCCAGGACTACGTCTTCCTGATCGAATATGCCCGGCTTCTTGCACTGGCCGCGGCCCGCGCCCCGGACCTCGAGAGCATGAGCCGCTTCGCCGACCTGACCCGAGAGACGCTCGCCACGGAAATGAGCCTCCACAGGACTTATGCCGCGCAGTTTGGGATCAGCGCCGCCGACCTCGAGGCAGAGCGAAAGGCCCCGGCCACCCAGGCTTACACCGACTTCCTCCTGCGCAGCGCCAGCATTGGTGATTACGCCGAGCTGGTCGCCGCCCTGTTGCCGTGCATTTGGGGCTTCAGCGAGATAGGCCTGGAGCTGAAGCGCCAGGGCCTGCCCGACGACCCTCAGTGTCGAAAGTGGATCGAAATGTACGCTTCTGAGGAGTTCGCGGCCCTGGCCGGCTGGTGCCGCGACCTGCTGGATTCCCTGGCCGAAGAGCTTCCCGCCGCCGCTCAGGACCACCTGGCCGAGGTATTCCTGGTCAGCAGCCGTTACGAGCTGGCGTTCTGGGACATGGCGAGGGAAAGGCAGCAGTGGCGCGCCTAGGAGGTCCGAACTGACGTCTCAGGTATGGGATGCGGCCGGGCGCGGCGGGCCAGCGATAAAGGCTTTCGCGGAGTTCTGGGCGGCGCACACCGGCGCGACAGAATTGCGCGTGGTGAGCACCGCCGACGACGCCGCCCTGGTTGAGGAAGCGCTGGCCGCGGGCGAAATCCGAGAGGTCGCCGGCGATCGCTTTTACGCACGCTCCTACCAGAAGGACACGGCGAGGTCCGAAGAGCGGACCTTTGTCGCGACCGCCAGCGCCGGGGACCGGGGAGCGTTCAACAACTGGGTCAAGTCCGATCAGATCCGCCCTCGGGTGGAAGCGATCATGGCCGGCGCGTCGCGCGGCAAGACCATGTACGTCATTCCCTACATGATGTCCGCGCCAGGTTCTCCTCTGGCCAGGTGGGCGGCGGGAGTGGAGCTGACCGATAGCCGCCTCGTCGTCCTTCACATGCTGCGGATGACGCGCGTCGGGCTGGACCTGTTCGCGGGCCTGGAGGACCCCGAGTTCTTCGTCCGTGGCGTACACGTCACGGGTGACCTGGAGAACCTGAATCAGGGCACACCGGCGGACAAACGCCACTTCGTGACGGAGGCGGACCGCCGGCTCATTCTCCATTTCGGCTCCTCCTACGGGGGAAATGCTCTCCTGGGAAAGATCGCCCACGGGCTGCGCCAGGCCTCCTTCGACGGACACGCCAGCGGCCGCTTTCTCGCGGAGCAGTTCATGCTCATCGCCATTCGCGACCGCGTGACGGGCAGGACGTCCCACATTGCCGGCGGCTTTCCCAGCGCCTCCGGCAAGACCAACCTGGCGATGCTAGTCCCGCCGCCGGCGGTGGCAGACCGGTATGAGGTGCAGTTTCTCGGCGACGACATCGCCTGGATGTACGTCGACCCCGACGACGGCAGGCTGCACGCCATGAACCCCGAAAACGGCGTTTTCGGCGTCGCGAAGGACACGAACGAACACACGAACCCGAACGCGATGGCCGCGGTCGAGGCCGGCTCCCGCGCCCTCTTCACCAACACTGCCTACAACGAGCGTCTGGGCACGGTCTGGTGGGAAGGAAGGACACCGGCCACGCCCGTTGATCAGCCGGGCTGGCTGGACTGGAGGGGCCGCTTAGTCAGCTCCAGGCCCAAGGCAAAACGGGCGGGCGGCGTCGGGGACGAGTGGTCTCATCCCAACAGCAGATTCACGACGGCCCTGACTAACGTTCCTAATCTCAGCCCCGAGTGGAATTCGAACAAAGGCGTCCCCATCGACGCGATCATCTTCGGCGGCCGCGTGCGCAACCGCGAACCCCTGATTCGCGCCTTGTTCGAAGTCGCCGACGGTCTCTACGATGGGTTCACTCTCGGAGCGGAGGCGACAGCGGCGGCGGACGGGAAAGCCGGTGTCCTTCGCTACGACCCCATGTCGATGCGCCCCTTCCTCAGCTATTCCGAAGGGGATTACGTTCGCCATTGGCTTGCGATTCTTGGCAGGACGACGAAGAAGCCCGTCTTTGCTCACGTGAACTGGTTCCAACGCGACGCGCAAGGCCGCTACCTGTGGCCGGGGTACGGCGAGAACCTGCGGGCACTACTCTGGCTCCTCGACCTCGCGGACGGCAAAGTCCGGGGCGTCGAGACGCCTATCGGCATAATTCCCGCCGCCGGCGAGCTGAACCTGGAGGGGCTGGACATTCCGCCCGCCGACCTCGACCGCCTATTGACTTATCAGGCGGACCTCTGGCGTCCGGAGCTGGCGAGTCGCGCCCGCTACCTCTCGCAGTTTCCTTCTCTGCCGTCGGAAGTTTGGGCTGCCCACGGCCGCCTCGCGCAAGCCGTTGAACGGGGCCCCGGCTGACTCGCAAGGCGCCACGCCTTCGAGGATCGGCTATGATGCGCCCGCGCCGGCTCGCTATCCAGGAGGGGTGAAGCGTGAGCGAGACTCGTCGAGACGGATTCTTGTTGAAGGTCGGCGACGTCTCGATCTCCCGCGTCGAAGAGCTCGTGATCCCAACGTCTGTGCGCTGGCTCCTGCCCGACGCCCCACGTGAGGTCGTCGAGCGCGCCAGGGCCTGGCTCCAGCCCCACTTCATGGACGAGAACGGCTATCTCTTACAGAGCATCCACACCTATGTCCTCCGCACCCCCGACCACGTAATCCTCGTCGACACCGGTGGAAGCTGCGCTCCAGGCTTCCGAGGGCGGGACGCGACAGCTGATCGCCGATAGCGTTCAGCCCGTGATCGACGCCGGCCTCGTCGACTCCGTCCCCGTCGACCACCAGGTCTGTCCCGAGGTCAGGCTCGAGGCCAGCCACGGCCACTCGCCCGGGCACGTCAGCATCCGCATCGACTCCCGTGGCGAGTCGGCCGTCCTCACCGGCGACGCTATGCACAGCCCGATCCAGTGCCTTCTGCCGGCGTTGAAGCCGGCGCTCGATCGCGACGAGGCGCCCGCGCGCCAGGCGCGCCTGGAGATCCTCGATCGCTACGCCGACACGGGGACGCTCGTGCTCGGAGCGCATTTCAGCGCACCCTGCGCCGGCCGCGTCTATCGCGACGGCGAAGCCTTCAGGTTCGAAGCCATCGCTTGAGCACCTAGAACAGTAGCCTTGGCCTTCGGCCCGGCGAGGCACGGCGGCTCAGACGAGCAGTGAACGATTTGGCGGGTACGATCCGCAACCAATCATCTTCCGGCGGCTGTCGGCCGACTGCCGACTACTCTTGCTTCGGCCGCCGGAAGAACTCCTCGAGGTCCTTGAGGATCTCGCCGGCCGCCGGCAGCTCACCCGGCTCTTGCTCCCGCGGCGTCTCGCGGCCCGACGCTTCGCCGTCGATACGCTCCTCGAGCGTGCGCACGTACTCCGAGACCTCGGCGTTCTTGGAAGTGGCTTCATGGAGCTGTTGGTCGAACATGGCCGAGTGTCTGATCATGCGGCCGAGCGGGATCTCGACGGAGAGCATGCCCTGAACGGCGCGGAGCAGCGCCAGGGAGGCCGTGGGGTTCGGCGTCGCCGAGACGTAGTGGGGCACATTCGCCCAGATCGACGCCATCGCCATTTCGCGCGAGCGCAGCGTCGTGCTGAGGACGCCGCTAATGCCCGTCGGACCCTCGTAGCGCCCGGTGCCGCGCCGGATGAGCCCAGCCTTTTCGGCCATCTCATCGGTCGGCGCCGTGCCCGTGATCCGCATCGGGCGCGTGTGAGGGAAGTCGACCCACATAGAGCCCAGGCTCACGAACAGCGACACGTTGAAGCGGTCGATCATTTCGAGCACGGTGTCAACGTACGTCTTCCACTTCAGGTGCGGTTCGATGCCGCTGAGGATAATCAGGTCGCGCTCGGGCGCCTGGTGGAAGTAGAAGTTGTTCTGAGGCCACTCGATCCGGCGGTAGCTGCCGTCGATATAGCGCACGGTCGGCCGTAACTGGGTGAAGTCGTAGAACTCCTCGGCTTCAATCTCGGCCATCTGGGTGGCGTGCCAGCGGTCGACGACGTAGCTCGCGGCAGCGCTGGCGGCTGCGCCGGCATCGGACCAGCCCGAGAACGCGGCGATCAGGGTCGGCTCGCGCAGATCGGGGGTTTCGAGGATACGGAGCGGGGTCATGCGGGCGGCCTCCTGTCACGTCGGCTTGCCTACCGAAGGCGGGCGTTCGGGCCAGACCCTTTCTACGATTGTAGCACCTGAGCGATCAAAGCCGCGTCGAAGCGACGCAAGGGCGACCTCTGCATTCACCCCTGGAGCAGGGGCACCTGGGCGGCTGTTCCTGCGTACGGTCCCGGGCTCGAGCTCGAAGGTTCCCAGGTTCGAGGTTCGCGGAGGGCCAGCGAGCCGGGGACAGGGCGGTTTCAGAGGTTCAAAGGTTTCGGGGAGGGGCCACCGGTCAGGGCTCTTTGGTGCCGAGGGCCGGAATCGAACCGGCGACCCCAGCTTTTTCAGAGCTGTGCTCTACCGACTGAGCTACCTCGGCATGCGGGGGCGTTCCTCAATATAGGGAGCCCCCGTTGTCGAAGTCAAACCGGTTTCGTGATGGTTGACACAAACTCCGGCCAATCCTATGCTGCCTTCGCCGTGAGTCGGAGTCGGAATGACGCCCGCCGGGGCTGGATGCCTCGGCTACGGAGTGGATAACCGGGGAGGGAACCCGCATGACCAACGCCGAGGGGGGCAACTTCAAGCCGTCGCCCTCGCTGATCTTCGCGGGCACCCTCATCGTCGCCTTCGGCATCCTCGTCCTCGTCGCCTCCCTCACCGTCCTCCAGCTTCCCGACGCCGTCACCGAGGAGGCGCAGCGCACCGAGAAGCTCTACTGGGCGACCCTCGTCATCTCGATGGTCATCTACTTCGGTGTCACAGCCGGCATCATCTGGGCCGTCTTCCGCTACCGCCGCCGCCGCGCCGATGAGTTCCCCGAGCAGGTCCATGGCAGCTCCACTCTGGAGATCGTCTGGACCGTCATCCCCATCATCATCCTGGTCGCCCTCTTCATCCCCTCCCTGATCATGGTGATCGACCTCAAGACGCCGCCGGACGCGAGTGAGATCGACGTCGAGATGGAGGCCGTCGGCCACCAGTGGTGGTGGGAGTTCGTGTACTGCGAGAAGGGCGACTGCGAGGCCACGACGAACCTCCACGTCCAGCGCACGCCGCCGAACTACGCCAACCTGCAGCCGCCGCGCATGGTCGTGCCGGTGGGCGAGACCGTCCGGATCAAGGTGCGCTCGACGGACGTGATCCACAGCTTTTCCGCGCCCAATCTTCTTTACAAAATCCAGGCTGTCCCCGGGAACGTGAATGAGCTTCACTTCAAGATGACGAAGGCCGGCGTCTACACGGGCCAGTGCTACCAGTTCTGCGGTCTGCGCCACTCGGACATGCTGTTCGTGATCGAGGGCAAGAGCGCGGCCGATTACCAGAGCTGGTTGAACCAGCAGAAACGGGCGCAAAACCTGCCGGTCGAGTCCGACTTGGCCGCGGACGCCGAAGCCCGATAAGAGATAACGCCGCCGCGGCTGGCAAGCCACGGCCTTTGAGCGGGGAGTAGCCGGCGAAGTGACGACACACGCAGCCACGGTTCCCAGTCACACGGCCGCCCGCGACGAGGGTATGAGCCGCGGGATGGCCGGGATGGCCTTTTTCATCGCCTCGGAGATCATGCTCTTCGGCGGGCTTTTCGCCGGGTTCTTCTACGTCCACAACCAGGCCGATCAGTGGCCGCCCGCCTCCGTCGAGCACAAGATCGGCGTGCCCCTAGCGGCCGTCCTCACCTTCATCCTCATATCGAGCAGCTTGACTGCTCACTATGGCATCGTCGGGCTGAAGTCGGGCGACCGGCAGCGCTTCAAGCTCGGCCTGGTCGTGACCATTGTCCTGGGCACGGCTTTCATCGGTGGCCAGATTTACGAGTGGTTCAAGCTGATGGACGAAGGCCTCACGGCGCGGTCCGACGTCTATGGAAGCACATTCTTCGTGATCACGGGTTTCCACGGCGCTCACGTCATCGCCGGACTGTGTTTGCTCGCGGTCGTCCTGGTGCGCGCCTTGTGGAATGACTTCACCCCGACGCGCCACCTGATCGCCGACGCCAGCGTCCTCTACTGGCACTTCGTCGACGTGGTCTGGGTCTTCGTCTTTTCCATTCTTTACATCCTGGCCCCCTTGTGAGACGGGCCGCCTGGTGGTGAGCTAACTTGGCAACCGGCGCGATCGCACGACCAGCCCATCATCCGCGGGAGTATGCGGGCCTCCTTTCCTGGCTGCTTACGACCGACCACAAGAAGATCGGGATCATGTACCTGATCTTCACCGTGCTCTTCTTTTTCGCCGGCGGCGTCCTGGCGCTGCTCGTGCGTACGCAGCTGGCCTGGCACCACATGGGCTTCCTCTCGCAGCAGCAGTACAACCAGTTCTTCACCATGCACGCCTCGACGATGCTCTTCCTGTTCGTCATCCCGGTCGGGGCGGGCTTCGGCAACTACCTCCTGCCCCTCATGATCGGGGCCAAAGACATGGCCTACCCGAGGATCAACGCCTTCGCCCTGTGGCTGATCCCGCTGGCCGGGATCATCATGTTCAGCTCGTTCTTCGTCGAGGGCGGCAGCGCCCAGGCGGGCTGGACGTCGTACCAGCCTCTGGCCAGCAAGACCTTCCTGCCGGGGCACGGCACCGACCTCTGGATACTGGGCGTGCAGATCCTCGGCATCTCATCAGTGGGTGGGGCGATCAACTTCCTGGTTACGACCATGACGATGCGGGCGCCGGGCATGACGCTCGGCCGCATGCCCGTGTTCGTCTGGATGATCGTGGTAACGTCGGTCCTGGTGGTGTTCGCGACGCCGGTGCTGGCGGGCGTGCTGACCATGGGCTTCACCGACCGCTTCATCGGCACCAACTTCTTCGACCCTCGCGAGGGCGGCAACCCGATCCTGTGGCAGCAGCTGTTCTGGTTCTACTCGCACCCCGCGGTCTACATCATGGTCCTGCCGGCCATGGGCATCGTCTCGGAGGTCCTGCCGGTGTTCTCGCGCAAGCCGCTGTTCGGCTACCGGGCCGTGATCTATGCGGGCGCCGGGATCGGCATACTCGGCTTCACGGTCTGGATGCATCACATGTTCGCGACGGGCCTCAGCGTGCCGTTGACCTCGATCACGATGTTCACGACCATGCTGATCTCGGTTCCTTCGGGCGTGAAGATGTTCAACTGGCTGGCGACGATGTGGGGCGGCAGCCTCAGCTTCAAGACGCCGATGTACTTCGCGATCGGCTTCCTGTTCCTGTTCCTGATCGGCGGTGTCGACGGCATGTTCCACGCTGTCGTGCCGGTGGACTACGCGATCAACGACACCTACTGGGTGGTGAGCCACATCCACTACGTGCTGTTCGGCGGTTCGGTGTTCGGGGTATTCGCGGGCATCTACTTCTGGTTCCCGAAGATCACCGGCAAGTTCCTGGACGAGGGCCTGGGCAAGGTCCAGTTCTGGCTGATGTTTATCGGCATGAACCTGGCCTTCAACCCGATGCACGTCCTCGGCCTCAAGGGAATGCCACGGCGCATCGCGGACTACCAGGGCGGCCAGGGCTGGGACGTCTGGAACCTGATTTCAACGATCGGCGCCTTCACGATCGGGGTTGCGATGCTGGTCTTCATCTTCAACTTGGTGAAGTCCCTGGCGACGGCTCCCAAGACCGCCGGCGATGACCCCTGGGAGGGCAACTCGCTGGAGTGGATGACCTCGTCGCCGCCGCCGGAGCACAACTTCGACTCTCTGCCCGAGATCCACAGCGAGCGGCCGGCCTGGGACGCGCGCATGGCGCGCCGGCCCTGGCCGGGCCAGACGCCGACACACTAGGCGAGAGGAACAGAGGCGGGCCGCTTTAGCCGCCCGCTGTAGAGGAGCCGAGAGTGTTCAAAGTCTGGCAGATCTTCATCTTCTCGCTGATCCCCCTCGCGCTCGTCTTCTCCGGTGTGATCGTGGGTTCCTTCCACGGCGTTGACTCCGAGAAGGAGGTCTTCAAGGCGCCGCCGACAGCACCGCCCTCCACGCCCGGAGGAGGCGGCACAAGCCCCTCGGCCGGTGGTGGCGGGTCGATCACGCTGACGGCGAAGGACCAGAAGTTCGTTCAGCGCACGCTGAACGCGCGCCCGAACACCCAGGTCACGGTCGTGATGGAGAACCAGGACGCCGGCGTCCTGCACAACTTCTCCGTCTACCAGAACAACCGCGCCACCGACAAGATCTTCGGCGGCGACACCTTCGCCGGCCCGAGCAGCAAGAGCTTCACCTTCTCGACACCAGGGCCGGGCAACTACTACTTCCGCTGCGACGTGCACCCGGAAACGATGAACGGGGCGTTCAGCGTCCGCTAACCGTCCGGCAACAGCCCTCCAAGTCGCATCGCGCTCTTCATCGCTGGCTCAGAAGTCCCCCGAAAGCGGCCCGTTCGAGAGGCCGTCGCTGAGCCGTTCCGTCTCGCTCTCCGGTGCCCGCTTTGCGGACTCGGCGATGGTCGCGGACATGCAATGCGCCCCGCGCCGGCGAAACTGCTCGGCCAGCCAACGCCGGCGCGTCCATCGCGGCGCGGCGGACCGGCGCGAGTTCGCGCGCCTCAGGCGACGACGGACTGCGCTCTCAGGTCCTGGACCTCTGCCGGCGACAAGCCC
The DNA here is from genome assembly GCA_964422735.1 of uncultured Dehalococcoidia bacterium. Taxonomy (GTDB): domain Bacteria; phylum Chloroflexota; class Dehalococcoidia; order DSTF01; family WHTK01; genus CAYRCD01. The sequence goes on along the minus strand of CAYRCD010000013.1, from coordinate 1,419 downwards.
AGCTCGGCGAGGACCTCGTCCGTCTGCTCACCGAGCAATGGGGCGCGGGTGAGCGGCACGTTGGACTCGGACAGGCGCAGCGGCGAGGCCATGAGCTTGATCTCGCCGGCAACCGGGTGGTCGAGGCTCTGGATGAAGTCACGCGCCCGCAGGTGGGGGTCGGCGAAGACGTCGGCGGTGTCGAAGACGGCGCTGACCGGGATGTCCTTCGCGGCCAACTCGTGCATGACCTCGAACTTGCCCCGGGCGCACGTCCACTCCTCGATCTCGACCCTGAGCTGCTCGGCGTTCTCGGCCCGCGTCCTGCCCGTGGCGAATCGGGGGTCGTCGGCCAGCTGGGGCTTGTCGATACCAACACAGAGGGCATCCCACATCCGGGTCGTGGCGACATGGATGTAGACGTAGTCGTTGGGGCCGCCGGGGGCGCAGGGGTACATTCCCGTGGGCGCGCCGCCGCGGCTGCCGCGGCGGAGGATGGGGCGGCCGGTAGCCCATTCCGTAACGGGGCGTGTCTTCATGAAGGTCAGCGACGCCTCCTGCATCGACATGTCGATCAGCTGGCCGACGCCGTCGCGCTGCTGCTGCACGTAGGCCGCGGTTATCGCCAGGGCGGTCTGGGCGCCGGTGCCGGAGTCGGCGATCGTCGCGCCGGGCTGGGTGGGCGGACCGTCGGCGGCACCGGTGACCGAGAAGATGCCCGCGGCGGCCTGCGCGAGCGGGTCGAAGACCTTGAAGTCGGCGTAAGGACCGGTGCCGCCAAAGCCCTTGATGCGCGCGTAGATAATCGAGGGATTCGCGGCGCGCAGGGCGTCGTAGCCGATGCCGAGCTTCTCGATGACGCCGGGGCCAAAGTTCTCGACGAAGACATTGAACCTGGGCGCGAGCCGCAAGAGGATGCCCCGGCCGGCGTCCTTGGACAGGTCGAGGACGAGGCTGCGCTTATTGCTGTTGTAGTTGAGGAAGTACTGGGAGTCGGCGGGGCCGCGTCTGAACGCCTGGCGGCCGGGGTCGCCGGCCGGCGACTCGATCTTGACCACGTCGGCGCCAAGCCAGGCGAGGAACTGAGTGCAGGATGTACCCGCCTCGTATTGAGTCATGTCCAGGACGCGCATACCGGTAAGCGCCGCCATCGTCACACCTCCGCTGGGCAGAGACCCGCGCGAATGATACCGGAATCAAGGCCTGTCGCGAACGGCACTCCGCATCGAAAGCGGCGCGTCAGACGGGCCGAGACTGGAGGTCTCGGCTAAGGCGGCACGCCGGCTTCCATCGCGGTTAGGTGCTCCTCCAGGACCTGGCGCGGCGTGAAGCGCAGGAGGAGACCAACGCCGAGGACGACGATGATTACGTCGTCGAGTTGCCCCAGGACGGGGATGAAGTCGGGCACGATGTCGAGGGGCATCGCCAGGTAGAGGACGA
>CAYRCD010000012.1:0-44449 GCA_964422735.1 uncultured Dehalococcoidia bacterium | reverse complement strand
GCCGAAGGGCCTGTCCTGAGCCGGGCCGAAGGGCCTGTCCTGAGCCGCGCCGAAGGGCCTGTCCCTCGCCGGCGTGCGTGCGCAGATTCGACGCCGGGGCTGGAAAGCCCCGGCTACGGGATAAATGGACGGCCTCCTAGACGCCACAATCCCGCGAGAGCGGAACATCAGGGGAAGCGCTTCGTCGCGGCGAGTCCGATAATGGGCTCGCCGCGACCCGCGCCCGTGCATATCGTCCGGCCCGGGCAGAAGTCACGGTCTTCGCCGGAGGGACCATGAGTCTGAAGTTTGGCTGGCTCTTTACGCTCCGCAACCCTCAGCAGTGGCACAAGCCCTGGGACAGGCTCTACGAGGAGACGCTCGAGCAGGTCGAGGCGGCCGAGGCTCTGGGTTACGACAGCGTCTGGCCGTCCGAACATCACGGCGTCGACGATGGCTACTGCCCCGGAGTGCTGCCCGTCGCCGCCGCGATGGCGATGCGGACCACGAGGGTCACCATCGGCACGCGGCTGATGCTGCTGCCCCTACACCATCCCGTTCACGTAGCCGAAAACGCCGCCGTCGTCGATATCCTGTCCAAGGGCCGCTTCATCCTGGGCGTGGCCATCGGCTATCGGGTAGCAGAGTTCCCGATGTTCGGCGTCCAGCGCAAATACCGCCCTTCGCTCATGGAGGAAGGCGTCGAGATCATCAAGCGCGCCTGGACCGAGGACGAACCGTTCGATTTCGACGGCAAGCGCTATCAGCTCAAGGGCGTGTTCGTGATGCCGAAGCCGCTCCAGAAGCCTCATCCGCCGATCTGGATCGGCGCCACCAGGGGCGCCGCGATCGACCGCGCCGCCCGCCTCGGCGACGGCTTTCATGGCTTCAGTACGCGTGAGTTCGTAAACGCCATGAAGCGAAACGGCCGCGATCCCAGTTCGGTGCCCCTGGCCGAGAGCCGTGACATTTACGTCGCCGAAAACGAAGAGCAGGCCTGGGCCGAAGGCAAAGACCACATCTTCTACGTGTCTTCGCTCTATCGGACCTGGGGGGACGAAGCCGGCGTTGCCGACGGCTCGCCCGCACCCGCGCGCGGGGCCCTGACCCTCGAGGAGATGCGGCGCGGTCTCTTCATAGGCAACCCCGAGCAGGTGGCTAAGATGTACGAGAAGCGCATCGCCGAAGCGCCCGAATTCACGCACTCGATACTCCGGGTTCCGGTCGGCATGGAGCACAAGAAGGTCCTTCGGTTTATGGAGCTCTTCGCTAAAGAAGTGATGCCCCAATTCCAGGACCGTTGAGGGTTCATAGCGTTGAGCCGCCAGGCTTGCCGTCGTAACGCCTATGGCCGCTGAAGACATACTTCTGGTCCAAAACGAGGCGCGGTCCGCTGGCTGACGCTGAACCGGCCCCGGTCTCTCAACGCCATCAATCGCGAGCTGGGCGCGCGCCTGATCTCAGCCCTCGACGAATGCGCGGAAGATGACTCCGTGAGAGCAATCGTCCTTCAGGGCGCCGGCCGCGCCTTTTGCGCCGGCGACGACATCCGCGGCGCCGGCGCCGCTGCCGTCGATCAGCCGGTGCGCAGGAGAGACCTTATCGACAGCGTCAGGTCGGGACAGTACTTTCGCATGGCTCAGGCCTTCCGCTCCAACCCCAAACCGATCATCGCGAAGGTCCACGGATACGCCTATGGCGCCGGCATGGACCTCGTCCTGGCCAGCGACATGGCCATAGCCGCCGATAACGCCAAGATCGCCGCTATCTTCGTCCAGAGCGGGATCGTCGGGGGCACGGCCCAACTCCCTCGCTATGTGGGCATCAAGAAGGCCATGGAGATGCTCCTGACCGGCGACGCCGTCGAAGCTCCTCGCGCCCAGGAGCTCGGCCTGATCAACTATGCTGTGCCACCGGACGACCTCGATGGCGTCGTTCGCGGCTGGGCGCAAAGGCTGGCGTCGGGGCCGACGCGGATAATGTCGATCATAAAGCTCGCGACCTACCGCGGACTGGATATGAGCTTCCAGGACTCTGTAATGCTGGCCGCGGTGGCGACCGGTGAGGTCGGCAGGACCGAGGACGCGACCGAGGGCCGCGCCGCGTTTCGCGAGAAGCGGTCCCCTCGCTTCAGCGGACGGTAGCGACGGCGTTGACGGTCCAGAGCCTGTTCTCGGGCGTGCGAGTCCTCGACCTGGCCGGCGAATCGGCGGTCTTCACCGGGCGCTTGCTGGCGGACCTGGGGGCGGAAGTGGTCCGCGTCGAGCCGCCGCGGGGCGACGCCGTCCGCCGCCGGCGGCCCTTTCTCGATGGCCGCGAAGACCTCGAGAAAAGCCTTTATCACCTTCATTTCAACCGCAACAAGCTCAGCGTGGCGCTCGATCTGGCCCGCGCTGACGACAGGGCCAGGTTCCTCCGCCTGGCGCAGACGGCCGACGTCGTGCTCGAGACCGCTCCTCCGGGCGTGATGGACGCGCTCGGCATCGGCTACGAGACCCTGCAGGCCACAAATCCCGGCCTGGTCTACACCAGCGTGACGCCCTTCGGTCAATCGGGACCGTTCCGCGACTACCGGGGCAACGACCTGACCGCCGCCGCCGCCAGCGGCCTTCTCTATCTCAACGGCTTCCCGGACGACGCGCCGGCAGTGCCCGGCGCGGAGCAGGCCTTCAAGATGGCCTCCCTCGTCGCGGCCTGCGGCGCCGGCATGGCGCTCGTGGGCCGCCAGGGCGACCCCGGCCGGCGGGGGCGCCGCGTCGACGTCTCCGTGCAGGAAGCGGCCTCGATGGCCACGCTCCAGACCGCCAACGCCAACATCTACACCTGGCACGGGCGCATTCCCCGGCGCTTTGGCAACGCTTCCGGGATCCACCAGTGCAAAGACGGCAAGTGGATAAGCTTTGTCCTCCGCACCGGCGTGCAAGAGACCTGGGGCGACATGGTCGAGTGGCTCCAGGACGAGCGGATCGACTCGCCCGTCACCGGAGAAGCCTGGCTCGACCAGGCCTTCCGCATCGAGAACCGCCGCGCCGTCACCGAGGCTATAAGCCGCCTGTGCGCGAAACACGAGCGTTCAATCATCTTTCACGAGGGCCAGCGGCGAAAACAGCTGGTCATGTCCGTCAACGACGTCGCCGACCTGATGGAGGACGAGCAGCTCCGCGAGCGCTCGTTCTTCGTCTCGGTGCCGCACTCGGAGTTGGGCCGGACGCTGACCGACTCGGGTTCCCCTTACCGCTTTAGCTCGGCAGCGGCCCTTCCCCAGCGCCGCGCGGCCCTTCTCGGCGAACACAACGATCAGATCCTGGGCACGCTTCCCGCTACCGCGCCGCCCGCGCCGCGCCCGGTCGCCGCCGCGCCGCCCCTCAGGGCGGCGAAGCCGCTCGCGGGCGTGCGCGTCGCCGATTTCTCCTGGATGATCGCCGGCCCCGCGGCATCCCGCGTGCTCGCCGACTTCGGAGCCGAGGTGATTAAGATCGAGTCGCAGTACCGCGTGGACAACATTCGCGCGGTCGGCGCCCAGCCAGCAGGCGGCGGTAGCCTCGACACGAACGGCGTGTTCAACGATTGCAACACAAATAAGCTCTCGCTCCGCCTCAACGTCAATCATCCTAGGGGGCTGGAGTTAGTGAAGGAGATAATCAAGCGCTCCGACATCGTTCTGAACAATTACACCGCCGACCGCATGCCGCGCTGGGGCCTCGGCTACGAAGACCTTAAAGCGCTCAAGGCCGACATAATCATGCTTTCGATGCCGGTAATGGGGAGCACCGGCCCCTACCGGAACTACGGTTCCTACGGCAACGGCATCGTGGCCTACGGCGGCTTGAACATGACCATGGGCTTGCCCGAACGCCCACCGGTCGGCCTCGGTCCCCTGTATTCGGACTTCGCGGGGCCTTATCTGGTCGTGTTCGCGCTTATGGCCGCCCTGCACCACAGAAACCATACCGGCGTCGGCCAGTTCATCGATTTCTCACAGGTCGAGGCCATGGTGAGCCTCCTTGGTCCCGCCGTTCTCGAGTACACCGCCAACCGCGGGCTGCCGGAGAGGATGGGCAATCGTTCGCTAGACTTTGCCCCGCACGGAGTCTTCCCCTGCTTTGGCGACGACCGCTGGTGCGCCATCGCTATCGCGACAGACGGCGAATGGCGCCTCCTCTGCGCCGAGATCGGACGGCCCGACCTGGCCGAAGACCCGCGTTACGCGACACTGGCTGCCCGCAAAGCGAACGAGGAGGAGCTCGAGAAGGTCATTTCGGCCTGGACGAGGGACAGAGACCCCTGGCAGGTCATGCACCAGCTCCAGGGCCGGGGCCTCATGGCCGCGGTCGTCGAGGACCTCGAGGATATGGTCGTCCGCGATCCGTGGCTCTCCGCGCAGCACCTCGTGCCGCTGGCCGCGGGCGAAGACGGCCTGGTGTTCCGGACGCACGCTCAGCCGGTGCGCATGAACGGTGAGACGCCTTCACTGCGGGCGGCGCCGCGCTTCGGCGAGCACTCGGAGCAAGTCCTGCGCGATCTTCTCGGCCTGGACGGCGCCGCGATCCAGCAGCTTTTAATCGACGAAGTGGTGTATTAGGAGCACGCCCATTTTAATAGAGCATAAGAGGTAGGCGCATTAACTAAACCGCCTTCACCGGCCCGGGCCGGTAAAGAGGCCGGTCCCCGGCGACCGGCGGAGGATGTCCGAGTTGAGGACCACGGCGGCGGCTATCGAGAGACTTCTGGCGGCGCCGCCGGTGCTTCACACTACCCGCGAAGGCGAACCCGCCGCAATGAAGCTCGCGGACGAAGTGCTCCGGTTCATTGCCGAGCGCATCGACGAGTCCTCCGGGACTCTCGAGACCGGCTCCGGCTTCAGTACGATCGTCTTTGCGATCTGCGGCACCCAACACACCTGCATCACGCCTTCAGAGAACGAAGTCGCCCGCATCCAGGCCTACTGTGCCGCTAACGAAATCGCGCTCGACAAAGTCCAATTTCTCATCGGCCGCTCAGAGACGGTCCTGCCGTCTCTCCACCTCGAGGACCTCGATCTCGTCCTGATCGACGGCAGCCACGCCTTTCCCATCACTTTCATCGACTGGTTCTACTCCTCGTCTGCCCTCCGTGAGGGCGGCTGCTTGATCGTCGATGACATTCACGTCTGGACGGGCGCCGTCCTTACGGGGTTCCTCCGCGCCGACCCGGACTGGCGCTTCGACCGCTACCTCGGTCTCTCCGCCGCCTTCACCAGGCTCGCGACGACGGTGTTGACCGACTGGGACGTCCAACCTTACGTGGCCGCGCGGAGCAGCCTCTTCGCGTTCCTTCGCACCGAGTTTCGGGCGCTGGGTCCAATTCGCTTCGGGAGCAAGCTGCTGAAAGGCGTGGCTACTAACCGCGGCCTCCTGCTAGGCTGGCTCCGCCACTGGCCGCCGCACCCTCGCATCGAGTAAGAGCGCGCCCGGCGCCGTGAGCTTCGGGCGCGCGCCCGCGGGGTCGAACGCCCTCCGGCACGAGAGGAGAACAGCATTCCAACGCCGCGCCTCCTCCTCATCGCACTCGACGCCTGCCCGCCGGACCTCATAGAAGCCGGCTGCAACGATGGCTCCCTTCCCAACTTCCGCCGTCTAAGAGACGCCGGCCGATGGGGGCTCGTCGAGTCTGAGTCCGACCTCTTCCCCGGCGGTCTCTGGCCGACCTTCATCTCGATGCAAGACGTTTCCGTCCACGGCATCTATCACCTTCTTCAGTGGAACGCGGCCAGCCTCAGCTTCCGGATGCCTGGGCCCGATTGGTGCGAGATAACGCCCTTCTGGCATCAAGTGGCAGCGAGTGGCGATCCCGTCTTGACGCTCGACGTACCGTTCTCCCTGACGAAAACAGCGCCGGACCTCCTCACGGAAGTCATCGGCTGGGGTAATCACGAAGGAGCGTGGTCAGCTTCACGGCCCGCCGGCCTCCTCGAAGACCTGCTCCGACGCCATGGGCGCGGTTCCCAGGTCCGAGAAGTGCCGGGGCTGCGCTCGGACCCGGACCTCCGTCGCGAGCTCGCTGGCCTCGTTGCCGACGTCGCCCGCCGCGTAGACGTGATCGAGGACCTCGGTGGGCGCACCGACTGGCGCCTTTTCCTCGCCGTGTTCTCCGAAACTCACCGCGCCGGCCACTGGTTCTGGGGCGATCGTGGCACGGGCGTCCCGCTCGGCGGCATCAAGGCCGTCCTCGCCGCTTTCGACGCAGTTCTCCCCCGCCTCCGACGCCTGCTCGGGCCGGAAGACCACCTGGCCGTATTCTCGCTCCAGGGCATGGGCCCCGCGCAAGGCTCTCATCGTTTTGGAGAAGCCATTCGCGATTACTTCGACCCGGCCGGCATCCGGCGGACGCTGGATCCCGTTTTCCTTCTCCGCCGGCTCGTGCCTCAAGCGGTCCTGCGCCAGGTTGTCAGGCGCCTTCCCGAGGCCGCCTACAACCGCCTCAATGGCCACTACGCCAACGCCGGGCGCGACTGGTCTCGTGTAAAGACTATCGTCAACCCGCTTGAGCACATCATTTACGTCAGCGCGAACGTCGCCGACGGAGGCGGCCTGCTCTCGCAGAAGGCAGCCCACCTCGACTGGCTTCGCGCCCAGTTCGAGGGCATCAGGACCCCCGAAGGGCGCCCCCTGGTTGAACAAATCTTCGAGCCCGGGCTCGCCAACACCGGGCCCAGGGGCGGGTTGCTGCCGGACCTGATCGTCAAGCCGGCTCCCATCGCCGTCGGTACGACGATCTTGACCAGAGATGGGAATCGCCTGCGTCACCCTGATCGCAGCTGGCCCGATGGCCAGCACCTACCCCTGGGCTTCTACATCAGGACAGGACCGGGAATCCCACCGAACAGCATCGGATCCAATATCTCCGGTGAACGCCTCGCAAGCTACCTCTGCGCGCTGGCCGGGATCGAGCTCGGTCCTCGACCTTGATAGCTTCGACGGCACGGCGCACGCCAGCCCCTCGGTAGACCAGGCTGCTGAGCGCTGAGACCAACAGCGGCTGAGGAGCAAGTCATGGGGACAGGTACCTCAGACGTTTATCCGATAGACCCGCGTTGCCGTGTCATGGAACATCGCCGCCCGCTCGACGGCCGAGTAGCCCGCGGACAACCGTTTGAAGGCGTTGAACAACACGTTGTGAGAGTAGGACACCTTGTCCACCGGGAAGTTGCTCTCGAACATGCACCGGTTCGGGCCGAACTGCTCGATGCAGTACGCCATGAGCGGAGCCATCGACGCCGCCAGCTCCTCCGAGCCGATGGGCTTATTCCGTAGATGCCAGTCGAAGCCGGTGCGAGGCATGCCGATGCCACCGAGTTTGACCGTTACGTTTGGACAATGGGCAACGGCCGCAATCCCTTTACGCCACGTCGCCATGACCTCGTCGTCTCGGTCGCCGTAGGGGCCGACCCGCAGCAGGCCGCCGATGTGGTTCAGGATGATCGGCAGGTCTGGGACCGCCGCGGCGAAGTCCGCCAGCTCGGGCAGCTGGGGGAAGTACAGCCAGGCGTCAAACGATAGGCCCCGGTGGGCCAACACCCGCGCCGCGGCCCGGAACTCCGCCGAAGCCAACTGCCCCTGCCGGTTGTTGGCGGCCGTGTTTTCCACCTCGGGGTGCGGGTCCCACGTCACGGAGTGACGGATTCCCCGAAACCGATTCGTGCTGGCGGCCTGCAGGGCCTCCAGGACCGGTTCCACGCGCGCCCCCAGGTTCAGGTTCGCGTGACCAACGATGGCCGCCGCCGCCCGGCCGGAACCATACAGACCGCTGGCGCTCGCCGCCGCCAGCCCCTGGACGAATTCAACCTCGCCAACGGGCCGCATCTCCTCGGGTCCTCCGGATCGGTACATCGATCGTGCCTCGACAAACACCGTCGACCGAACGTTATGTCCGCTGTGAATATCGACGGTCAACTCGTCGAGCAGGTAGCGCTGGTACGGTATCCGGCCTGTGCGAAAGTCCCAGAAATGGTGGTGCGGATCGCATATCGGCAGCTCCGGCTCTAGCGCCGGTTCCGCCGTCAACGCAAGCCAGTCATTTCCTCCGTATGGCATGAGAACACCTCGAATGCCCTCCCCGACTCTTGCCCCGCGGCAGCCAGGTGCAAGGGCAATTGCGAGTGTAAGGCCTCATCGAGGTCCGTCAATGCCATTGGTTGCTCGCTCTAACGCCCCGAAAACGCTGGCGGGATTGCGGCCGCGGCTCGTTGTGGACCGTGATCGGCTCCAGAAGGCCTTCGTGGTTCCCGAACGCTCCTTCCGGTTGGTCGACTAGTACACGACCGCGATGGATTTGGTGGGCTCCTTTACCGCGTAGGCGAGGCTTTCTAGCCTCGCCGTCGAGTCCACCGCCGAGGCTGGAAAGCCTCGCCTACATTGTAAAATCACTGCGGTCATGTACTAGGAGCACGTCCAGTCCGTTCGTGGTGAGCTTGTCGAACCACCGGTGTAGGTCCTTCGACCGGCTCGGGACGAAGTGGCTACATGTCTTCGCTGCCCGGCGGCGACTCCGCCAGCACTCCCTCGGCGTACAGCGACTCAATGTCGACGTCGCTGAGGCCCAGGATCGTCTTGAGCAGACTGCGATTGTCCTCCCCAAGGCAGGGGGCGGCGGTCCAGTCCTCGTAGCCTCGCCGGCCGTTGAAGAGCAGGGGCAAGCCGTCCCACGTCGTCGGCCCCACCTCTCTGTGCGTCAGCTCGACGAAGAATCCGCGGTCGTGCAGGTGACGGTCGCCCAGCCATTCCGGCGGCGCCAGCACCGCTCCCGCGGCGATGCCCCGCGACTGCAGCGACCCCTCGAGCTCGCGCTTCTCTCGGGCGAAGGTGCGTAGCTCGATCTCCCGGTCCAGCTCGGCGCGGTTCTCGAGACGCGACTCGTGAGACTGGAAGCGTTTGTCGGCGGCCAGCTCCGGCACCCCCAGCGCTGCACAGAACCGCACCCATTCGCCCTCGCTGCGCACGGCGATCGCGATCCATTCGTCGTCGCCGCGGCAGCGGTAGACGCCATGTGGCGCGTGCTCCTCATGCCCGTTGCCGAGCCTCACGGGCTCCTGTCCGGTGAGCTGAGTCCGGATGAAATGCTCGCCGAAGAGGGCGACGCCGGTCTCATGCTGCGACAGGTCAAGCAGGCAGCCCTTGCCCCGTTCCGCGCGCCTCTGCAGCGCGGTTATCACGGCAGCGGCGGCCGTAACGCCGGCGATCGGGTCGGTCACCGCCTTCGAAGTGACGCGCGGCTCCTGGTCGGAGTAACCCATGAGGGCGGTCATGCCCGTTATGGGCTCGATGCTCGGCCCCAGGCCGATGTAGTCGCGATAGGGGCCGAAGAGGCCGAAGGCCGGCATCGAGAGATAGACGATCTGGTCGTTCACCCCGCTCAGGACCTCGTAGGACAGACCCAGTCCCGGCATCGCCCTGGCGCTGAAGTTCTCGATTACGACGTCGCTCCTGGCGACGAGGTCGAGGAAGATCTCCCGCCCCTTCTGCGCTTTCAGGTCGATGGCGATGCTTTTCTTGTTTCGATTGAGCTTGTTGAACAGCGGCTGTCTGTTCCAGGGGCGCTCTCCCGGGTTCCCTTCGGGGAACCGCCCGGCGCCCCTGCCGGTTTGAGCCTCGATCTTGATAACCTCCGCGCCCAGATCGCCGAGAATGCGCGTGGCGACCGGGCCCGACCATATGCGTGTCAGGTCCAGCACCCTGATCCCGGTCAGGGGCGCCGTCGCCTTCGCCTGCGTGATGGACGGTGATGCCGGCTCAAGACGTTCCCGGGACACGGGGGCGCTCGCGGCGGGAAGTAGCGATGGTTCGCCGGGAAGGCCCTCGTCCACCACTCTGAAGGGCGACCCCGGCGTGAGAAGAGTTCGGGGCGCCTTCGCCTCCGCGCCGGGCGCACTGATCCTTTGCCAGAAGGAGCGTTCGGTCAGATGAGGGTCCTCCAGGAGGTCAGATAATCTGGCCGCATAACCCACGGGCACTCGCCAGGACTCCTGGCCTTCTTTGAAAATCCGCTTCCTCGGCCAGTTCCATAGAGCAGCCTGGACAATCGCTTCTACTTCGTCTTCGTGCTCCATGCGTCCGGCGTTGGTCGACAGCGGTCCCTCTGTCGCCAGCTCGGGACGGCCGATCATGTGCGCGAACGAGAACCAGAAGTTGGGCAGGATGTTCACGCCATACCAGCCGTCCTCAGAGGGCAGGAGCGTAGTCGGACAAAGGTTCTCCCAGCGGTTTCCGTGGCGGCTGCGGACGTGGCCGCCGAACAGCCACATCGTGTCGGTGAACTGGTGCAGCGCGGCCAAACACTCGAGAACGCTGACTTCGATCTCAACCGGCGAGCTGGGGCGGGACTGCAGGGCCGCCAGTGCCGCCAGGTATGCGAATGTCCCCGCCTGGTAAAAGGGATAGTTCCCCGGCATCGTCAAGGGCGTCCGGCCCCGGTCGCCCATGAGCCAGGTATAGCCGCCCAGGGCGAGGAGAGTTGCCGGCGTCGCCTGGTAATCTCTATACGGCCCGCTCCTGCCGAATGGAGTGATACTCACGCGGACCCTCGGGCCAGCGGCGGAATCCAGACCTGGCAAGCCGCGTTCGTCCATCTCCGAAGGCGTGTGATCGGTGATCAGGATGTCGCAGCCGCTCGCGATCGATGCAAGGGTCCTGCGGTCGTCGCCGTTAGCGAGGTCGAGGGGGAGCCGCTCCTTGCCGCTGTTGAGGTAGATATCGAGGTGCTGTGCGGCTGGCCGCCTGTCGCGCGGCTCTACGCGCACGACTTGCGCGCCCCACCGCCGGAACAGCTTGCCGCCGTACGCCGCGGCTTCCTCCCTGGACGACAGCTCTAAGACGCGCACCGGTTGTTTCGCATGTTCCCGCTCTTGCCCCTCGGTCCAAGAAGAAAGGGCCTGCCGTTGGCCCTGCCGGCGCAGCCCGCGCCCTTCGTCGCAAATCCAGATCGCGTCTATCCGAGTGCAGGCATGCTCCCTCTCGCTCGGCGCGCATCTACGGTCTCACTCCTCGAGATCTGCGACCGAGCTGCAAGGGCAACTGCCTAAACGCCAACTCCACGCGGTGGCACAGGAGCGGCCGCGTGTCGACCTCTGGCTGCTAGGTCACGGCGCCTGCTCGCTCCTGTGCCACCGCGTTCAAACTCCGGCCTCGAACTCCGATAGTAACGCCGCCTGCCGCGAAGCGCGAGGCACTCGCCCCCCGAAGCCGGCCGGCGAGCGCCTCCCCTTCGCGTGAGACCTAGATCCAGAGGTAAGCGAAACGCGGCTTGCCTTCTCCGCCGAAGTAGGCGCTGAAGTTGCCGACCTTCTTGTTGGCGTAACCCCGCGAGACGCCGTAGTTGGTCATGACTGCCGAGTAAACGGCCTCGACGCCCTTGCGCTGGACATCGGCGTAGATCTTCTTGCGCTCGTTCTGGTCGTAAGTCTGGCGGGCCTTCACGACCAGTGGTTCCGTGTCCGGAACGGCGGCCTGGCCCGAATTGTAGGCGCCCTTTTGAGTGTAGACCGGGCCGATATGGCCGTCCGGGTCGACCCGGAGGGAAAGACCCGCGTAGTACATCGCCGCGCTGCCGTCGCCGCCCAGGCCTTTGAGCACGCGCTTCTGCCAGCCGTCGCGCTCCGGCTGCGCCCAGTCGAAGATAATGCCGGCATCCTTGGCGCTGGTGGCAAAGAAGAGCTCGGCGTCGGTGATTGTCGTGCCGAAAGGCTGGGTCCTGATCTTCCAGGCCGACTGCGGCAGGCCGGACCGCTGAAGATAGTCCTTGGCCTTCGTCAGGTCGTAATTGTAGTTCTCGATGGTCGAGTCGTAAGCCCAGGTCGCGGGAGTTAGGAATCCGTTCACGATCGGCTCGTCGCCAACCAGGAAGTTCTTGATGTAGTTGCCGCGGTCAATCGACGCGGAGAATGCGCGCCTGAACCAGACGTTGTCGAGGGGCGGGAAATCGTGGTTGATGTACCAGAAGGAGGTGCCGCTGCCCACGAACTTGACCGTCTGGAACTTCGGGTCCGCGACCAGGCGCTTGACTTCCGTCGCCGGAGCGCCGATCAGGACATCGATGTCGCCGGCGTCGAAGGCTGCCGTCCGTACCGTGTCATCGGGGATGATCTCGATCCTGATCGTGTTCAGATACGGCAGCTGGTTGCCGCCGGCGTCCTTGCGCCAGTAGTTCGGGTTCTTTTCGTAGACCAGGTAGGCATCGTCGACCCACTGCTTGAGAGTGAAGGCGCCGGTGCCAACCGGACCGCGCCGGAAGGCGTCCTTACCCATCTTCTCGAGAGCGGTGCGCGAGATCATCTGGCCGCCGCGGTCGCCGAAGTTCGTCAGCAGGGGCGCACTCGGCTCTTTGAGCCTGATCACGGCCTCGGTCTTGTTGACCACCTGGACGCTGTCGATGGACGCCAGATCGCTGCGCGGCGTTGCCTGGAGCACGGGGTCGATAACGCGCTCGAGGTTCCACTTGACGTCGTCGGCGCTGAAGTCGGCGCCGTCCTGGAATTTGATCCCGGAGCGGAGCCTCAGGGTCACCCGGGTCGGCTCGGTCAGCTCCCACTTCTCGGCCAGGGAGATCGATGCGTCCAGCTGGCCCTTCTGGTCGTAGCCCACGATCGGGTCCGTAACCGGGAAGAAGAACTGGTGCTCGGCGCCGGACGCACCGGTGTGCGGGTCGAAGTTGGTGATGCTGGCGCCGCTATAGCCGACCTTGATCGTGCCGCCGAACTTAGCGTTGGCCGTAGCTCCGCCGCCCGCGGGCTGCGACTTCGAAGAGTCGCCGCCGCCTCCGCCTCCGCAGGCGACCAGGACGCCCGCCACCCCTGCCGCGCCGGCTCCGGCCAGGAAGCGCCGCCGCGCGATCCGGCCTGCCAGCACCTTATTCCAATAGGTCGATTCCACTGTCTGCTCCTTTGTTTGGGTCGCCCCTGCGGGTGGCCAACTCTCTGCTGTTGCCGCGACGCCGGTTGGCCCGTTAGGGCCTCTTGCGAATGCCGCCGCGCTGTTGTCTCTGGTAGGTCAGCACACGTAATACCTCCGCTCCCATCTGACGCCGCCGGCTCAATTCGGCGGACGGTCAGCGATTACGCCCCCCTCGTGGAGGGCCAAGACCTCTTCTCGGGACAGTCCCAGCAATCCCTCCAGGACCTCGAAATTGTGCTGGCCGAGTCCTGGCGCGGGAAACCAGGACTCATAGCCGCGTGCGCCGTTCATGAGCACAGCGGAGCCGTCTGTCCTGTGCCGGCCGGCATCCGGATGCTCTAGCTCGGCGAAGTACCCGCGGGCCACCAGGTGATGGTCCGACAGCCACTCCGGCGCGGATAAGACCGCGCCCGCGGGGACTTTTGCCTGCTGGAGAGCGTGCATCAGCTCGGTCTTGTCGCGGGCCGAAGTCCAGGACTCGATCGCCGCATCCAGGACCTCTCGATGAAGGCGCCGTGACTCAAGAGTGGCGAAACGCGGGTCCCCCTGCCAGCCCCGGTCCGCGATTGCGCCAAGCGCCTGCCAGTCATTCTGGTCACGGGCCGCGATCGCGATCCACTCGTCATCCCCCTTACAGCGATATACGCCATGAGGGGCGAATCGGTTGTGCGCGTTACCGAGCACTCCCGGTTCACAGCCCGTTAGCTGATAGTCGATCAAATATTCGCCGATGAACGTGACGCCGCCCTCCTGCTCGGAAAAGTCGAGGAAAGTGCCCTGTCCCGTCCGTTCGCGTCGCTCGAGCGCCATCATGATCGCGGCGGCTCCCAACGTTCCCGCCATGGCGTCCGTGAGCGCCAGGGAGGTCGCTCGAGGTTCGGCGTCCGAATATCCAAGGAGGGCATTCAAGCCGGTCAACGGCTCAATGCTCGGACCCAGGCCGATGTAGTCGCGATAGGGCCCGCGGGCGCCGTAAGCGGACATCGCCAGGTAGATAATTCTCTCGTTGGTCTCGCGCAGGGCGTGGTAGCCGAGCCTGAGGCCCGGCATCGCCCGCGCGCTGAAGTTCTCCATGACCACGTCGCTCCTGGCAACGAGACTCAGGAATAGCTCATGCCCGCGCGCGGTCTTGAGGTCGATCGCGACGCTGCGCTTGTTCCGGCTGAGCTTGTTGAAAAGGCCCTGGCGGTTCCAGGGACGTTCGCCGGGCTCGGCGCCCGGGTAATTGCCCCGCGCGCCGCGCGGCATCACAGCCGGTCCCCGTCCCGTGAGCGCCTCGACCTTGATCACGTCGGCCCCGAGGTCTGCGAGGATTCGCGCCGCGAGCGGGCCCGCCCAGACACGCGTGAGGTCGAGGATGCGGACTCCCCTCAGGGGTTGCCGGCCCGGCGGGCCATCGTTTCGCGCCCCGAGGTGTGAGGATGAGGCGATCTTTCGCGACTCTGCCGGCACATCCCGGGTGTCGGGACCAAAGGGACCAGTGCCGGGCTCGCCCGGCGCGTCGTCGACGGCTATGCGGAATGGCAGGCCAGGAACGCGCAAGTCCCGCTGGCTTAAGGGGTCTCGAAGGGCGTCCCAGAAGGCGCGCTCCTGGAGATGCCGGTCTTCGAGCACCTCCTTCATGTTCATGACGCAACCCGCCGGGATGCGCCAAATTTCCTGGCCTTCCCTGAAGATCCTCTGTTTTGACCAGGCGGCCAGCGCCTCGGCCAAGATCGCCTGGACCTCATCTCTGCGCGTGAGGCGAGCCGCGTTTGTCGAGAAGCGGGGGTCACTCACGAGATCAGGGCGTCCGATCATCAGGGCGAACGACTCCCAGTAGCGCTCACCAATCATGAGGCCTACCCAGCCATCCGAGCACTGGAAAAGGCCGTTGGGCTCAATGTTCTCCCAGCGATTACCGTGCCTGCTCCGGACCGTGGCCCCCATCGTCCACATGACGTCCGTGCCCTGGTGAAGACCGGCCAGCGCTTCCAGCTCGCTCACCTCGATGCGCGCCCCGCCGGTAGCGGGGACCTGAAGATAGGCTGCCATGGTCGATACGAAGGCGAACAGCCCGCCGTGATAGTGGGGGTAATTGCCGGGGAGGCTCAGCGGCGTTCGGCCGGGATCGCCGATAAGGTGGGTGTGTCCGCTGAGCGCGAGGAGTGTGGACGCTGTTGCCTCCCAGCCCCTGTACGGTCCGCTGAGGCCGAACGGCGTTATGCTCGTTCGCACGCGGGGGCCCTCATCGCCGCCGAGGTCGAGCAGGTGCAGATCCAGGACCTCGGCCGCGGGCGCGTCGGTCATGAACACGTCACAGGAGGCGGCCAGGAGTGCGATGCGCGCGAGGTCGTCGGGCTCGGACCGGTCGAGGGCTAGGCGTCGCTTGCCACCGTTCAGGTAAACGTCCAGGGCGGGTTCGGGTGCTTCTCGCGAGGGACGCTCGACCTTGATCACTTCGGCCCCCGAACGGGCGAAAAGCATGGCGCAGAACGCCGCCGCCCTTTCCTGGTCGCTGAGCTCGAGGACTCGCAAGCTATTCGCCTCCCGGCTCAGGGCCGCATACCCCGGGCTTTCTTGCCCAGGTCTTCCGGCAGCTGCTGATAGACCAGGTCGAGCCACTCGCAGAGGACCGGGCGCGTGTCACGCGGGTCGATCATGTCCTCTACGCCGCCAATCTCGGCAGTCCGGAACGGCGCGCCACGTATCTCCGAGAGTTGGGCCTCGAGTCGGGCGCGGTGCGCCTCCGGATCGGGCGCCGACTCGATCTCTCTTCGATAAGCGGCCGCTATTCCGCCTTCAATCGGTATTGAGCCCCATTCGGCGGAGGGCCAGGCGATGCGAAAGACCCAGCGCGTATGGGCTTGGTGGCCCTGGCCGGCGACGCCGTAGAGCCGCCGCACGACCACGGTCGCCCAGGGGATCGTCGCCTGCTCGATCGCCGTCAGGGCGCGGGCGCCCTGCTTCAGCGTCCCGGCGCTCTCCGCGTTTGGCCCGACCACGAAGCCCGGTTGGTCGGCAAAGTTGATGACCGGCAGGTGGAAGGTGTCGCACAGGTCGACGAACTTCTCGAGCTTCTGCGCCGCCGTGGCCTCCATGCCGCCGCCGTGCACGACCGGATCATTGGCCAGCACGCCGACCGGCTTCCCGTTTATGCGCGCGAGCATCGTGACCTGACTGCCGCCGTAATAGCGCCCGATCTCGAATGCCGAGCCTCTGTCGACGATCAAGTCGATCATCTTGCGCGGGTTGTAAGGTTTGAACCTGTCCCGCGGCATGAATGAGATCAGCGCCTCTTCGCGCCGGTCGGGTGGGTCTTCCGGACAGTCCTGGACCGGCGGCAGCTTGTGGACGTTGGTCGGCAGATACGAAAGGAACCTGCGCACCTGGTGGAAGGCGTCGTACTCGTCCTCCGCTTCGTTGTCGACGAGACCGCTGCCGCGCGCGTGGACCTTAAACCCACCGAGGGCTTCTTTGTCGATGTCGAGATAAAGCGATCGCTTCACGACCGGCGGGCCGGCGGCGAAGACCTGGGAGATGCCTTTGACCATCACCGAGAAGTGGCAACCTGCCATCAAGGCCGCTGGGGCGCCGGCAATCGAGCCCAGGGCCACGGACACGAGCGGGACCTCCTGGAGCATCGCCGTAATCGTGTCCCAGGCCATGGCGGGAATGTGGGTGGCACCGCTCCCCGCCGTCCCGCGAATATCAGCGCCGAAGCCATCGACCAGGCGAACGAGCGGCACCTTCAGCTGCAGCGCCATGTAGTCGGGTCCGCTTGCCCGCGTTCCCTGCCCCTGACCGCCGCCGCGCGGAACGCCGGCGCTGCCGCTGGCGGGGCGCGCCGTGTAATCGTCGGCGCTGACGACTATCGGGCGCCCGTCGATCCGGGCCAGCCCGAATACGTTTCGCCGCGACTTGAAGTCCTTGAGCACGCCATCTTCATAATGGGCGCTGCCCATGAGGACGAACCGTTCCCGAAGGCTACCCGGGTCGATGAATCCGTCGATTCGCTCGCGGACGGTCAGCTTGCCGCGGTCGTGCTGGTCCTTGATCCGCTCCTCGCCACCCATCCGGTAGGCGAGCTGCTTACGCCGCTCGATCTCATCAACTTCGGGTTGCCAGGTCACCGGTCTTCCCTTTCTCCTGAACTAAGAAATCGCTGCTTTCGAGCGCGAGGAAAGGAATGCCGCGCGGCCGGCCCTGGGCGGGCCAGGGCCGGCCGCGCGCGAAGGCCGGCATCAGATCCACAGACTCGCGTAGCGCGGCTTTCCCTCGCCGCCGAAGTAGGCACTGAAGTTGCCCACCTTCTTGTTGGCGTAACCTCTGGCAATGCTGTAATGGTGGAGGACGGCCGAATATACGTTCTCGGCCCCCTTCTTCTGGGCCTCGCTGTACAGCTTCTTGCGCTCGTTCTGGTCGTAAGTCTGGCGCGCCTTGATGATGAGCGGCTCGACGTCCGGGACTGGCGACTGTCCCGAGTTGTAGGCGCCGGTTTTCGTGTAGATCAGGCCGATGTGCCCGTCGGGGTCGACACGGAGAGACAGGCCCGAGAAGTACATCGCGGCGCTGCCGTCGCCGCCGAGGCCCTTAAGCACTCGCTTCTGCCACCCTGTCTGCTCGGGCTGGGCCCAGTCGAGTGTGATGCCGGCGTCTTTGACGCTCTTGGCCCAGAACTGCTCGGCGTCGGTTATGGTCGCCCCGAAGGGCTGCGTCCGGACCTTCCAGGCCGACTGAGGCAGGCCGGAGCGCTGGAGGTAATCTTTGGCCTTGGTCAGGTCGTAGTTAAAGTTCTCGATGCTCGCATCGTAAGCCCAGGTCGCCGGTGTCAGGAATCCGTGGGCGATCGGCTCGTCGCCCGTGAGGAAGTTCTTGATGTAGTTCTCGCGGTCCATCGCCGCCGAGAGGGCGCGTCGGAACCAGACGTTGTCCAGCGGCGGGAACTCGTGGTTGATGTACCAGATTGCCGTACTGCTGCCGACGAAATTCACTGCCTGGACGTTCTTGTCGGCGGTAAGACGCTTGACTTCGGTGACCGGCGCGCCGACCAGAAGGTCGATGTTGCCCGCATCAAAGGCGGCGGTCCGAACGGTGTCATCCGGGATGATGTCGAAGCGAATCGACTGCAGATACGGTGTTTGCTTCCCGTTCTTGTCCTTGCGCCAGTAGTTGGGATTGCGTTCGACGACGAGGAAGGCGTCGACCGTGTAGTCCTTCACGGTGAATGCGCCGGTCCCGACCGGACCGAGCTGGAACTTATCCTTCCCCAGCTTCTCGAAGGCTGTCCGCGAGACGATCTGGCCGCCGCGGTCTCCGAAATTGGTCAGAAGCGGAGCGCTCGGCTCCTTGAGACGGATCGCGACCTCGGTCTTGCTGACCGCGCTTACGCTGTCGATGGCTGCGAGGTCCGAACGTGGCGTCGCTGCCGGGTCCAGGGCTCGCTGCAGGTTCCAGACAACGTCGTCGGCGCTGAAATCCGTGCCGTCGTGGAACTTGACGCCCTGGCGCAATTTCAGCACCACGCGTGTCGGCTCGACCAGTTGCCAGCTTTCGGCGAGCGAGATCGAGGCATCGAGCTGGCCCTTCTGGTCGTACCCGATGATTGGGTCGCAGATCATGAAGAAGTACTGATGGTCCCCGCCGCCGATCCCGAATTGAGGGTCCATGGTTGTCGACACGCTGGCGACGCCGATCTTCAGCGAACCGCCGGACCTGGCCTCAGTTGCCGCTCCGGCGCCGCTTTGAGACCCTGAGGACTCCTTACCCCCGCCGCCGCAGGCGATGACCACTCCGGCCAGGCCCGCCGCTCCCGCGCCCGCCAGCAAACGCCGCCGTGCAACACGCTGGTCAAGGAACCCCTTCCAAAAGCTCGATTCCATGTCACTCCTCCGAAGACTGCCTGATTGGAATCACGACGCGGCTTGCGGTCCTCTTGAAGCCCAACTCGCTCCCTTCCGCGGTTACCCTGCGGGCAGAATGAGAAATCGGCCCGGAGTTAACGGGTACCTCACCGGTCACCGCGACCCTCGCAGTCGCGGGTCGAGGACGTCCCGCAGGCGGTCCCCGAGCAAGTTGACCCCGAGCACGAACAAAACGATCGCGACCCCCGGAGTGATAGAGACCCAGGGGTTCGTGCGGATAACGGAGAATCCGTCGCTGATGATCACGCCCCAGGTCGCCGTAGGCGGCTTCACGCCGATGCCGAGAAAGCTCAGGCCGGCTTCGGCGAGTACCGCTCCACCAACTGCCAGGGAGGCCTGAACGATTATGGGTTGGATGGCGTTGGGCAAGATGTGATGACGAAGGATCAACGAATCACGCGCCCCCACCGCGCGCGCGGCCAGGACGAAATCGCGCTGCTTTAACGACAGCGTCTGGGCCCGGATGAGACGCGCGTACAAGGGAAAAGTGTTAAGGCCGATGGCAATCATTACGTTGGTCGTGCCCGGCCCGAGGATCGCGACGATCGCGAGCAGGAGTATGAGGTTGGGAAAGACGATCCAGGCATCGACCAGCCGCATGATGCCCTCGTCCACCCAACTTCCGGCGTAACCGGCGACAAGACCCATGGGGATACCGATGGCCGCCGCAATTCCGACCGCTATGAAGCCCACCCGCAGTGACACGCGGCTGCCATAGATCACCCGGCTCAGGACGTCTCTGCCCAGGCGGTCAGTCCCAAAGATATGAGACGAGGACGGCTGGACGAGGCTCGCCTTCCGGTCCTGCTGGTCCTCTCCGTAGGGCGCTATCAGCGGAGCGAACACCGCGATGATCACGAAAGCCCCAATAATGAACGTCGCGACCGCCGCTTTCGGGTCGGCCAGGAAGGAGCGCGCGGTCGCAAGGGCGCCGCGCCCGTGGGCCACTCTTTGAGAGAGCTCGATCGGCAGCTCTAGCAGTGAACTCTCGCTGACCATGCCTGCCCCTTACCTAGTTGTACCGAATCCTTGGATCCAGATAGGCGTACATCAGGTCTGTTATCAAGTTGGCGAGAACGATGGCACAGGCGGCCATTAGCACGATCCCTTCGATCACCGGGTAATCGCGGGAGATGGTGGCGTCGAGGGCGAGACGTCCCACGCCGGGAATGGCGAATACTCTCTCGATCAGCACGCTTCCGCCCAGCAGCGCCGCCAGCGACAGTCCGATGACGGTTATGACGGGGAGCATCGCGTTCTTGAGGGCGTGGCGGACGATCACGACGCGGCCGGACAGACCCTTCGAGCGCGCCGTCGTGATGTAGTCCTGGCGTAGCACCTCGAGCAGGGCCGACCGCGTCTGGCGCATGATTGTGGCGGACCCGAAAAGCCCCAGCGACATCACCGGAAGGACCAAGTGTCTGGCGCCTTGCACGGGGTCCTTGAATGGATCGACCCAGCCGGCCGCGGGCAGCCAGCCCAGCTGCACCGAAAAGACGAGGATGAGCAGGATCGCCAACCAGAACCCCGGCGTCGCCACGCCCATAACCGCCCAACTGGTGGCAAAGAAATCGATGATACTGCCCCTGTAGAGTGCCGCCATCGTCCCCAGGAATATGGCCGTCGTCGTGTTCAAGCTGAAGGTGATCAGGTTGAGCTTCACGCTCACGGACAGGCGGCGCTTGATCGTCTTTGCGACCGACTCGTGCGTCCTGAACGACTTGCCAAAGTCACCCTGCACCACTCGTTCGACGTACTTCACGTACTGGACCGGTAGCGGCCTGTCGATCCCCAGTTCGTGCCGGCGGAGTTGAAGGGCTTCAACGGTGAGTGCACCGGCTTCCTCCGGGCTGAT
Organism: uncultured Dehalococcoidia bacterium; assembly: GCA_964422735.1. Lineage (GTDB taxonomy): Bacteria > Chloroflexota > Dehalococcoidia > DSTF01 > WHTK01 > CAYRCD01. The sequence goes on along the minus strand of CAYRCD010000012.1, from coordinate 23,789 downwards.
GATCGCGAGGATTGGGTCTCCCGGGATCAGCGATTGTCCCAGGAAGGTCAGCACCGAGACGAGAATGATGACCGGAATGGACGAGAGTAGTCTCCGAGCGATGTACCGTGTCACACACTCACTCCCCGGCTCCGATTAAGCGGTATGATATCCCACCCGTCAAGATTGCGTTGCATTTTACGTTTGGCATAGATTCGTCTAATCTAGAGAGCGCCTAGACTTGAGGAACGTTAATGGCTGATTCGATCCGCACCGTCCAGCGTGCCCTGGCAATCGTGCGCTTGCTCGCCGAAGAGCGCCGCGCGCTCGGAGTCGCGGAGGTGGCCCACGCCACCGGCCTGCCGCCCGCGACCGCTCACCGGCTGCTGTGCACGCTGGTCGAAGAAGGATGGGCCGAGCAAAACCCTCAGTCGACCCAGTATCAGCTGGGGACCGCCATTCTCGGCACGGCCGCGGTCGCGCTGGCCTACAGCCCCCTGATCCAGGCTGCAAAAGCCACCCTCTCCGACATCTCGGAGATGTCGGGGCTCAACTCCTTTCTCGGCGTTCTGGCCGGACGGCGAGTTGCCTACCTCGCCAGCGTGAGGGGCCGTGACGGCCAGGACCCCAAGTTTCGAATCGGCGTGGTCGAGCAGGCCCACGCAACCGCGGACGGCAAGGTATTGCTGGCGTATCTGGATCCGAAGGAGCGACAGCGATTGTTCGCCGCACGCACGGAGCTTCGTCGCTTCACCGAGCGGACGATCGTCAGCCCGGAGGCGCTCGAGCAGGAGCTGACCAATGTTCGGGCGAAAGGCTTCGCGCTCGACGACGGAGAGCGCACGGCTCAATGGTCCTTCGTGGCCGTCCCCGTCCGCGCCCGGAAGGGGCACGTGATCGCGGCCATCGTCTGCGGCGGGCATGAATCGGTGGCGCCGGCCGAGAAGCTGGACTGGCTCGCCCACGAAATGAAGATCGCCGCCGACCAGCTCTCGATGCGGCTGGGCTTCCTGGAAGAGTGACGGCGGCGGGCCCGGCCCGCGCTCCGCTGGAGTCCTTATGGCTACGGTCAGTCCCGGGGAGGGCGCCACACTATCACGAGGTGCGCTCGCGGCGGGTCGCGTCGAGATGCTTCTGATCGCCGATAGCGCCGGCGCCCCCATGCGCGCGCTCCAGGAAGTGGAGGCCGTCGCTGGCCGCGGCCTCGTTGGAGACCGTTACTTCACCGGTCTCGGGCATTGGAGCGACCCGCGGTGGCCGGACCAGGAGCTAACCCTGATCGAATCGGAGCTAGCCGCCGCGCTCGCTCTCGAGCCCGAGCAACTACGCCGCAACATCGTGGTCAGCGGGATACGGCTTGAGGCACTCCTGGATCACGAGTTCCGCTTCGGCTCGCACGGCCCTCTCGCTTATGGCGTCCGGCCCTGCGACCCCTGCTCATACGTGGAAGCGTTCACGCGCGCCGGGACCGCCAGGGAGCTGACCGGCATCCGCGGCGGACTGAGAGCGCGCATTCTCGAAGACGGCCACATTCGCGCCGGCGACGCCATCATCCTCGCCGGATGAGTGCCCCGGCGCCTGCCTGGGTCGGGCGGCGCTTGACTTAACTCCGGCGCGCCTTGATCCGGCCGTAAAGGTTTCGAATGTTGGCCGCCGTGATCCGGTCGCTTGCCGCGAAAAGGCGCTGGCCGATAGGGTAGGGGTCAATCTTGCCGGGCACGTCCAGTGGCTGGGCCAGCGCTTCTTCCTCGGTCATGCCGCGCCGAACATAGTCCTCGACAACGCCCAGCCAGTTCTCGATGATCTGCGCCTGCTGGCTCAGGTACGCCCGGTCGCAAGGCTCACCGTGGCCGGGCACGATAACCGCGACGTCGAGAGCGTCGATGCGTTTGAGCGCCGCCAGCCACTTCCAGGGGTCCCCTTCCTGAATAAAGGTCTTGCAGTGGTAGAAGATGTTATCGCCGGTGAACACGAGCCCTTCGTCGGCGACATGGATGGCGATCTGCGGCTCAGTGTGGCCGCCGACGTGCAGGCAATGGAGCGTGTGGTTGCCCAGCTTGAGGGTCAGCTCGTCGCTAAACGTGCGCGTGGGCGGGTTGGGCGGATAGTCAGGGTGGTTAACGAGCCACACGCTGTCCGGGTCGGTCTCCTTCATCCGCTCGAATCGTTCGTCCGAGGTCATTTGCGGGATCTGGGCCTCGTATCGGGCCTTGAGCCCCTCCTGCGCGATGACCTCCACGCCCGGGAAGTAGGCGTTGCCCGAGATGTGGTCGATGTGCGGTTCCGTATTGATCAGGTAGCGGATCGGTCCACGTTCGCTCACGCTTTCGCGCCAGGCGACGGCGTCTTTCGGCTGCTGCGGCGTGTCGATAAGGACGACTCCGTCGCTGGTCACGAGGAAGCCGGGGTTGCAGCCCCAGAAATAGATCTCGGCTGAGATGTTCTTGCTGACGCGGCGCATGTTTCCTCCTGTCCCGGCGCGAGGTGGCGCGCTGTATGCCTGGTGAATTGGCCTCCGGAGGCGCTGGAATGAGGACGGGAACCGCCCGGAGCTCAGGATACCTGATGATCGCGCCCCGAGTTGCCGCAAGGCGTCATGAGGGCGCGATCGTAGGGGTAACATAGACGTGAAATCGCCGCCGTGCCCCAGTTCACCTCCCGGTGAGTCTCGACGGAAGTGAGTGTTGCTCATGGCGATCCGAAGATACTTCAGCCTCAAGAGACTTGTTGCCGGCACGGCCGCGGTCGTTTCCCTGCTCGCGGCGCTCTATCTGGCTGGATTGCTCGGGGCCGGAGACCGGTCAATACCTCCGGCCAAGCTGGTGCCGACCCCACTCTTGAGCGGCCGCGACCTCGAGGTCGGGTTGCGCGCGGGCCAGCTTGCTCCGAACTTCGAGATTTCCTCTCCAGATGGGAATCGGTTCATGCTCAGCGACTTGCGAGGCCGGCCGGTGTTGATCAACTTTTGGGCGCGCTGGTGCACGAGCTGCCTCTCCGAGATGCCGGTTATCAAAGATGTGCAGGCTGCCCGAGGCGGCGACAACCTGACCGTCCTCGCCCTCAATGCCGGCGAGACCCTCGCCGAGGCCGTACAGTTCATCGACTTTCTTCAGGCGCCGTTCATCTATGGGCTCGATCCAGACCTCACGGTGGCCGATGCTTACGGAGTCTACGGGCTGCCGATGAGCGTCTTCCTCGACTCTGCCGGGGTCGTGCAGGCTGTCTACCGCGGCCATGCCGACCGGGCGCGTCTCGAAACCTTCGTGGACGCCGCCGTGAGGGCTGAGCCGGCCGCCGACCTTGCGGTCGTGCTTCGATTAGTCACCACCATCCCCCGCAGCCACGTCTTGAAGGTGAAGAGCGGCGGCGAAGGCCGCCTCATCTTCGTGTCGAAAAGCCTGCGCTGTGACGCCACTTACTGCGCACAAACGTCAATCGACGAGCTGCGCCACCGGCCCGGCGTCAATCAGGTGGAGGGCAACCGCAAAGGGGACGAGCCCACGCTGAGCGTCCGCTTCGATCCGAAAATCGTTGACGCCGCGCAGGTGATCGAAGCGCTCGTTATGGCCCTCGAAGGCAACCCGGACCCAATGTACAGCGGCCCCATCGAGGTCCAAAGGGTCGGCTAGGCAGACTCGCTGTGCGCAGACGATTAGACAAAGCACAAAGCCGACGGAAGCCGTGGACTGAAGGTCGCGGCGTCCCGGCTGTAGCCGCGGAGTTCCAGTGCCGGAGCCAGTGGCCCATATCCGGGCTGTTTGGCCCGAATTGTATCGCCGCGGGTTCAATAAGCATTGACAAGCCTTCAATCGGTAATGATCATGCCTCTAAGCGGGGCAGCATCGTTTTCAACGGAGGGAGCGGGTAAACATGCGTAGCTACTGGGCACAGCGTATTCATAGCCGCATCTCGCGCAGGCGAGCGCTGGCCGGAGCGGCCGCGCTCGGAGGAGGCATTGCCGCGCTCAGCCTTGTCGGCTGCGGCGGCAGCAACAACGCGAAGGAGGCGCGCGGCAGCGGCCTTCTTTCGCAACCCGAGGACACCACGGCTAAAGCGCAGCAGGGCGGGGCCCTGAGGGGCTTCGTCGGCGTGGAGGCGGTTTCGTTCGACGTCATCGCCGACGCAACCTCGAGCGTCTACGGCCAGATCTCGCCCTACGCTTACCTCCGTTTGGTCAAGTTCACGACGGCCAGGTACCCGAAGGTCGCCACGGGTGAGATCGAGGGCGAGGCCGCCGAATCATTCGAGATTAGCCCCGACAAGCTCCAGATCACGTTCAAGCTCCGCCCCGGAGTCAAGTGGGACGCCCGCGCGCCCACGAACAACCGGCTCATGGACGCCGAGGACGTTGTTTACACCTGGAACAGGTTCGCCAAGCTGAGTCCAAATCGCGGCGACGTGGTCTACGACGCCACGACGGCGCCATTCTCCCCCTTCCTGTCAATGACCGCGCCCGACTCACGCACGGTCGTCGCCAAGCTACAGCGGCCCGATGCCGCGGCTCTCCCTCTCCTGGCCTACAGCAGAAACTTCTACGTCATGCCACGGGAGGCTGATGGCGGCTTCAACCCCAAGGGCGACATTCGCGGCGCGGGCCCCTGGATCCTGGCCGAGAGCCGGCCCTCCGCCAGCCGCACCTGGAAGCGGAACCCGGACTACTACATCAAAGGCCGCCCCTTCTTCGATTCCATCGAGCTAGCGGTCCTGCCGGAGTACGCCACGCAGCTGGCGCAGTTCCGCGCTGGAAACGTCTGGACGAACGTTGTTAATCAGGAAGACGTTCTTGCGACCAAGAAGGACGTGTCCGACGCCGTTCTTCGTCAGGCCGACGCGTTTTCCAGCATCGCCTCAGTCCTCGTCTTCGGTTACAACGGAGACTCCCCCTTCAAAGATGAGCGGGTCCGCCAGGCGGTCTCGATGGCAATCGACCGCGAGACGCTGATCGACGTCCTGGGTAACCGGGATAAGTTCCGGGCCGAGGGCCTGGACTTGCCCACTCGTTACCACACGATCATTAGCGCGAACTGGGAAGGGTACTGGATCGACCCCCAGAACGAGAAGCAGTTCGGTCCCAACGGAAAGTACTACTCATATAACGTCGCCGAGGCCAAGAAGCTGCTGGCCGCGGCGGGCTTCCCTAACGGCGTTGACACGCAGCTCTTCTACAACGGCGGCACCAATTACGGGCCCGACTATCGCAAGGCGGCGGAGATCGCCGGCGGCTTACTGCCCGAGGTCGGGATTCGCGCCAGGCAGAACCCGCGCGAGTACACCGATTACCTGCCCAACTACCACTACGCTTACACGCTGGCCCAACACCTCAACGAGCCCCTCCCCGGCTACAACGGCGTGCTCCTCAAGGCCGCCGGCACCCGGCCGACGGTCGACCTCACGATCTTCCACCTCCAGCATTCCAAAGGCACCCAGTACGACGGCTACACCGCGACCGGCAAGGACCCCCAGAACGGCGATCCCGAAGTCGACGCGGCGATCGAGAAGTTCCGCTCCGAGTTCGATCACAACAAGCAGATCGACCAGATCCAGGAGTACCAGAAGCTGATGGCGAAGAAGGCCTACCGCATCCCGCTGTCGCCCTTCGGCTCGCAGAACTTCACCCTCACCTGGCCGGTTATCGGCAACTACGGCGTGTACCGGACCGCGGCCGGCGGACCGACCGCGGCGGAGACCGAGATCCATTGGTGGCAAGATGCTACCAAGCCGCCTCTGGCCAAGAAGGCGTGAGCGAAAACCGCATCGAGCTAATCCCTCGGCGCGCAGAGTTTCCCTCAGCACGTGGCCGGGACTCTCCAGTCCCGGCGGCGGGCCTTTGTAGCAATTCGCGGTCGACTGCGGTGCGACGCCGGCCATGACTGAGGACGTGTCCTGAAGCGCCCGCTCGAAGGCATCCGCATCCTTGACTGCGGCTGGATCATCGCCGGCCCACTGGCGACACGCCTGCTCGCCGACTTTGGCGCCGAGGTGATCAAGATCGAATCACCCTCCCGCCCCGATCGCGCCCGCGGCAACAGGATCCCGCTCTTCGGTCAGCTGCCGGGCGATGCGAACGACAACGCCGACACCGGTGGTTACTTCCAGGACGTTAACGCCGGCAAGCTGTCCTGCTCGTTGAACCTTGCCTGCGACATGGGTCGAGAGCTCTTACGCCGCCTGGTCGCTGTTTCCGACGTGATCATCTCGAACCTGGGCGGCGGCGACCAGCTGGAGCGCTGGGGCCTCGCCTACGAGGCGGCGCGTCGGGTGAACCCACGAATCATCGTCCTTACCCTACCTACGATGGAAACCAGCGGGCCCCGGGCGCGCTGGCATTCGGTCGGCGATAGCTTCAATGCAATGAGCGGCCTGAAGTCCGTGTCCGGCTATCCCGGGGATCCCGGCATGCCCTTCGGCCATCACTATCCCGACTTTTCTGCCAATCCCTTCCACGCCGCCATCGCCCTCGTGGCGGCGCTCCACCAACGCGACCGCACGGGCGAGGGGCAGTTCATCGAGGTCAGCCAGTACGAGTCCACCGCCGCTCTGCTCGGCGCCGGCGTTCTCGACTTCACGGCAAACGCGCGCATTCCATCGCCGAACGGCAATCGAAACCCGGACGCCGCGCCGCACAACATCTACCGCTGCGCCGGGGAGGACTCCTGGTGCGCGATCAGCATCTTGACCGATGCTCAGTGGCAGGCGCTCGCCGTCATCGAAGGCCTCGAGGAGCTTCGCCGGCCCGAATTCGCAACTCTCGAAGGGCGGCGCGCCCACGAGGACGAGATCGACGAGATGCTGGAAGCCTGGACAAACCGCTGGCAGCGCCAGGAGCTGGCCGGCTTCCTGCAGGAGCGCGGCGTGCCCGCCGGGCCCTACCAGGATGTTCCGGACATGGTGGAACGCGACCCGGTGCTGGGCGAAAGTTACTTCGTCAAGCGCGACCATCGCGTGGGCCGCGAGTTCATCGTCCACGGCAGCCCCGTCCGGGCGACCCGCAACCCCGCCCAGGTGAAGCTCGGGCCCCTCCTCGGCGAGCACACCATGTATGTCCTCAGGGAAGTTCTCGGTCTGGGCGAGGACGAGATCGCCGAGTATGCCGCGGCCGGGGCGCTGGATTGACAGCACCTGAGGGCGGGCGTTCTCTCGTTCCCCGTTGCTCGTATTCTGGCGCGGTCTACCAATTTCGGGCCGCGACGAGCAAACCAGCCGCGGTGCGCCCGCCGGGGCCCCGGGTCTGTTAGACTAGGCCCCCAAGCGCTCCTCACCTCAGACCCGCAGGCCTGCCAGCTGCCAGAAGCCGACACCTACGCTCTCTAAGGCTGGCGCTATGCACGGCTGCCCGCGGTGGAGGCCCACGGTCGGCGGGAAAGTCAGGACCTTCTAGCCCGGAAGCTCAGCGAGAGATCCGCCTCGGGTGGCGGCCATTGTTTGCGTTGAGCGAAGTTGAAGACAGGCGGTTACAAATGGCAGGCGGAAACAAGAGCAACAGCCCGAAGGTCAAGAAACGGAAGTCTCAGGAACAGGCCCAGGCGAAAGTCAAGAAGTCTGAAGACCGAAAAAGGCGAGCGCCCGCTCGGTTTTGAGTAGCGCGCCATCTCTGTCGAGGACACCGAGTCGAAAGTCCGGGACAAGGGACTGCCCTGGCGCCATCCGCCGGGGCCGAGGTCTACCGGTTGAGTGAGAGAACCAGGCTCCAGCCTTGCCCTCGCTGTCAGGGACGAATGTTGCCCGAGGGAACCGAGGGCGACCTGTCGTGCTTTACCTGCGGCCATGTAATGTACGTCCGTGCCATACCCGCGCCTCAGCTCCCAGCAGGGTGGAGAAGGCACCCGTCGCACGGCGGCCGTAATCTCGACTGACACCCGCGAACGCTTCCCAGCGGCTCATGGCGTCAACCCGGCAGGCTGACAGAAAGCCACGCGTCCTCCATGCCGGCCGGCGTTGGGCGGGCGGTAAGATGAGTCGCTCGGGGACTCAGATCTGAATCGGACAGGGCGGTGGGAGTCGTGATCCTCAGAAGTCTGGACATTGCTCCGGCGGAGCTTGAAGCGCGGACCGGGTGGTCGATCAAGCCCGAAGGCGCCTGCAAAGGGGATATCTGTGTTCCGCTCCCCAATTCAGGCCCGATCGTCGATGCGCGGGTCCTGGCGGAGCGGCTCGGAATGCCTCTGATCCGCGGCGATGGCAATGAACTCTGGTGCCTCGGCCCAGAGGCGAGCGGCAGCGCTCTCGCCTCAGCGCACGCGCCGGAGGTCGTGCTCCCGGACTTCCACGGCAAGGAGTTCCGGCTTAGCTCTCTGCGCGGCAGCAAGGTCCTGCTCATCGCCTGGGCTTCCTGGTGAGGGTGCCGCCAGGACCTGCCCGGGTGGCAGGCGATTCGCCGGGAGCTTCGGCCCCAGGGGCTTGAGGTAGTCACGGTTGCGCTCGACATCGATATCGAGGCGGCGCGCCGCTATGTCGGGCGAGCGCAGCCCGAGCACCCCTCGCTCATCGATCAGGGTCACCTCCTCGACGAGCTCTTGGGCATTGTCAACGTCCCCAGCGGCGTCTGGATCGACGAGAATGGCGTGATCGTGCGTCCGCCGGAGCCGGCCTTCGCACCCCGGCCGCCGAGCCCCCAGGTGGTGGCGGCGAGTCCGGCGGCTCAGCGTCAGCTGTCCCCATACATGGTGGAGGTGCTCGCCGAGGCGGCGAAGCTCCGCGTCGACCGGAACAAGTACGTGAACGCCTTGCGTGACTGGGTGCTCAACGGTCCCGCCAGCCGCTATGCGCTCTCGCCAGACGAAGTGCTGAGGCGGAGCCGGCCGCGCCCTTATGACGAAGGAGCGGCGGCTGCCCACTTCGAGCTCGGCCAACACTTGTACCGCGGCGGCGAGACCGAAGCCGCCGCCGGCCACTTCAGGGAAGCACACCGGCTACAGCCGGACAACTGGACGTATAAGCGCCAGGCCTGGAGCCTGGCACACCCGGAGCAAGGTCCCACGCAGCTGTATGCCGGCGACTGGCTGACCGACGTCCGCAAAATCGGTGCCGAGAACTACTATCCGGCCCTCGCGCTCGAGTAAGGGTGAATTGCCCATCGGCGCCCACCAGCCCGCGGTAGTGCCAACCAGGCTGGCTGGTGGCCACGAGGCAGCGCTGCGCGGCAGAATTATCCCGGGCGAGCGGCGTTGCTGGACCCCACATCGGAAGGGAGAATGGTCATGACCGCGCAGGGGGGCCCTGGACCAAGGCCGGCGGGTTGGCAGGCTGAACACGCCAGGCGATACCGTGAGACCAATGGGGCTGAAGGGCACATCTGGAACGGCGTTCCTACGCTGCTCCTGACAACGACCGGTCGCCGCTCCGGGGAGCTCAGGACAACGCCACTCATCTATGGCAGAGACGAAGCGCGCTACCTGGTGGTGGCCTCTCGTGGCGGAGCGCCGCAGCACCCGCAATGGTACCTGAATCTCAGGGCTCAGCCCGTAGTGCAGCTCCAAGTGGGGGCAGACCGATTCCGCGCCCGGGCCCGGCCGGCCAATCGGGAAGAAAAGGTCGCATTGTGGAAGCTGATGACCGCGGTTTGGCCGAGCTACGATGAGTACCAGACTAGAACCAGCCGCGCCATCCCAGTGGTTATCCTCGAGCGGGATCTGAGCGCCGGGCCCGCCGTGAGACAATAGGCTCGACTCTCAAGGCTAAGCGAGCGTTATGGAAGATCGAGGACAACCTTCTGACATCACAGCCGCCGAAACCTCACCCGCGTCGCCACTGGCGGAGGGGCTAGGCCGCAGGGCAGGCCGCCTGTTCAAGGCTGCGAGGCCCCGGGTCGAACGAGTCGTCGCGCGGACTAGGCCGCGGCTCGAGAAAGCGGCGCGCGATGCCATTCAGTACGCCCGCGACCACGAGGAGGAGATCAGAGACGCCGCCACCAAACTGGTGAGCGCTCGCGTTCGGGGCCCGCTGGGGCCCGTCGTCGGCGCCGTCGCTCGGCAGGTGGGGATGCACGATGCCGCGCGCGAGGCTCGGCGCTGCCCGGCATGCCAGGCCGTCAATCCGGCCGGTTCAAAATTCTGCAACCAGTGCGGTGGCGGCCTGCAGCCTCCGCAGCAGCAAGGCCCGGCTTAGCGGTCACCCGACATCGCAGCAGCGGGCACCGCTGACGGGCCCACGTGGGGCTTACAGGACGGCCACGACGTCACGGGCAAGGAAGATGCCGCCGCCGGCGATGGCGGCGGCGATCCCGGCGCGGCCCAGCCAGGTGACCGGCGCGGAGCGCCATAAAAGGGTTACCTCGCCGGAGCGATTGATGCCGACGATGAAGCCCAGCAGAAGCAGCGCGACAATGCCGAAAGGGCCGGCCAGGAGAAGAGACGCCAGAGGCAGGACCGCCACCCAGCGCCATCGACTTTGCTGGAAGCTATCCGAGCGCACCAACCGTTCTGTCAACAGGCTAAGGGACACCGCGTAGACGGCCGGCAGCGCCACAAAGAGAGCCACTGCCAACCACAGCGGGCTCAGCACCGTAAAGTCGACGCCATCCGGGCGGATAACCAGAGTCCCGCCCACCGTGGCGCCGAGGAGTCCGAACAGAACACTGCGCCAGCGCGGGGCCAACCACTCCCTCACGGCCAGGTAGATCAGCCCGCCCAGGGCGCCCAAAAAGGTGGCGAGCAGGACGAGGAAAGCTGTTTCCCCCGTGAACGAACCAATCGTGAAGTCGTCGTCCGTCTTCATGCCGTGTAGCGAGTCGTCGGAAAGGACGCGGAGGAGGAACATCGACATGCGGCCACCGACGCCCCCGACGAGCGCTCCGCAGACAAGACCAGGCAGCAGGCCCCGGCTAATAGACGTGGCCCCCTCGAAGTAGACCGCTCGCCAGGACCTGCGATTGCTGGGGGCGGCGTCGTCCATCAGCGCCGGTGCCTCGACCTCGAGTGTCTGTGGCAACGGTGGAACCCGAGACTCATCGTGTGGCATCTCCGCGCTCTGAAAGGGGATATGACGCAGAACGGAGTGGTGCCGAAGAGTATACAACCCTGATTCGAGGTAAGGACTTGCCGGACTGTGATGACGCCGCTGCCTCGGGCGTCGACGTCTTCGCGTAGAGAACCATCCGTTCAGCACAATCGTAAGAAAGAGAGGACGGGGCCAGGGAGCGTGGCCCCGTCCAGGGAGCGGTCCGCCCCGCTGCTACTGGTCAGCGAGGCGGCACCCACATTATAGGTCCACCCTCGCATCTTCTCCAGCGTTGCGCCTTAGCACGGGTCCTTGTCTTCATTCTCCGCTTATCTCCATCTGTCAGAGACTGAAATGCGTGGCGCAGCCCGAGTTCGTGACCACCGAGATGGACGCCGCCTAACCGGGAAGCATAGGCATCGGCACCAGGTTCACCGCGCGGCGCCCTTTCGGGTCCTCGTTCAGAACCTCCCATCCTGTTCTTGAGGAGGCCATTCGATGCCTCCCCCTCGGCGGAGGCGACAAACCTCCATGCCGGGGGCGCTCGGGCTGCTTCCAGCGCTTCGAGACGAACGAAAGCGAAATCTTTCGCGACCGACTGAGGGCGAGAGCGCCGACTCCGCCGCCGGCGGGCGCTAAACTGACTCACGTCCCGAAGAGGCAGCGGCGGCTTGACGGCGTGCGACGGGTCCCAGGATCGAGGAGAGATTCAGATGGTATACGAGAAGATCATCTATGAGCCCGGGCCGGTCGCCCGCGTCATCCTGAGCAGGCCGGAGCGTCTCAACGCGCAGAGCTTCCCGCTGCTTTATGAGATGGATGATGCCTTCAACGCCGCCGTCAAGGACCCGGATGTCCGCGTCGTCGTCCTTTCCGGAGCCGGCCGCAGCTTTTCCGCCGGCCACGACCTCGACTCACCGGAGGCGCTCCAGGACCGGAGCCAGCGCGAGCAAGCGGAAGACCGGTTCGCGCTCGGCGAACGGTTCAAGCGCCTCTACGTGGACATGCACCTCGCCTGGCGCAACCTTCCCAAGCCGACGATCGCCATGGTCCACGGCTACTGCATCTTCGGCGGCTGGATGATCGCTTCCGCGATGGACATCATCTACGCGGCCGACGACGCGCTCTTCATTCCAACGTCCGGCGACTACTACACGACCGGCTGGGACGTCGGCCCCCGAAAGGCGAAAGAGCTGCTCTTCGGGAACCGGTTCATGAGCGCACAGGAAGCGATGGAGTGGGGGTTCGTGAACCGGACCTTCCCCGCCGCCGACCTCGAAAAGGAGACCCTGATCTACGCAAACCGCGTCGCCGAATACGACCCCGTGGGCTTGCGCGCGATCAAATTCCACATCAACCAGACGATGGACATGATGGGGTTCTCGACCTCAGTCCATTCGGCGTCCCCGAGCCTTTGGGGTCGCCAATTCCAGTACCGAGAGGCTCCAGAGCCGCGAGACGGCCGTCCGGCCAGGAGCCTTCGCAATCGCGTTCAGAGAGCGGTGCAGTATCTCGCTGAAGACCAGGCCAGGCAGGGATCCGCGGCCGGCCCGGAGTAGGGAAACCGCGCCCCGGCGATTCCCCGGAGGCCGGCAAGTCGACATAACGTGAGCGCGGCATTGTCGACCCCGTAGACCGCTCAAGTCGAGCGCCAACGCCGTAGCGTCTGCGGCCGCCTGCCGGCGGCGTTCAGGACGGGTGGCGTGGCCGGGTCGAACCCCGGGATCGCTCAGATACTGATGGCGTTCGGTACGAGGCTCAGGGGTCGAAAACGACCCGCCTTCAGCTCTTCAATCAGGTCCTCGATCGACTCGATGCGGCGGTCAAACTCAGTCGCGCATTTGCCGATGTCCGAAATCTGGTGCGCGTCCGTGCCGGCCGTACCTGGGATGGCCATGAAATCGCAGAGTCTGGCAGAAAAGGCGTTCTCGTGAGGGCTGCTGCGGCTGTTTATCCTCTCCAGGGCGCAGCAGAAGGCATAGGCCGGAGTACGAGCCGCCTGCTCGATCGCTTCCGCGATCACCTCTTCCCCTGCAGTGATATTCCACGGCATCTGGCCCCGGAAAGGATGAGCACCCACCACCGCCGCGTTTGCTTCCCTGACAGCGAGCGCCAACGAGGGAGAGCGGTACATGCCCTTGTACCTATCGAGACCGTAGCAGAGCATGTGCCCGTCTTCAGTCGTGACCTCAATCGCCGGCAGGACGAGGAAGTCGTGGCGCCTACCCAGCTCAATGACCGCCTCCGGATCCCAGAGGCAGTCGTGCTCCGAGAGGCAGATGCCGTCCAGGCCGGCCTGCTTCGATCGTTCCACGAGGTCGTCCGGGCTGACGTACGAATCTTGCGAAAACGGAAACGTGTGCGTGTGCAGGTCGATGAGCATCGCAAGCGGATTCTAGCGTTTTCTCTGATAATCCGTCGCAGAGACTCTGCCGGCTGGAGTCGTGGAGGTCAGCGGGCGCATGCGCATAGGTCTCATTTCTGACACTCACATGCAAGACGACCTCAAGGGCATGCCGCCGGAGATCGTCCAAACCTTCAAGCAACACCGCGTAGAGCTAATTCTCCACCTGGGAGACATCAACTCGGCCAGGGTGCTGGATGTCCTGGAAGAAGCGGCGCCGGTGGTCGCGGTGCGCGATTTTACCGAGTTGCCGTCCAGCGATCCGCGTCTGTCGGAAATCCGCAGGGTCATTACGGTTTCCGGCAAGAGCATCGCCATGGTGCACGATATCGGCTGGCCGGGACCGCGCATCGAAGCTCACACAGACCTGAAGTTCCCGAGGGAGCCCCTGTCGGAGGTCCTCGAGCGCAAGTTTGGCCGCCTGGTAGACATCGTGGCCTTTGGACATACGCACGAGGAGCTCATCCAGTGGCACGAGGGAGTCTTCTTCATCAATCCCGGAAGTGCGATCTATCCCGGTAGCCGCCACCGGCGTGGCGAACTCGGCACCGTCGCTCTGATGGACCTCGACGCTGACGGGGAGGTGAGGGCGGAGATCGTCAAACTCAGGTCCTCAGTCAGCTAACCAGAGGGGCGTCGATCCTTCGAGCACCAGTACGGACATCGGATGATGAGGCAGATTTGCCCCGTCCACTGCGCCCCTTCTCGGAGATGGCCACATCGTCAGGGAGCGCGTAGAAACGGCTTCAAGGACTGTTAGTCCGAATTGACCTGGTCGCGGTGCCGGCCTCTTGCTGGCCCTCCCCGCAAAGGGCGGCGCCTCTAATCAGGTACCTGACGGCGGCGTGCGTTGGACCTTTGGGCAGCCTCCATGATTTCCAATTGGAGCCCTAGTTCCCGTGCTGTCATGCATAGTGCAGCCACGTCCTTGGGCAGGCACTTTCCGCCGTATCCGCGTTCGGGAGTGACGATTGTGTGGCTTGACCCTATCCGCCAATCTTGCGTCCAAAGGTTACGAACGTCGTCGTAGCGGATGCCCAAGCGTTCACAAAGGTCAAATATCTCGTTCGAGAACGCCACCTTGAGAGCTAGGAATGCGTTTTCTGCATACTTGACGGTTTCTGCGGTCATGGGGGCAACAATGTCGTGTCGAGCAGACGCCGGGTAGACGCTCCTGAAGAGATCGCGGACGGCTGATGCCAACGGCTCGTAGCCACCATAGATGAAAAAGTCCCGTCTCGCGGGGTCACGGAAGGGGTGATCGGGGGATTCGCCGGCCCACTCAGGCACATAGACGAGCTGTTTGCCGTAAGTGCTGATGATTCTATCTGTCGAGCCAATCGGCAGGGTGCTTTCGCAGATAATGCCGGTCCGGGGCTCAGCGAGCATGACAACGTCTTCCACCATGCTAGTGTCGATTAAGCCGTCGGCCAGGAGCGGCGTTGGAACGCAAATTAAAACGAAATCGGTCTCTCGCAGATCGACGTTCGTCCCCAGGCGTTTTGGCTTATCGTAGACGACGACCTCATGTTTTTGGCCGAAGACTTTCTCAAGATACTGCCCGATTGTCCCGAATCCGGCGATAGTTATCTTCATAGGTGACGTTCCGACCGTCTCGCCAGCTCACGAGTGACCACGCGAACCGACGCCCAAAAAGCCGCGCCATGCCGACTCGCAGGCGGGAAAATCCTTTTCGCCCCTGCCCTGGGGAATCGAAGAAGCAGGTGGCCGAGCGATCCTCGTTCAAGCGCCAGTTCCAAACGCGCTTCTGCCAAGGCCGCCGAGAGCTCCATCGATGACTCAGCGTTTCTAATGTTATTGGCTGCGAGTTCGGCCCTCGGCGCCTTTAGCTCGCTGTCCGACTCCACAATTCGCGTTAACAAGCTTGCCCGTTCGGCCTCCACTTGAACCTGGGGTCTATCCAGGCCATTGAGACCTTGATCCTCAGTATAGTTGTGGTTCTGCTGAGAGAAGAGTGGTGTGTCGAAAATGGTGCCAGGAATAGTGGCAGGCTGTATTCCAAGTTTGTTGCTGACGTAATTGAAGCTTATCTGGTCCCGGCGAGAGAAACGGCAGAATTCCGACCACCAAAAGTTGTTCAGCCTCTCAATCTCTGCCGTGTGGCGTCGTAGCAGAATCGGGAGTTCGTTTAGCCCCGCATGTTCGGGGTAGCCCGCTCGCCTGTACGCTTCCGCCTGCTCGCGGATCAATTCAGGTGTGTCCAGGGCCAGTTCTGCGCAGACCGCAGCCTCGTCATATAGGCAATCTCGCTCGAAGTGGGAGAAGGCAGCCACATCAGAGTCACCCAGGTACTCTTCAATCAAGGACTCTACTGGACAGCGAAGACGAATCGAGCCGTCGATCCAAAGGGAGTAGTCGTAATCTGACAAGTACTGGTGGGCCAAGATCTTGGGGGCCCTGGAGTTACGACGCGGGTCCCTGAACAGGCTGGGGGCTTCTCGCCAGGTCCATCTTGTCTTTGATAGCGGGGCGTCTACGAACGCGATGAAGTCTGCCCCCTGGGAATTCTGGTCTTCATTCAGGTTGTCTTTGCCCGCAGTGATGCACGTGTAGACTGCTATCCTCATCGGCCGGCTTCCAGGATTCCTGCTCTTTGACGTCCTGATCGAAGGAAGAGTACGGGCTGCCCGGGCTACAGCGACGGTTGAAGGATCTGGGCTTCGGCGACGGAGCAAAGGCCGGCGAAGCGCTTCGCGTCGGCGTCGCTTCCGACGACCGCGCCGTAGTGCATGGGCACGGCCACCCTCGGCTTAATGTCTTCATTGACCGCGGCCGCGGCTTCTTCGGCGTTCATGGTGTACGTGCCACCCACCGGAAGCAGTGCGACGTCGACGCGCATATTCTTCATCTCCGGGATCCGGTCAGTGTCGCCGGCGTGGTACACGCTGCGCCCGCCAACCGTGATGATATAGCCAACCCAGTTGTTGGCCCTGGGGTGGAACGGCTTGTCGAGGTTGTACGCCGGGACCACCTCGACACTGATCCCTTCGATGGTCCGCGTCTCGCCCGGCGCGACCGTCACCTTCTTGGCCTCCGGGACAGAGATCGAGCCGATGCAGTCCGGCGGGCCGACCACTACTGTGTCCGGCGTTACAACCTTGGCGATGTCGCCCGGCGAATTGTGGTCGCCATGGGCATGAGTGATGAATAAGATGTCCGCCCGGGGATCGCCATTGCTCACGCGGAAAGGGTCGATCCAGATGTTCTTGCCGTTCGCGATCAGGAGCGTGGATTGCGTCCCTCTCTTGATCCCCTGAAGCAGATTAGTCGACTGGGTCATGGCGCGCTCCTCCCGTACGGACCTCAGGCCGCTGGCCGGCCTGCGCGATTGCTTTCGGGGACCTGGTCGATCCCGGCGTGGTCTTCCTGCGCCGGCTCGGTTATCGAGCCGCGGCGGGCTCCTTCTCTTCCTCAGCTAGCTTGCGGTCGACCGTGGCCCGCTGGTCGCTCTCGATCGGCTTGTCCCAGGGGTTCACGCCGCCTTCGTAGACCGACGGGCCTTTGATGAAGTGCTTCGCCTGGTCGAAAGTCTCGACGAAGGGCATGTTTATGTCGTAGAGGTCGCGTCCCCGTGGCAACCAGCCCGCCTTGGACACATGGCCCAGCGTCGTGCGACCGAGGATCTCTTCCAGCAGCCAGACCGCTTCGATGAGCTTCTTGAGATCGACGCCGGTCTCGATGCCCATCTCATGCAGCATGTTGACCACGTCTTCGGTCGGGGCCATCCCCGTCGCTCGGCCGTTGCCGCAGTAGGGACAGCCGCCGATGCCGCCAATGGTCGTATCGATGTGCAGATACTCGTCCGATCTCAGGACACGCAGGGCCGCGTAGATGGAAGGAAGAGCCATACCGCGGCCGTTGTGCAGGTGTAGCGACCAGCGGCTGATCTCGGGCCACTTCTCCTTGATCGCGAGGATCTGCTCTTCGACGACGTGCGGCATGCACCAGCTCATCGGGTCACCCAGCGAGCATGATGTGACCTTGATCCCGGCCTCGTCCCACAAGCTGTGCTGGCGGGTCAGCATCTCCATGCGCTGCTCGTGGCTGAATGGGCCAACGAAGTTGGAGCCCCAGGCCGCGTTTACGCCGATGCCGGCCTCCCGTACCTCCCTTTGCTTCGCCATTTCCACGGTGGCCGGCCAACGAGCGATCTCTTCCGCCTGAGTGCGGTTCCAGTTCCGTCGCGTGAACACGTCGCACATGTGACAGTTCAGCGCTGCCCTGGGGCCTTCGCCCCCTCCCATGCCGAGCTTGTCACTGAACTCGCGCGCGCGCTCGCGTCCGCGGTCGTTCGGGATCAAAGCCGTGTACCTGACGCCGGGACGCGGCGTGAACCCCCGGGCCACCTCTTCGATGTTGCGCATCTGGGGCGTGTACCGGGGACTGACGAAGGAGCCCATGTCGATGCGCTTCAGGCCCGTGTCGGAGAGGGCATCTAGCAACCTGACCTTGGCCTCGCTGGGGATGTCCTTGTCCTCGATTTGCATGCCCTCCCGCATGCCCTCTTCAGTTATCTCGACCGTCGCATACTTTCGTGGCATTGCCTTTGTCCTCGTTCTCTTTCGATTCTCGCGCCCGGTACGCGGCTACGCGCCCTCAGGCGGGACGAACGGATACGGCACTGCTTTCCCGCCGCGCAGGGGGAGGACCGCGGTAGCCGTTCCCGGCGTGCCCTCCTGGCCGCGCTGGTTGCGCAGTCCGATATCGCACTCGATGATGCCATAGCCGCCCAGCTCGTATTTCTTTGTCACGGTTCCCCAGGCCGTGAGGGTGTCCCAGACCACGTCCATGCCGCGGAACTGGAAGGAGATCTTCCAAAGCCACCCTCCCAGGCCGACCCAATCCTTCAGCAGCTGCACCATCACGTGCTGCTTCCAGGACCCGTTCACGAGGATGTCAGGGAGCTTGTCGTGCTCGGTGGCGAAACGCCAGTCGTAATGGATCCGGTGCCAGTTCTCCATCGCCGCCGACCAGCGCATGATGTGTGCCGGGCTCATCGGTCCCTTAATGAGCGGGGTGACGTCGTCGCTAACCTGCACGTCGTCGTAGTAAAGCTGCTTCCGCTCTTGTTGAACTGCTGTCATGACTCGTCCCTTCCGCGCTACGTCCGCGGCGTCTATCGGCGGATCGAAGTGTTGCGGATAACGGCAAGCTTCTCGTCCTCCTGGTTATAGTAGATGGTCTCGGTAACTACGAAGACCATCTTGCCGTCCCGCCCGTCGCGTTCGTAGACGTCGCCCAGGCGACGCTTTGACTTTATCCGGTCTCCCGGCCTCGCCAGCTGCAAGAACTCGGCCGTTACGCCGCCATTCAGAGTTCGGGGCAGAGGGATCCGGATCGGGGGTATGCCGCCGCTGCGCGCGCGGCCTCCGCCCTCGGGCGCGGCCGTGCCGCCACCGCCGCCAAGCCCATCTAGCTCCGGGTTCGCCTTCAGGGCGTCGAGGGGATCCGGACTGCCCGCGGGCCTGCGATTCGCGAAGCCCGGGAAAAGCGGCGGCGTAACGAGTCCGCCGTATTTCGTCGCCCGAGCATGGACCTCGTCCCAGTAGATGGGGTCCGGGTCCATGATCGCCTGCGTGAACCGCCGCACCTCCGAGGAGCTGAGCGGCCCCGAGAGATCTGACATCTCCGACTCGGAGCCGATGGCTGCCCTGATCTCATCCGTGATGTACGTGGCGGGCTGCTCGGTGGTCATGCTCACTCTCCTTTGGCCGGCCACGGACCGGGAGCGCCGGCGGAGGCTGGTTCCCGCGGACCGCGGCCGTGTCTCTCTGGGCCGGCCGGAGGTCGAGAAAGCCGCGGGTGTCGGAAGCTAGGCGGCGGCTCTCCGCGGTGGCCTCACGGAGCCGCGGCACCCCACGCCTCGGAGAGAGCCGACGTGAGCGCGCGCACGTTCCTCTCCTGCTCGAGGCTTTCGACGATCGAGACGACGCGGCGAGCGTCCGATTCGGCCATCGCGACAATCGCATTGTCGATGAACTTGTCCACCAGCTCGCTCCGGCTCAGAGGATCGGCGGCGCTCCCCTTGATCGTCTTTTGTTCCCAATCAATGGCGGAGCCGTCTTTGGTCCGCACGTGCAGCGCGGCTCCGGGACCAACCTCCCTGCCCCGGGTCCAATTTACCGTGACCTTGTCCAACGCGGCCTGCATCTCCGGCCTCGCGAGCCGCTCATCGGTGAACGTAGATCGCTTGACGCCCTGGTCGAGCATCGCCGCCGCCACCGTGTAGGGCAGACTGAACTTGCCCTGCAGCCCGTTCTGCGGCCGCATATAGAGCAGGACCCCCTCGGCGTGCGGCGTGCTCTGGACGGTTATGTGCTCGATGTCGTCATCGACCAGCTCATGACGGGACAGCATATTGAGGACGCCGTCGATCGAGGGGTGGGTCAGGTAGCAGCAGGGGTACTTCTTGATGTCGACTCCGCGCGAGACCAGAAACTCTTCGCCGAGGCCGGCGGTCATAGCCTCGGCGTTGTAAGCGTCCTTGCCGAGGATCGAGTCGCCGTATCCGACCCTGGTTTCGATAATGTTGGGATCACCGGTATAGCCCTTCTTCGCGAGCGTCGCCGCCATCACGCCGGCGCGGCAGGTCTCGCCCGCGTGTAAGGGCTTCGTCATTGTGCCGAAATTGGCGCGCACACCGCTGGCTTCGGAGCCACATATGCCGAAGGCATTTCGCATCTGGTCGACGTCCAGGCCCAGCAGACGCCCGGCCGCGGCCGCCGCACCGAACACGCCGTAAATCGAGGTCCCATGAAATCCGGTGCTGTAAGCAGTGGGGCCGGCCCCGCGTCCAATTCTCCCGGCCACTTCGAACCCGAAGATCACGGCGTCGATGAGCTCTTCGCCTGAAGCGCCGATAGCTTCTGCCGTGGCGAGAGCCGCCGGCACAACGGCGACGCTGGGATGTCCAATGCCGAGGCCAACATCGTCGTAGTCAAGGGCGTGCGACATGGTGCCGTTGGCCAGCGCAGCCATGGAAGGAGCCGTCTTAAAGCCCGAGCCAAACACTGTCGCCTCGCCCGTCGGAGCGCTTTCGCTCTTGACGAATTCGGTGATCAGGCGGCCGCAATCCTCGGCGCTGCCGGCCAGCGCGGTACCGATCACATCCAGAATGGCCCGCTTCGTCTCGATACGGGCCTTGTCAGGTATCTCGGAGCTCTTGGTTCGTACCACGAATTCGGCGAGTGTTGCCGTTGTTTTCATTTTTCGTCGCTCCTTGAGCTGGATGCGCTCATCGCCATGAATTATGTTTACATATGTGAGCTGCCCAGGACAGTCGGCCGAAGTCTATCAGACGGGCATGGGTTGTCAAGGAACGCCCCACAGTTCCCGGTCCCGGAACGCCGGAAATCCGAGTTCGCCGTGGCCTGCTCGAACTCCGCGCGTGACGCACATAACCCCCGAATCTCAGAGTGTTAAGTGGCCTATCGTCTTGGCGGCGGAACTGTCCGTGTTGTGAACCTAAAGTTCAAGCCTGGTTCGATAGTCGGGATCCACTTCCTTCAACGTGCGCGCTCGCAGACCGGTTTCGAAGTTCATTGCCGCCGCGATTCGCGGCGCGTTGGGATGATCGGTCACAATCCCGGCCTCGTAAAGGCTCTCGATATCAACCTCGTTGAGACCTAGTATGTCCTTCAGAACATAGATGTTATCCTCGCCGAATTTAGGGGCACTCTTGGAGATCGAAATGTCGGCGGACATAAGGCGATAAGGGCGACCAATAACCGGCCTTACTCCGATGGAGTCAGGATGGGGAACGTACTCAAAAAACTGCCGCTGCTTGAGGTGGGGATCGAGGAGAAGGTCCCTGGCGTTCAGGACCGCACCAGCAGCGACGCCGCATTTCTGCAGGGCCGCGGACAGCTCCCTGGCATCACTCGACTTCGTCCATTCGGCGATGACCGAGTCAATCTCAGCGCGATGGCCTTCTCTCGCCTTCACTTGAGCGAACCTCTCGTCCGTGGCGAGCTCCGGACGGCCCAGCAATACGGCAAGGCTCCGCCATTGATCGTCGGATGTGACGCAAATGGCAATCCATTCGTCGTCGCCGGCGGCAGGATAGAGGTTGTACGGCACGAACACCGCGTGCTCATTTCCTATGCGTTCAGGAGTGGCGCCGTCAATTTGGTACTGGAGTAACGCCTCGGGAATCAGCGATGCCCCGAGCTGATACATACCCAGGTCGATCCACTGGCCATGGCCCGTGCGATCTCGGTAGTGAAGCGCGGCGAGAACCGTATAGACGCCTAGCCAGGTCGCCAGGAAGTCAGGGTACGATTGGCCGACCCTGCCAGGCCGGCCTCCGCGATAGCCCGTGTAGGCGGAGATGCCGGTTGTCGCCTCTAACACGGTGCCCTGACTCGGGAACTGCGACCACGGTCCGGTGGCGCCATAGCCCGTGTTGGAGATCATGATTATCTCGGGCCGGACTTCTCTCAGGGCCTCATAGTGGAGGCCCCAGCCGCGCATCACGCGAGGAGTGAAGTTCTCGATTACAATATCGCTCCTTGCGGCAAGGCGCAGAAATAGTTCTCTCGCACGCTCTTGGGACAGGTCGAGGACCAAGGAACGTTTGCTGCGGTTCAGGGTCAGAAAAGTGCCGGTCCTGTTCCAGGGATCGTCACCCGGGTCATTCTCGGGATAAGCACTATACCCTCGCGTTTGGTCGACGCGCTGCGGCGCCTCTATCTTTATTACCTCAGCGCCAAGGTCTCCGAGCAGCGCCGCGGAATAAGGCATCGCAAAGACCTGCGATAAATCGATAACCCTTATACCTGCCAACGGTCTGGCCTTTGCGTCCATTCACGCGTCCCTCTTGTGGCGCATAACGCTTAGATGGTGTTTCCCTGGCGGAGGCGATGTCTCTCCTCTGCGTCAAAGCCGACTTCTTCCAAGACAGCATCGGTGTGTTCACCCAGTAATGGAGACCGGAAACGGACGGCGAACGGCGTTTCCGAAAGGGCGGCAAACTCACCGGGAAACCTATAGCTGCCGGTTGCTGGATGGTCGAGTTCTACGAAAAAGTTTCGCGCCTCCAGCTGCGGGCACTCCAGGATCTCCTCCGCACCCTGCACGAAGCCGGCAAGCTGCCTTCCTTGCGAGACCCGCAGGAAGAGCTCTCGCGCATCCCAGTCGGCGACGGCCTCTGCGAAGATAAAATGCAACCAATCCGCCATCTCGATCCGGGCTCTGGGTTCATCGAGAGCGGGGTCAAGCAACTCGTCTCGATTGAACAATCCGGCATAGAGCGGGAAGGGGTTTCGCCCCGCGACAGCCTGGAGCGTCACGAATCCAGCGCGCGTCGGCATGGGCTCTCCGGACAGGGGGCTTTGCTCGACGGCACGTCTGCCCTGGATCACGCCCGCCAGCGCGTAATAAGGAATGTTCATGACAAGTTCTGAGACGAGGCACTCGTGGAGGGACAGGTCCACGTGCTGGCCCTCTCCGGAAAACGAGGCTGCCCGCAGTCCGGCAAGAGAGGCATGCGCGACATTCAAGCCTCCGCAATACAGGGACTGTCGCAGGCCATGCTT
This sequence comes from uncultured Dehalococcoidia bacterium, assembly GCA_964422735.1. Classification (GTDB taxonomy): domain Bacteria; phylum Chloroflexota; class Dehalococcoidia; order DSTF01; family WHTK01; genus CAYRCD01. Next base: position 914 of record CAYRCD010000012.1, on the reverse strand, counting down.
CAGCGGCTCTCGGTCCACGAAACCGCTGATCTGCATGATCCCGCTCATTGCTTGAAGCACGAGGTCGGATGCTTTGTATCCGGAGTAGGGCCCGGTTTGGCCGAAGTTGGTCACCGAGGTAAGCACCAGGTCCGGGTTCCACTCAAACAACCTTTGAGGACCAATGCCCCAACGGTCCAGAGTGCCCGGCTCAAAGCCTTCGACAACGATATCCGCTGAACGCACGAGCCGTTCCAGGACCGGGCGGGCTTCAGGCTTTCGCAGGTCCAGGGTCAGACCGCGCTTGTTCCAGTTCAAGTACTGGAACAGGAGGCTTTGCTCGTTGGCCGGAGCGCCGGGAACCAGAGGCCTCAGGCGGCGGGCAAAATCACCCGTGCCCGGCTTCTCGACTTTTATGACGTTCGCACCGAGATCGCCTAGGAGACGAGCTCCAAACGGGCCCGCGATGCCATGGCTAAGGTCAACAACCGTCAGGTCATCGAGCGCCAGCGGCCGGGTGGGTCGGTCAAGATTGATCAATATCGCCTCGACCCCTTCCAGGGACTGCGCCGCCAGCGGCAACGAAGGATCGGTCTGGCGAACCCAGCGGCCCTAGGCAGGGCGGGCTGGGGTCGCGTCGCACGCCGCATGATCTTGAGACGGGCGCTGCGGAATGCAAAGGACCGCCCGTTCGCCGCGCTACCCTACACAGGGCTCGATGGGCTGTCAACCTTGCCAATGCAAAGGCCTTGCGCTAATCTGCGGACGCTTTCGCGGGTGAGCACGAACAAGCGGCATCCTCCGCCGCCGCCTTGTACCTGGTTCATTATCCTGGACGCTGACAGACCTGGGTAAGGGGGGAGCTCCCTCGATGGATGTCCTACCGACCGAAGAAGAGGAATTGCTTCGCAGCTCGGTCCGGCAATTCCTTGAAG
>CAYRCD010000011.1:0-53118 GCA_964422735.1 uncultured Dehalococcoidia bacterium | reverse complement strand
CCATGGCGGGGAGGGTCGTGACCAAGAGGAGCTCGATGATGCGCGGTTTGGTCAGCGCTAAGTAGGCCGCCGCGGTCTGGCGCAGCCCCTGTAAGGGCGATCTCCCGACCGCCAGGGTGCTGGCCGGGGCGCTCATCGCACGGCCCCGGCCAGGTCGCGCTCCGGCACCCGCGCACCGCGCTGGACCGGCAGCAACGCCTGCAGGCCATAGACGCGGATAGTGAGATATGCGAGCGCGACCCACAGGAGCGTCCCGGCGGCGAGATGGGCGATCTGAACGATGTCCGTGGCTTTGGTCCAGATGTTAGCGGCGCCGATCAACGCCTGGACGATAAACAGACCCAGGCAAGCGAAGGAAACGTTGGCGGCGAGCGGCGCGCGGGCTCGTTCGCGCACTGCGAAGGCCGCGAGACTTCCCAGAAGCATCCCGACGCCGAGGGCGAGGAGGCGGTGAAGAAACACCACCTGCACCGAGCCCGCGGAGGCGTCCGGTATGACGCGGCCGTTGCACAACGGCCAGCCGCTGCAGGCGAGAGTGTAGCCGGCACCGGCCAGGTATGAGCCGACGAGCATCAGCGCCAGCAGGGCGCCGGCGCTTATCGCCGCCAGGCGACCAAAGGTGGCCGAGACCGGTGGTCGCGCCAGCGGCCGCTCGTGAGCAAACGCGGCCGCCGTGGTCAGGATCAGCAGCGCCGCGATCGTCATCGCCATCCCCAGGTGGAGGGCGACCAACTCCGGCGGGAGCTCGCCGAGGACGGTCGCGCCGCCAACGCCGGCCTGCGCCACTACCAGCAGGAATGCGGCGGCTGCCGGATAGACGACCGCGGGGACGCGGCGATACGACCGCCAGGCGCTGGCGGCGACCGCGAACACGAGCACACCGACGACCGTCGCCGCCAGCCTGTGGGAGTACTCAATCAGCGCGTGCTTCTCCCACCTGGGAATGAAGCTGCCGTCGCAGCGGGGCCAGTCCGGACAGCCGAGACCTGAGTCGGTTGCGCGCACTGTGCCGCCGATAACCACCAGCGCGAGAAGCGCGACTAAGGACGCCAGACAGAGGCGCTGAAGTCCGGTCATGCGCTGTCGATTATTACTTGAGAAGGGGATTGGGGACAGCGCCAACTATCGCACTCGTCCTGAGATTGCAAGCGATATCCCGCCTCTGATCGCCGATTGTGATGCGACGCTCAATCGCAGCCTATGTCCGCGCCTATCTAGTGTCAAGGGTGGGGCCGGGGCGCGAGCGCGCCGTCCAGAGTATCACCATGGAGGGTAAGTCGTGACCGCGACTCCGTCGAACAGGGCTGGCCTTTTGCTCACTTTAGCGTTCGCCGCGCTGTTCGCGGCCTGCGGCGGACCGAGCCGAGCGCCCCGCGACCCGGATGGTCCCGTGCCTACGATCGCAGCGACTTCAGCCGGGCAGCCGCCGGCGGCTCCGCTCGACGGCACCGGCTCCAGGGTCCCGGAGTCCTTCGCGGCGTTTGCCGAAGCGTTCGCGGGTGTCAAGAGCTACCGAGCCAAAGTTTCCCTGGAAACGCCGGGCCAGCCCAAGATCGAGGCGAACCTCGACGCTGTTCTTCCCGACCGCTTTCGGGTAAACGTAACCGGCGGCGTGGGCATCAACTTCGAGCTGATCAGCCTCGGCGACGAGGTCTTCATGAAGCTCGGCGGCTCCTGGCAGCGCACGCCCGCTGAGGCTCTCCTGCCCTTCTCGCCCCTAGACCTTCAGCGGGAGGCCCGCGACCTGACCCGGGACGTTGAGGTCGTCGCGGGCGGCCCGGAGAACGTGGATGGAGCCAGGTGCGAGATCTTTAGCGTCACGCGAGCGGCGACGGGACAGTCGGCCGAGTACTGCGTGGCCGCGGGAAACGCGATCCGGCGGTTCACCAAGATCGAAGGTGCGACGAGGGTCACGCTCGTGTTCTCAGACGTCAACGCCGGTATTTCGATCAAAGCGCCGATCTAGGTCACGAGGGGCGGTAGCGGTTCGTTATTGGCAGGCGCCGGTCGCGGCCGAACGCTCGCGGCGTGATCTTGATGCCGGGGGGTGCCTGGCGGCGCTTGTATTCGTTCAGGTCCACCATGCGCATCACGCGGCGCACGGTGGCCTCGTCGAAGCCCAGGGCGACGATCTCGGCGAGGCTTCGGTCCTCCTCCACATAGGCCTCCAGGATTGGGTCGAGCAGGTCATAGGGCGGGAGGCTGTCGGTGTCCAGCTGGTCCGGCCGCAGCTCGGCCGATGGCGGCTTGTCGAGCACGGCCTCAGGGATGACCGCGTGCCCGGCAACGGCATTGTGGTAGCGGGCGAGGCGGTAGACCAAGGTCTTGGGCACGTCCTTGATGACGGCGAAGCCTCCGGCCATGTCGCCGTAGAGCGTCGCGTAGCCCGTAGCCATCTCGCTCTTGTTGCCGCAGGTCAACACCGGCGCCCAGCCGAACTTGTTGGACAGGGCCATCCAGACGTTGCCGCGGATGCGGGACTGCACATTCTCCTCGGCCGTGCCCGGCTGCGTCCCGGCGAAGACGGGTTCCAGCATCTCGAGATAGGCGGCATGGGCCGGCTCGATCGGGATGATGCGCAGACCGATGCCCAGGTTCTCGGTCAGCTGCTTCGCGTCGGCGATGGAGCCCTCTGATGAGAACCGCGATGGGTTTGATATGGCCACGACGTGCTCGGGCCCAAGGGCGTCGGCCGCGATCGCCGCGACCAGGCTGGAATCGATCCCGCCCGACACCCCGACGATGACCGTCTCGAACCCGTTCTTATGGACATAGTCGCGCGTCCCGGTGACGAGAGCCTTGTACACCTCGGCCAGGTCATCAAGAAAGGTTGCCATCGCTCCGCCGTCCAACCGGGGCTTCTTGGCGGCAACGGCTCCACTGACATGGACCCTGTCGACAAGGCGGACCGCGTCCTCGAGACGCTCAGAGCGCCGCAGCGGCTGGTGGAGACGGCGGAGGGCGAGGAGGTCGATGTCCAGGTCGACCGTGAGCAGGCTTTCTTCGAAAGCCGGAGCGTGGGCGATGATGTCGCCGTCCTGGTCGTACACGGTGCTGTTACCGTCGAAGACCAGTTCATCCTGACCACCGACCAGATTGACATAACACATGTAGACGGCGTTGTCGGACGCGCGCGTCCCGACCATGCGCTCTCGAAACCGCCGCTTCCCGTGGTAGAACGGAGAGCCATTGATGTTGACGATAACCTGGGCGCCGGCGAAGGCCTGGGCCTGAGTGGGACCCTCGGGATACCAGATGTCTTCGCAGATGTTCACGCCCACGCTCGCTCCGGCGATCTCGAACACCTGCGGGCGTTCGCCGGCGCGGAAATAGCGTTTCTCGTCAAAGACGCCGTAGTTGGGCAGGAACTCCTTGCGGTAAACGCCGGCGACGCGTCCGTCGTAGAGGACGGCGGCGGCGTTGTAGATGTCGCTGTCTGAATCGACGAAGCCCACTACGGCCGCGATCCCGGGCAGGCTGGCGGCTACACGGTCGAGGGCCTTCCGGTTGTCCTCGATGAAGTTTCGCCGGAGCAGGAGGTCCTCGGGCGGATAGCCGGGTATGGTCAGCTCGGGAAAGGCGACGACGTCGGCGCCGAGATCGCGGGCGCGTTTGCCGTACTCGATTACCTTGGCCACGTTGCCGTCGAGGTCGCCCACGGTGGTGTTTATCTGTGCGAGCGCGACCCTTAGTGTCGTCATAACACTAACTCCCTTTGAATGATTATGCCACAGCGCCGAGAGCGAAAGGCCAAGGTCAATACGGGAAGGATGGAGCGCGCTGGCGTGGGCGGTGCGCATCTCTTCAATGCGCTTTTCCTCTATGCTCTCTGCCATGACGACGGCGGCGCCGACCGCTCTGGAGATCACCGTTCGGCCGCTTCTGCGTACCGAGATCCCCGCTTTGGCCGCGGCGGTCTGGGATGGCACGAGCGTGGCCCAGATTGAGAACCGCTGGCGCGAGCAGGAGTTGGGCTACCGGACCATTCTTGTCGCCGCATTTCAGGCGCGGCTCGTCGGCACTGTCTCCGTCAGCGAGAGTCGCAATGAACCTGGTTCCATGCACCTCTTCGCGCTAGACGTCGCGCCGGAATGGCGCAACCGGGGCATCGGCGCGCGGATCATCCGCCACGTTTGCGACGTGGCGCGAGACGAAGGCCGGTCGCGGGTTTACCTCGAGGTTCGGGTCGATAATCCGGCCCGGCGCCTCTACCACAGGCTCGGATTTCGTCGCGTCGGTCCGCCCTTCGTCAACACCTGGTGGCGCTTCCATGACGATGGCACGCGCGATCAGGTGGACGAGCTGTCGATCCGCATGGTGAAGAGGGTGAGGGTCGCGTGAGGGTAACAGCGACCGCCGGCGCCGGGGTGTTACCGCTTACGCCTCAGCGTGGCTCAACCGATCAAGCAATGCCGGCAGCTCTCTGAGGTGGCCGATGACGTGGTCGGGTCGGACGCGTCCGGAGGCCGGGTCTTCCTGGCGGTACTGGTGGGTGAGCACCGCCGTCATGCCCAGGCCATTCGCGCCCTCGATATCGGTGTCGAGGCGGTCGCCGACGAAGACGATCTCTGACGGATGCGCCCCTACCAGCCTCATGGCCGGCGCGAAGCATTCGGGGCGCGGCTTGCGAAATCCGATCTCGCTGGACGCGAAGACCGCTTCGAGGTAGGCCGCGAGGCCGCGCAGGCGCAGCGCTTCCTGTAGCGCTCCCGAGGTCGCGAACGTATTGGAAACGCTGGCTAACCTCAGCCCGCGCGACTTCAGGACTGCCAGCGCCGCGGCCATCTCGGGTTCCGGGGGGTCGATCGTGGCGTTCCCTGCCTCGTCGAAGACCGCGTCCGTGAAACGCGCCAGCGCGTCCGCCGGCACTGATATGCCCAGCTCGGCGAGGGCGGCGCCCACCAGCTCAGCGGTGCCGGGCTGCGGCAGGCGGTTCTGGGCCTGCCCCGCGGAGTCGCGATATCTGTCGATCTGGGCTCCGACGCCCTCCATGAGCGCCTCGGGTGTCGGCAAGACCGTCCGGCCGAAGAGCAGCGCCTGCGCCCGGCGGTAATTCGCCAGAACGACATCGGGCCGGTAGCCGTGCCAGCGGCCGAGGGTGTCGCCGAGGTCGAACAGTACGGCGCGGACTGGCATGCGGGAAGAGTAGCCCAACGACCTGTTAGAGTAAGGCCGTGAACCTCGACCCCTATGTCGCGGGTCTGGGGGCCGGCTTTGCCGTCGCTTTCGCGACCTCGCTTGGGCTGGGCGTCGCGGTCCGCAGGAGTGCGCCTCGGTGGCCGCTGGGCGGCCTGACCATGCGGCCGGCGCCGGTCGGCGGGCTCGCCCTTTTCGCCGCCTTCGCGGCCGCTCCCTTCCTCGCGGCCGTCGTTTCCGATAGGGCCTCCGAGTACTTCACGCCCAAGCGGGGAGACTTTCTCGGCTTCCTGGGAGCCGCGTCCCTGGTGTTCGCCACCGGACTGATCGACGACTGGCGGGCCATGCGCCCCTATCAGAAGCTCGCCGGACAGGTGGTCGCAGCGAGTGCTGTCTACGGCGCCGGGTACCAGCTCGACGCGATCGCCTTTCCCTGGGCCGGCACGGTCCACATGGGCATTCTTGCGTTGCCCGCGACGGTGCTGTGGGTTGTCTTTTTCACCAATGCTCTCAACCTGGTCGACGGCAAGGACGGCGTAGCGCCCGGCGTCGGCGTGTTCGCCGCCGCGGCCATCGCCGCCGTCGCGGCCGACACGCACCACCCGGCCGTGGCGCTCCTCTGCGTCGGCCTCGCCGGCGCCGGACTGGGTTTCCTGCCTTTTAACCTGCCCTCGGCGAGCCTCATGCTCGGGGATTCCGGCGCCCTGACCTTCGGTTTCGTTCTGGCGAGCCTTTCCATCCGAGGTGCCACCGGCATCGAGGAAAGCGTTTTCGTCAGCGTGCCCCTGCTCGCCATGGGCTTCCCGGTGCTCGACACCGTTCTGTCGGCCGCGCGTCGCCTGCTCGACCGGCGCCATCCGTTCACCGGCGATGAGGACCACATCCATCATCGCCTGGAGCAGCTCGGGCTGGGACCCCGTGGCATACTTGTCGCCCTATACGGGCTCTCGGCGCTGTTCACGGCCGCGGCCCTCGCCACCCACTACGTCGCCTCGGTCGCGGTCGAAGGCGCGATATTCGCCGCTCTGCTGGTCCTCGTTGCCTTGATCCTGGGCCGCCTGGGCTATCTCGTGTCAATGTGGAACAGCCCCGGACTGTCCTTCCTCAGGCGCCGCCTGGCGCGCGAGTGAGATTCCTGGCCGTCGATCGATGGCCCGCTACCTCCCGAGCGCCCGCCTCGCGTAACCCGCCATGAGCTGAAGACCGCAGCGCGCCCAGATGGCGGCGAAAACGACCGCGTCGGCGGCGATGCCCACCGAAAGGTAGGTGCGGTAGTAGAGCCACATCCCGCGGTGGCGGGCGACTAGCGCCCGCGACGGGACCGTGCGGGCGCTGGCGCCGATCTCGTGGCGTACGACCGAGTCGGGAAAGTAGACCACGCCCAGGCCGGCGCGGTGAAGTCGCTGGCAGAAATCGACGTCTTCAAATCCCCAGAAGTAGCGCTCGTCGAAATCGCCGACGCGCGCGAGCACGTTGGGCGTCGTCAGGAGGCAGGCGCCTGAAACCCAATCGACGCCGGCAAGGGCACTGTGGTCCCAGTCCGTCATCAAGTAGCGGCGTGAGAAGCGGTTGCCGGGGAACCAGCGCGTCAGGAGCGAGTAACGATTGAACAGCCACACGGCGGGGCCGGGAAAACGGCGGACTGAAAGCTGAAGGCCGCCGTCCGGGTCAAGGATTCGTGGACCCAGAGCCCCGACCTCGGGGTTCGCGCGGAGGAAGTCGGCGGGCGCGGAGAAGGCATCGTGCTCGATCATGCAATCGGGATTGACGAAGGCGACGACATCGCCGGTGGCAGCCCGAGCGCCGGCGTTGGCGGCTACCGCGAAGCCGAGGTTCGAGGTGTTGCGCAGAAGGTTCACTTCACGAAACTCCGCTTCGACCAGGGCAGCGCTTCCGTCCGGAGAGGCATTGTCGACGACGACCACTTCGAAGTCGCCGTGCTGGTGGAGGAAGAGGGATTCAAGGCAGCGCCTGAGGTGGTCGCGCGCGTTGAAGCTGACGATGACGATAGACGTAACACCGGAGCGCGCCAGAGATCCCGCCCGGGAAGCTTCGGGAGCGGCCATCACTCCTCGCCCAGAATGCGCCTGTAAACGGCGACGGTGTCCCTGGCGCACGCCTCCCAGGAGAAACCCGCCGCCCGCTCGAGCCCGGCCCGGCTCATCAATCGCGCCAGTGTGGGGTCGTCCAGGACCTCCGAGATCGAGACGGCGATCGCGGAGGCGTCGTGAGGGTCCATCAGGCGAGCGGCGCCGCCCGTTACTTCGGGCAACGAGGACAGGTTCGAAGTTATGACGGGAATGCCGCAGGCCATTGCCTCCAGCGCTGGAAGACCGAAGCCCTCGTACAGCGAAGGGAAGACGAAGACCGAGGCCGCGTTGTAAATCGCCGGCAGGTCTTCCTGGGGCACGTACCCCGTGAAGTGGACCCGGCCTTCGATGCCAAGGCCCGCTAGCTCGGCGTCCTCCTTCTCGACGGCCCAGCCGGTCTGGCCCACCACTGCCAGATGCAGGTCGCGCCCCTCGGCCACCAGCTTCGCCAGGGCGCGGAAGATCGCGGCGCGGTTCTTGCCGGGCTCGCGCGTACCCAGGCTGAGGAGATAGCCATCCGGCAGACCGTAGCGCTCGCGGGCGGTCCGAGCGCATTCGGCCCTCTCCAGGGGCCGGAATGCCGGGTCGACCCCTTCCGGCACCACGACGAGCGGCTTGCCCCGCCCGTTGAGGAAGCGACGTGCCTCCTCGCGCACGCTGTTGCTGGGCACAACTATTGCCGCGGCGGCGCGCGCCGCCAGGATCGTCATGATCTGGAAGTAGGTGCGCCGCAGAAAGGGATAGCGTTCGGGCAGGATGAAGAAAGTGACGTCGTGGACGGTGAGGAGGCGAGGACATGGGCAGAGCAGCAGCGGCGTGGTGTGGTGCGGCGAGTGCAAGAGCATGGCCCGCCTGCGTCGCAGGTCGCGGGGAAGGACGACCTGCTCCCATACCTGGCGCCCGATGCGCGACTTCTGGCCGATGTCGACCACTGAGAATGATGGCGGCAGGCCCGCGAACAGGCCCAAGGAGTGGCGCCGGACGTAGACGACATAATCATGGTCTGCGTCGGCGGCCGTGAGAGCACGCACCAGATTAAGGATGTACATGCCCGCGCCCGCGGGATGGAGCGGCATCGACGTCGCGTCGATAGCGATAAGCGCGCGACCTGACACTGGTTCGAAAGCGGTCGCCGCCGGCCTAGCCCGCCAGATATCCCTTAACGCTCAGATAGGCGCGCAGGGCCTCCTGCCAGGGCCGGGGCTGGTCGATGCCGAGCCGGGCCAGGTGGTCGTTGGCCAGCACCGAGTACGCGGGTCGCCGGGCGAGAGCGCCGAACTCCGCCGAAGTCGTCGCGCCGAAGTCGGGCTGGAGCCTGAGCAGGCGAAACACCTCGGTGGCGAACTCGAACCAGGTGCAGTCGCCGGCGTTGGTTATATGGAAGACGCCGCGCCCCTCCGTTTCGATGATCTGAAGCAACACGACGGCAAGGTCATGCGTATAGGTCGGGGTCAGGCGCTGGTCGTCGACCACGCGGATGCGACGGCCGTCGCGTGCGGAGCGCAGCATCGTCTCTACGAAGTTCCCGCCCTTGCCGCTGGCGCCGGCAGTGCCGTAAAGCCCGGAGGAGCGAACGAGAATGTGGCTTTCGGGCAGAACGTAGCGCAAGAACTGCTCGCCGGCTTCTTTGGATATGCCGTAGGCGCTTATCGGGCGAGTCGCGTCGGCTTCCCGGTAGGGGCGCTTCGCTTCGCCACTGAAGACGTAGTCGGTGCTGAAGTGCATCAGGGTCGTGCCCAGGTCGCGGCAGACTTCGGCCAGGTACTTGACGCCGATGCCGTTGACTCGAAAGGCCTCGACAGCCTGCGCCTCGCAGTCGTCGACGCGGTGAAAGGCGGCGGTGTTTATGACCAGGTTGGGCCCGACGCCGGTGAGCACCGACCGCACCTGGGCGGCATCCGTGACCTCGAGGTCCGCGTGGGTCAAGGAGACGAGCTCCTCGCCGCGGCGACCCCAGGCGGAGTCGGGCCAGAGCAGGCTTATGTCGGAGCCAAGCTGGCCGTTACTGCCGATAAGGGCGGTGCGACCCACGCTATTCGCTGAAGGAGCGTCCTTCGCCGCGGCGCAGGACGTAGTCGAAGGGATGGAGCCCCGAATGGACCTCATTGAGCAGGAGCATCCAGTCGATGTTGTAGTAGCGTGGGTGGGTGAAGTTCGTGATGCCGGCTTTCGTCATCGCCTCAACCATGTGGTCAACCGACTCGAGGACCGTTCGCCGCGGTCGGAAGCCCAGGACCTGGAGCAGCTTCTGGTTCGAGCAGCGGTAGTTGCGCACCAGCGCGGGCTCCGGCGCCACATCCAGCCGCACATTGCCGCGAACGAGGCCGACGGAGCCCGCGACGAGCATCGCCAGCTCTCGGACCTGGTAATTGTCCTGCACGACGTTGATGATCTCTCCGGACACCGCGCTCTCGTGCGCCTCCAGGGCCGCGATCTGGGCGCCCGCGGCATCGGTTACATCGACCAGGGGCCGCCACATCCAGCCGCCGCCGTGCAGGAGGAGCCTGCCGGTCGAGAGTGCGTCCTTCACGAAGGTGTTGACGACCAGGTCGAACCGCATCCGCGGGCTCCAGCCGAAAACCGTGCCCTGGCGCAGGACCACGGGGCTGAAGTCCGCACCGGCCATGCTCAAGAGCTCGATCTCCCCGAAACGCTTCGACTCCGCGTACGGTCCGCGGGGAGCAATCGGCGCCTCTTCATCGTAGGTAGCGCCATCGGGTAAGCCGTCATAAAGCGAGCAACTCGACCCAAAGATGAAGCGCTTGACGCCGGAGCGGCGGCAAGCCCTGGCCAGTGCGACCGTGGCCTCGGCGTTCATCTCCCAGTTGGCCTGCGGATCGAAGTTCGCGGTCGGGTCGTTGGAGAGACCGGCGAGGTGCACGACGCCGTCGATTCCCTCGAACCAGGAATCCTCGACCTCGCGGATATCGGCGTGGACGATCTCGATGCGAGGCACGACCTCGGTGAGGGAGCTAACGCCCCAGTAGAGGCGGTCGAGCACTCGGACCTCGTGACCGCGGTCGAGAAGCTGACGCACGAGGACGGAACCTATGTAACCGCCGCCGCCCGTTACCAGTACGCGCAAGCTATCTGCCCTTCTCGCTCCAGACGCCGTCGAACACGTCCGGCGAGACGCGGATTTCGTCCGGCTTGGCCCTATTGTATACTTCCGAACCGGTCGCCACGACGGTCATGTCGCCTTGGCGCTCCTACTTTATTTCGACGCGGCCCGACGTGAACCCGACGCGCTCGAAGTAGTCCAGGGGCTGACGGAGCTCGTCGGGGGCCTCGGCGTTAAAGGCCTCCGTCGTCATGTTGATCATCCGGACGAGACTCGGGCCGGGGTTATGGTAGCCGTGCCACCAACGCGGCGGGACAACGAGCACCTGCTGGTTTTGCGCCGTTTAGCCGAACTCGGTGACCTTGCCGTCTTGCTGGTCGAAGACCCAGTAGTCGTATTGCTCCTCGTGCCCATGCCACCCCGTTGTCACTCCGGGCCTGATGTCGACGCCGTAGACCTGACGGATGGGCTCGCCTTCGCCGTGGTCGATGTTCGAGTAGCGGAATACCGCGCGACGGCCGTCACCGTGATAGTGCGGAACCGGGAGCTTCGGCGTCTCTCCCATCGCGTTCTCCGAACAGGCCGCCAACGAGCTTGCTGTGCCAGGCGTCTATGCCTTCTTGCGAACCCTGGTCCGCGGCGCGGGTCTGCGCTCGGTGCCTTCGGCAATGATGGCTTTCGCGGGGCCGGAGGTCGGGGGCGGCGCTTTCACGGCCTCGAGTACGGCATAGGCTTCGGCAACGCCAAGCCAGTTGCCCCACCAGCGCTCACACAAGTGCTGGGCGTAAGGGCTGCTGTTGGCAAGCGCCTCGAGCATGTCGGTGATGAGGGCACTGACGAAGCGCCGGCCCTTGGCAAACCTGCCCACCTTCCCGCCGGCCACGAAGCGCAGGCGCGTGTAGATGGTCCGGAAGTTCACGCCGGAGTAGTACGACCAGCGCTCGCCCTCCTCGCTCGAGCGGTCGAAGTAGGAGAGCGTCGCCAGGGTTATGCCGCGCCGGTGCGTTGGGTCGCGCCAGGTCATGTAGGTGGAAGAAGCGTGGGGGACGGTGATGTAGACGCGGGCGCCGGGTTGCGAAACCCGCCAGATCTCCCTCATCACGCCCACCAGGTCGTCGAAGTGTTCGAGCACGTGGGACGCGTAGACGCGGCTGATGCAGGCATCACGAAAGGGGAGGCCGCGCGTCACGTCGGCGACGACGTCGACCGAAGACAGAGCGGCGATGTCGATGCCGATGCTGCCGGGATGCTTTCGCTCGCCAGAGCCGATGTCGATTGAGGCGTCCACCGGGGCTGATTATAAGTGGGAGTCGGAAATTGGACTCTGGAATCTGGCGGCACAGGGTTTCCGAGTCATCCAGATTCCAGAGTCCCCTGCTAACTTCCTGTAGGATTCGCACCAATGCGCATCCTCATCCTCAGCCGCACCCCCATCGGCCCGCGAATGTCGAGCCCCGGTATCCGCTACCTGAACATGCGCCGCGTGCTGCAGGCCGCCCTGCCGGATTCGGAGATTACGCTGGCGGCGCCGGCCGGCCAGGCCGAGGAAGGCGCGGAAGAGTACGGCGTTGTCCCTTACGAACCGAATCGGGTCCTACCGTTAGTGCGCGCGCATGACGTTATCGTCGGCATGTCGTTCCCGATGTCGGTCGCGCTGGCGGCGCCCTTTCTGCGGAAGCCGGTTTTCGTCCTCGACTTTTTCTCGCAGTTCCACATGGAGTGGATGGAGGTGGGGCGCGACCTGTACCGCGGTCTGCATCGCCGAGTCTGGACGCGAGCCGGCCAGCTCTACGCGAACCTCCAGCTGGGCCTCGCCGACTACGTCCTCTGCGCCAACGAGCGCCAGCGCGACGCCTATCTCGGCGTGCTCGCCTCGCTGGGCTTGCTCACACCGGCGACCTATGACCAGGACTCGACCCTTCGCCGCCTGATCGACGTCGCTCCTCACGGCGTGCGGCCCGAGCCCTTTCGGGCGCGCTCAGGAAAGGTCAAAGGCAATTACGCGGGCATCGAGAAGGGCGACAAGCTGCTGCTGTGGCTCGGCGGCATTCTCTACTGGTATGACCCGGTTACGCTGCTCCGCGCCCTGGCACGCGTGCGCGAGCGTCACCCGGAGGTGAAGCTCTTATTCTTGGGGGCCGTGTATCCAGGGTCGCAGGGCACGGGTCTGGGCCAGGGCCTGCGCTTCCGGGAGGCTGTCGCTGAGGCCAAGCGGCTGGGCCTCTGGAACAACGGCGTCTACGTCCACGAGGAGTGGCTGCCGTATGAGGCCGTGGTTGACTTCCTCCGCGATGCCGATATCGCCGTCACCACCTACTTCACCAATGCCGAGACCCGTTATGCGCACCGCACGCGCTTCCTCGACTACATCTGGGCCGGACTGCCGATCGTCTGCACCGAGGGCGACGTCCTCGCGCAAGAAGTGCGCGAGCGCGGCTGGGGCTTCGCCGTCGGCGAGCGCGACGAAGACGGCCTCATCGCCGCCCTCACCCGTATAGTAGAGGACGATGCCTTCGCGGCTTCGTGCCGGAAGAACCTTCTCGAGGCGGCGAAGGGCATTACCTGGGAGGCGGCCTTTGCGCCTCTGGTGCGTTTCCTGAGCCCGCCCGGCGGACTCGCTCCGATCGCGGAGCCCCGATCGGGCCGCGTGGTACCGCTCCTGCGCTCGTCGGTGGCCTACCTGGCGCTGCGGCTGGCAGAGCGGGGGGTCAGGGAAATAGCCCGCGATTAACCAGGGGGACCGTCGATTAGGCCCAGACCACCGCAAAGGCCCGGTGTTTCCCGGCCAGTCCCTTCAGCTCTACGTCGACGTCCTCATCGAAGCGCAGTCCGCGAACGCGCCGCAAGAGGCCTCATGCGCTCCGAGACCAGGACCTGCCCGCCGCTGGCCCGGTCCGTGATCCGGTGCGCGAGCGTGACGTTGCGGCCAAAGAAATCGTCCTTGTCCCGGATGGCCTCGCCGGTGCGAAGGCCGATCCTCAGCCGTAGTGCCGGTTCGGGAACCGGCACGGCCGCAGGCCTCGCTTGTCGCGCCGCTTCCCGAACTGGCACTACGGGAGTCGCCGTCGCGAACGCCCGCTGGATCGCCACCGCACATTCCACAGCCCGGCGCGGGTCCTGGAAGGCGACCATGAAGGCATCGCCGATGGTCTTGACCTAAGCGCGGGCGGCGGCCTTTCTCATAAGGGCCTCGCCGGTCTGCGCAACGCGGCCCCACCCATATGAGACGCCCAGCGCGGCTGTCGCCGCGACCGAGCGGCTCGGGCTGGGGTCCGGCAGATCGTTGCAGAAGTCGATGAGCGGCCGCAGGGCGTTTTCCCAGGTAAGCTCGCCTTTGATTGCCCGCATGTTGGCGGCGCAACGGTCGCGCATCACGTCGTCGTCGACGAGGCGCAAGATCGCGTTCGCGAGCGCGGTAACGTCCTCTTGCGGGACGCTGATCCCGAGCCCGCGCTCGGCGACGAGGTCCGCGACCGTGTCGCCGCGGTTGCAGATGATCGGCGTCTCGGCCCAGATCAGGTCGATAAGGCGGACGCGATAGGCGAAGTGGGTCTCCAGGTTGGTCAGGTAAGTGCAGATACCGACGTCAGCCTCGACCAGGTAGTCCGCGGTCGCGTCGTAAGACATCCAGCCCTCGTTGAAGAACACGCTCTTCCCCGTCAGTCCCAGGCTCTGGCTGAGCGCGAGCATGTCAGTTAGCGTCTTACCCTCGATCGGGTCGACGACGGGATATTTCGTGCCCAGGAAGAAGAGCTTTATGTCCGGTCGGGAGCGGGTGACCGCGGAGAAGGCCTGGAGCAGGGTCGTCGGGTCGTACCAGTGAAGGATGCCGCCGTTCCAGATCAGGACACGGTCGCCGGGTTCGATTCCCGGGTATACGCCCTTGAGCGCGGGCTTCCGCGAGACCGCCGGCTCCGGCCTCACGCCAAAGGGCGCGACGTCGATCAGGCGGCGCAGCGAGGGGTCGCCGTCGTACTCCGCGGGCGTGACGCGGCCGATGGCGGCGAGGGCGCCGAGCCAGAGGTCGCGCTGGCGCTCGTTGGCGGCGAGGACGAGATCGGCCTGAGAGAGCTGCAGGTTGAGGTACCGCCGGTTGGTGTCCATCCACGCGGCGCGTGCGGGATCGTCCGGCCGCTCGGCCGACAGCTCCAGGTACTCGGCGACGAAGTTGGCGAAGAAGTCGAGCACCACCCGTTTGCCGAAGACGAAGGGCAGGGCATAAGCGGGGACGTACTGGGCGACCACGACCTCGTGGGCTGCGAGCAAGCCCGGCAGGCTGCGGCGGTCGTAATGGCGCACCGTGAATCCCTCCGGCCGGGGCTGCCCCTCGGTGTTCGGCACGGCGAGCGTCACGCGGGCCGCGGGCGCGTGCTGCGCGAGGACGCGGGCGACGTTCAGGGCGCGGATCCCGGGCGCCGACATGCGCTCGCCCACGGGGTTCCGGCTGAGCACGAGGATGCTCCGGGCCGGGCCACTCATCGCCCTGCGCCAGTCATGGCAGCCGAGGCTTCCCAGCCTCGGCTGCACCCGCTCGTATGAGGTCAGCGGGCGAGTACGTCATGCCCATACGGCCACCGTAGTAGTCGCGCACGGCGCGGTACTGGACTTTGAGGAGAGGCCAGTTGCCTTTCACTGCGTACGCGGCGATCTTTGCCAGCCTCGTGGCGAGGAAGTAGGCCGTGAACAGAGCGTAGCGACCGCGGGTCACGTGCTTCTTGATCAAGTAAGGGCGGTTGCGCGTTGCGTAATAGTGCTTGAATGGCGATTCCTTACCGCCACCGGAGCCGCCTTCGCGGTGATAGATGACCGCGGCGGGCTCGAAGATCAGGCGGTAGCCGGCGGCACGGGCGCGCGCGACGAAATCCGTGTCTTCGTAGTACATCGCCAGGCGCTCGTCCATGACGCCCACGTCGTGGAAGGCGAAGGCGGGGATGAGCATGCAGCAGAAGCTGGCCGTCTCGATCTCGCGCCGGGCGGCGGTCTCGGGTCCGTCTGGGGCGCCGTCGTGGGTGCCGGAGAAGACGCCGCGCCTCCAGTCGAACCCGCCCGCGTGAGTGTTGATTCGGTTTCGGTCGAAGTAGGAGAGCACCTTCGGGACCGCAATCGTGCGGGGGTCGGCGGTCTCGACCAGCCGGTCGAGGAAATCGGGCTCTTGCGTCGTATCGGAGTTGAGCAGGAGCACGTAGTCCGTCTTGCCGTCGAGGCAGTGCTCCAGCGCCTGGTTGATCGCGGGCGCGAGACCAACATTGCGCTGGTTCTCGATCAGCGTCGCTTTCGGGAAGATGCCCGCGAGGCGCTGACGGGAGCCGTCCGTGGAGGCGTTGTCGACCAGGAATAACCGCCATTCGCCATAGGTCGCCAGCGCGAGCGAGGCGGCAAACTCGTGGATGAAGGCGCCGCCGTTAAAGTTGACGACTACGATCGCGACCCTCGGAATGGCCACGGCGAAGGGGTCAGAGAGAGCGTCCCCGAGCCAACCGGTCGCCGTACTGACGCTGGTAGTAGGAAGCATATTCGCCGGCCCTGACCTTCTCCCACCACCAACGGTTGTCCCGGTACCAGGCGACCGTGTTGCTCAAGGCCGCCTCGAAGTCGTGCCTCGGTAGCCAGCCGAGGTTGCGAATCTTCGACGTGTCGACGGAGTAGCGCGCGTCGTGGCCCTGCCGGTCCTCTATGAACCGGATCAACGACCGCGGCTTCTCGAGGAGGGCGAGTATGTGCTCGACGACTTCTATGTTCGGCCGCTCGTTGTCGGCGCCGATGTTAAAGGCCTCGCCGGGCTCTCCCTTATGCAAGATGAGGTCGAGCGCCTCACAGTTGTCCTCGACGTAGAGCCGGTCCCGAACCTGGAGCCCTTCGCCGTAGACCGGCAGCGGCAGGTCGTCGAGGGCGTTGGTCACGAACAGGGGGACGGCCTTCTCCAGGTGCTGGCGCGGACCGATGTTGTTGCGGCTGCGCGAGATCATGATCGGCAGGCCGTAAGTCTTGAAGAATGCCAGGCATTGCATTTCGCCGCCGACCTTGCTCGCGGCGTAAGGGTTGGCGGGAGTCAGTGTATCCGTCTCCTTCGCCGGGTCGTCGGGGAAACGGGGTCCGTAGACCTCGTCGGTAGAGATATGAAGGAAGCGCTCGATCCCGTGTTTGCGCGCGGCCTCCAGGAGCACGAAGACGCCGTAGACGTCGGTCTGGATGAAGGCGCCGGGGTCGACCAGGGAGCGGTCGACGTGGCTCTCGGCCGCGAAGTTCACCACCGCGTCGGCGCCGGCGATAACGGCCTCGACGGCCACGGTGTCACAGATATCGCCGTGGACGAAGCGGTAGCGCGCGTCGCCCTCGACGTCGAGCAGGTTGTCGAGGTTGCCGGCGTAGGTGAGCTTGTCGAAGTTGACGACGTTGTAGTCGTAACGCTCGAGGAGGTAGCGGATGAAGTTGCTGCCGATGAAGCCGGCGCCACCGGTGATTAGGATGGTCTTCATGACGGAGTACAAAGTGCAGAGCGCAGAGGCTTGTAAGGCAAGACTCTTTTGCACTTTGCACTTTGCACTTTGCACTTTGCACTCTTCACAACGCCCTCACGGCACCTGTACGCGGCTGTGATCGCCGAGGGTTAGACGATAAGCGCGCGGCTTTTCGCTGTTGCCCGCAACCTCGACGTCGCGGCCGATGAGACTCTCGTGGATACGGCTACCCGGACTCTCGATCCGAGAGCGCTCGAGCACGACGCTGGCCTCAATCTCGGTGTTGCGCAGGACGCAGTGGTGATAAATGGAGGTGTACGGGCCGACGTAGGTGTCGGTTATCTCGGTCTCCTCGCCGATGATCGCCGGGCCGTGGATGACGCTGTTGGTCACGCGGGCGCCCTTCTCGAGGACGACGCGCCCGCGAATGGTGGAGCCCTCCAGGCGCGCGCCGTCGTCCCGCGCCTCGATGTCCTCCAGGACTATGCGGTTCGCGGCCAGAAGGTCGAGCATCCTGCCGGTGTCGATCCAGGAGTCGTGGACGACTTCGGCACGAACGTCGGCGCCGAAGTCAATGAGCTTCTGGATGGCGTCGGTGATTTCCAGCTCACCGCGAGCCGACGGTCTGATCTGGCCCACGGCCTCGAAGAAGCGTCGGTTGAACATGTAGATGCCGAGAATGATCAGGTTGGAGGGCGGGTCCGCGGGTTTCTCGACCAGGGTGACGGGACGGCCATCGTCGCCAAGGACGGCGACGCCGAAGTCGCTCGGATTCGAGACCGGAGTCAGCAGTATCTGGGCGTCGCGGCCGGAGTCACGAAACGCGTTTACGAACGGGACTATGCCGCCTCTCAGGAAGTTGTCGCCGAGGAAGACGACGAACGGATCGTCGCCCAGGAAATCGCGGCTGATCTTGACTGTGTGCGCAATACCCAGCGGCGATTCCTGGGGGATGTAGGTAAAGGTCGCGCCAAAGCGGGAGCCATCGCCGGCGGCCTGCCGCACCTCCTCGCCCGTGTCGCCGGTCACGATGCCGATGTCGGTTATGCCGGCCTCCACCAAGTTTTCGAGGGCATAGAAGAGAATCGGCTTGTTCGCGATCGGCACGAGCTGCTTCGCGCCCGTGTAGGTGAACGGACGCAGGCGGCTGCCTTTACCACCGCAGGGGACGAGACCCTTGAGCTTACCTGTCACTTCTGTTCTGTCTGGCATTGTAGCAGTCCCCGTTTTAGCTATATAAAGCTGGCACTGGTTCCCGCGAGCGAATACGGGAGTTATGCCGCGGTTAGGAGCGTCGTCGATGGACGTCAAAGGGAAGGTCGCGATCGTCACCGGGTCGGCGACCGGCGTCGGGCGGGCTACGGCCTTGCAGCTCGCCGGTCTGGGCTGCGGGGTTGTCGTGAACTACACCAGGTCGGAAGCTGAAGCCCAGGAAACGCTGGCCGATGTGAAGATGCTCGGCGTCCCCGCCGCGCTGGTCCGCTGTGACGTCTCCGACGACCGGGCCGTGCGAGCCATGGTCAAGCGGACGGTCGATGAGCTCGGCGGTGTGGACATCCTTGTGAACAACGCCGGCACCACGACGTTCGTCAATCATGCGGACTTCGACGGCCTGACCGAGGAGGTCTGGGACCGGACGCTCGCCGTCAACCTCAAGGGCGCTTTCTGGTGCACGCGGGCGGTCGCGCCGGTCATGAAAGCACGCGGCAAGGGCGCGATCGTGAACGTATCCTCGGTCGCGGGCGTGCGTGGCGGCGGCAGCAGCATCGCCTACGCCGCGTCCAAGGCCGGCCTGGTGAGCCTCACGATCAACACCGCCCGCGTCCTCGGCCCCGAAATCAGGGTGAACTGCGTCGCGCCCGGCTTCATCGACGGCCGCTGGCTTCGGTCGGGCATCGGCGCCAACTACGACGTCGCGAGAGACCGCGCGGCCCAGAACGCCGTTCTCAAGGCGGTGACAACGCCCGACGATATTGCCCAGGTGATCGTGAGCCTGATCGCCGGCGCCGACCTCGTGACGGGACAGACGATCGTCGTGGACGGGGGCGCAAGGGGCTGAAAACGGCTCACAGCGTCGCTGGTCCGGCAGAGGAACGCTAGTCAGCTAGCGGCGACCCGGGAGCGCGGAATCTTGTTATCCCGCTCCTTGACGCGCGCGGCGGCGGAACTGCCGCGATCACTTATGAGTTACGGGCTCTGCGCGTCCAGACCGTGCGCCGAATCTCGTAAGAAAGTCAACACCACCTCGTTGAACACATCCGGCCGCTCGAAGTAGGTCGAGTGGCCCGCGCCCGCGATCACCTCGAACCGAGATCCCCCAACGATCCGGTGGCACATCTCGATCATGTCCGGCGGGGTTATCGCGTCGTGCTCGCCGGCGAGGTAGAGGATGGGCACGCCCGAAGCGGCGAGGCGCTCGGCGGTGCTGCCGCGAAAGCCGGGCGGCAGGGCGAGGAAGTCGCGCGGGCGGGGAGGGTTAAGGCGGCCGAGAGCCTGATACAGGAACCAGAGGTCGGGGCGCTCGTTCTTGAAGTCGGGCGCCACCGAATGAGGTCCGAGGCCCTGGGGCTCGCGGGCCTTCGCCGCCGCCTCCTGGCGCTTGCGAATGGCGTCGTCGACGGCGCCGCCGTTCGTTCCGGACAACACCAGGGCACGGACGGGGATGTTCGAGCGCAGAGCGAGGGCGATCCCGACCCTGCCGCCCATCGAGTGCGCGACAACGCGCACGTCTTCGACGCCGAGATGGCCGAGAAGCCCGATCACGTCGGCGCCGAAGGCGGAACGGCCGCGGGCCTCGCGGTCGTGGCTGAGGCCGAAGGCGCGAGCGTCGAAGGTAATGCAGGTGTAGTGCCTCGCGAAAACGGGGACCTGCTGCCACCATACGAGATGGTTGCCGCCCTGGCCGTGAGCGAAGAGGAGCGCCGGCCCTGAGCCGTGGACCTCGTAGTAAAGCTCGATCTCGTTGACCGCAAGAAAGGGCATGCCAAAAGTGTGCGGCCCGCGGACACCGGTCAGCAAGATAGAGTCCGCGTTGTCACTTTTGCCGGTCGCTCCTTGCTTCTACCTTGACGTTAACGATAGCGTTCGGGCATGGTTAGGAACGGTCGCGAGGCTCTATGCCGGACGGCAAGGGCACCCGCAGAGAAAGGTCGTTCGAATGCCAGAAGTAATCGCGGGACTTTACCAGCTGAAGGTTCCAATCCCCAACAACCCCATCGGCTACGTGCTACCCTATTTGATCGAAATGCCCGGTGGTTACACCATCATCGATCCGGGCTGGAACGCGGACGAGTCGGTCGAGTCGCTGAAGCGCCAGCTCGGTGAGCTGGGTCTGAGCTTTCGCGACATCAAACGCATCATCGTTACGCACATCCATCCCGATCACTACGGAATGGCCGGCCGCATCCGCGAGGAAGTCGGGTGCGAGGTCGTGACTCATGAAAAGGAGCGCGGCTTCATCAGGACACGCTACACCAACCCCGGCCCGCTGCTCGAGAGGATGGGCGACTGGCTCTCAAAGCACGGCACTCCGGCGGTCGAGAGGCGTGAGCTGCAGTACTCCAGCATGCCCGCGCGCCAGTGGGTCGTTGCCACGGAGCCCGACTGGACGGTCACGGACGGTGAGTGCCTGAAGATGGGCAAGCTGGAGTTCCAGGTCATATGGACGCCCGGGCACACACCCGGCCACATCTGCTTCTACGAGGCCGAGCAGCAGATCATGCTCACGGGCGACCACATCCTGCCGACTATTTCGCCCAACGTGAGCCTGCACGCCGAGAGCGACGATGATCCCCTGGGCGAGTACCTCGACTCGATCAAGAAGCTTCGCGCTTTCCCGACCCGGAAGGTACTGCCCGCCCACGAGTACTCATTCGATAACCTGGAGGCGCGGCTCGATGAGCTCGAGCACCACCACGAGGTGCGGCTACAGGAGATGCTCGACGCCGTCGAACGTGGAGCGTATACCGCCTATGAGATCTCGCGCCATGTCACCTGGGCTACCGGCAAGTTCGACGACTTCCCGCCAATGATGCGCCGCGCTGCCGTTGGCGAGACCCTCAGCCACCTGCGCTACCTGGTGAACGTCGGCCGGCTCGCCACCTGGGAAGAGGACAATCTCGTGAAGTGGGGGTTGCCGTAAGCCGCAGCAAACGTAACGCCGTTCAAGAAGTAGGCCGGGCATTTTCCCCGGTCGGCGCCACCGCGCCAGCCCTGGCGACCTCACTTCAGCACGAGGACGAAATTCGCCGCCTTTAGCTCCTCCCAAGTGACGGTGCGGTCGAACACGAGGTTGCCGCGCGGATCGTAAGCCCGGATCCGGTCCGGCAGCAGGCTCTCCTTCGTCGTGATCGACTTCTTCTGGCCCGGCAGCAGCGTCACGAGAAAAAAGTCATCTGAGGTGACCGTCAGGTCGAGTTGCATCTCGTTTTTGTAAGTGACCGGGGTGCCACGCGGCGTGTAGCAGCCGCCGAATATGAGTGGCGCCACGGTCAGGACGATGGCAAACAAGCTAACCTTCACGCGGTCACTTTAGCCGACGGCTCTCCGCTAGCGCATAATCGAGCTCTGACTCTGAGAGAGGCGGCCAGGCTTCACGAATCGCTACTTCACCTCCCTCGCTCACCCCGACTACCGGCGCCTCTTCCTCTCCACCTCGGCCGCCGGTGTCGCGAACTGGATCCTTATCGTCGGCCGCGGCTGGCTCGCGTACCACCTCACGGCATCTTCTACCTGGGTCGGGGTCGTTACATTCGCCGGCTTCTTACCGTTCATGCTCGGCCCCATTGGCGGAGTGCTCGCCGACCGGTACGAACGCAAGCGCCTGGCGGCGGCGAGCACAGCCGCCGGCTGCGCCCTGAGTCTTCTACTCGCCTATTTGACCTTCGCCGACGCGATGGCGGTCTGGCAGCTCGCGCTCATTACCTTGGCGATGAGCATCCCTCGCGCCGCGGAGCTCCCCGCGCGCCAGGCGCTGGTTGCCAACGTCGTGCCGACGCAGGACCTCTTGAACGCCGTATCCCTGAGCAGCGTCGCGACATTCGGCACTCGGGCCGTTGGACCGGCCGTTGTCATTCCCCTCATCCAGTCGGTGGGCGCCGGCGGAGTGTTTCTTTGCGCTGCCTTTTTCTATGGGGCGTCCACCCTGGCGGTGCTGAGGATCAGGGTCCGGTTCGGCTACGACCGTGATCGACGCGCGAGTGCGGTCGAGAATTTAGGTGAAGGCGTTTCCTACATCCTGCGTACGCCGGTCGTCGCCTCCCTGATGTTCCTGGTCATGTTTCACTGCGCCTTGACGATGTCCTACGACTCGATCTTGCCGGTGTTCGCGGTCCGGGAGCTTTCGGCGGGCGGCGCCAGCTTCAGCGCACTCGCCATGGGCGTCGGTGTCGGTGCGCTGGTCGGATCGCTGTTCATCTCGGGCGTTCGCGGCGAACGGAGGAGGGGCGCCTATCTTCTAGGGCTGGGCATCCTCAGCGGCATCACTCCGATGGCGATGGCGTTGCCCATGGGAATCATGAGTCTTCCCGTCGCGGTGTCGACCACGGCCGCGATGGGCGCGACACAAGGCGCCTTCATGGCCTTGAGCGGCGCCCTGGTTCAGGTCGCTGCGCCCGACCACCTTCGCGGCAGGGTATCCAGCATCTACCTTTTGTTTGCCGGCGGATTGATGGCGTGGGTGAACCTGATCAACGGCGCGCTGGCCGACGTGTGGGATGTGCCGTTCCTCTTCGTGGTCCCAGCATCGGCGTACCTCGTGTTATTCGCCGCCATGTCTTGGGCACGCGAACCAGTCCGGGCACTCTTTCGCGGCGGAAGCCTGATCGGAGTCGCCGTTTCGAGTGCGCCGGTAGGGACCTAACGGACGCTCGCGCCCAGCCTCAGCCTCCGCGCAGTGAGCCGGCCCGCCCGCGGGCCCGGCGGGTAACCGCCGGCGCCAAGTCGTCGAGCGAGCGCAGGTACTTGTCGATGGCAATGGCGGCGCGCCGGCCGTCGGCGAGCGCCGTGACCACGAGGTCGGCGCCGTTCACGTTGTCGCCACCGGCGAAGATGCCCTTGCGGCTGGTCCTGCCTGTCTCGCGGTCGATCTGGATCAGTCCCCCACGGTCGGCGTCGAGCCCTACGGTCCTCTTCGGGATCGTCGGGTCCGCGTTGTAACCGATGGCGACCGCGGCCACGTCGCATTCGATTAAGAACTCCGAGCCGGGGACGGGCACCGGCCGGCGGCGGCCGGACTCATCGGGCTCGCCCAGCTCCATGCGCTGACACTGCACGGCGCGCACGTTCCCGCGGTCGTCCCCGAGGAAGCGCAGAGGAATCGTCAGCCAGAGAAACTGCACGCCCTCTTCGCGGGCGTGGACGCGCTCCTCGGCGCGGCCCTGCATCTCGCGTTCCGTGCGGCGATAGACGCAGGTGACCTCGGCGGCGCCGAGCCGGACCGCGGTTCGGACGCAGTCCATCGACGTGTCACCGCCGCCAATCACGACGACGCGGCGGCCGACCTTCATGGGTTCGCGCATGGTCTCGGGCAGCTGCTCGGCGGCCAGGTTTCCGCGTACCAGGAACTCGGTGGCCTGGTACACGTTCGCCAGGTCTTCGCCGGGGATCGCGAGTTGCCCGCCTACCGGCGCACCCGTGCCGACGAAGACGGCGTGGAAGCCGTGCTTGTCGAACATGTCGTCGACCGTGATGTCGCGCCCCACCCAGGTGTTAAGGACGAAGTCGATGCCGAGGCGGCGAAGGTAGTCGATCTTGTCGTCCAGCACCGACTTCGCCATCTTGAAGTTGGGGATCCCGTAGAGCAGAATTCCGCCCGGCTCCGGCCAGGCATCGTACACAACGCACTTGTGACCCTGAAGGGCGAGCTGCTCGGCGACCGCGATGCCGGCCGGACCGGCCCCCACGATCGCAACACTCTTCCCGGTCTCTCGGGGGAGGTGGGGAACCTGAAGGCCCGCGGTGCGGCGCTGGTAATCGGTGACGAAGCTCTCCAGCTTGCCGATCATAACGGGCGGCTCCGCCCGGCCGTCGGGGCGGATGGCAAAGGCCACGACGCACTCGCCCTCGCAGAGCTTCTCCTGGGGGCACAGCCGGCCGCATAGCTCCGGCAAGTTGCTCGTCTCCCTGAACACCTCGGCGGCCCCGAAAATGTCTCCGTCCTCCAGGAGCTTGAACGCCCCGGGGATATCGTTGTGGACCGGGCAGGCTTCCTGGCAGGGAGCGCTGGGGCATTGGATACAGCGAGCCGCTTCGACCCGGGCAAATTCGATGTCGAAGCCGAGAAACACCTCGTCCCAGTTGCGGACGCGGGTCTTCGGGTCCTGCTTCTTGATCGGCTGCCTGGGTATCTCCAGGCGCCGGCGTACGTCCAGACTCATTTCCGCCTCCGGCCGCAGCCGCGCTCGACCTCAACCCGAGAAAGAGTGTCGCAAGTCTAGCGGAGCGCCGCGCGGCTGTAAACGAGCCAAGGCCGGACCAACGGCGGGACTCTATGGATGCCATGCCTGACCATGGACGATTTCGATAAATCTGGGGGCCCGCCCGACGCGTAGGTTGGATGAATAAAATGCCTCTGCGTGGTACCGTCTCTCCAATTAGCTCCCTGAGGCGCTTACTAGACATCCCTCGGGTAACTGTAGATAGCGGAAAATGAGTCCATAGAGTATCCTTTGGTGCCAGCGAGAGCGACGGCCGCAACCCGGTCGGGGAGGAGGTAGGCCCAGAGTGCAACGATACATCTTGCAGAGAGTCCTACTCTCGATTCCGACGCTGATCGGGATCTCGATCATCACCTTCGTTGGACTTCGGACCGTCTTGCCGCAAGACGTGATTGACACGATCGTGGGCGAGTTCGGACGCAACGACCCGCAGTTACGCGAGAACCTGAAGAAGGAGCTCGGCCTCAACTCCAGCATCCCCAAGCAGTACCTGATCTACATGGGAGTTTGGCCAACCTGTGTGAAGAACACCGTTGAGGGATGCCGGGGTGGCACGCACTTGGCCGGCGTCCTGCAGGCCAACCTTGGCAAGTCTTTGCACAACGGCCGCAGCGTCACTTCCGAGCTCGGGCGCCGCGTCCCGATCAGCTTCGAGCTCGGCCTCTGGGCGCAGCTGACGGCTATTGCCGCCTCGATCCCTATGGGGGTTTTGGCGGCCGTGAACCAGGACAAGTTCCCCGACTACGGCCTGCGTAGCTTCGCGATCATGCTCAACGCGGTGCCCGGTTTCTGGATCGCCGTCCTCGTGATCACGTTCGGGTCGATCTGGTTCAATTGGGCTCCGCCGATCAAGTTCAAAACCCTGACCGAGGACCCGATTGCTCACCTCAAGATCATGTTGACGCCGGCGCTGATCATCGGCCTGACTCCGAGCGGCGGCCTCATCCGGCTGGTGCGCACGCAGATGCTGGAAGTGCTGCGTCAGGACTACGTGCGCACGGCCCATGCGAAAGGGCTGAGCCCGACCACCGTTTTCTATAAGCACGCGCTGCGCAACGCCCTTATCCCGGTGGTTACGGTCATCGGCGTCGGCCTTCCCGCCCTGATCGCGGGCACCGTGATCTTCGAGCAGATCTTCGTCATACCGGGGATGGGCAGGTACCTGGTCGACTCGGTCAATATCCGGGATTATCCGGTCATCCAGGGGTTGAACCTCGTGTTTGCCTCGCTGCTGGTGACGGCGGTACTCCTGGTCGACATCAGTTACTCCTTCCTTGACCCCCGGATCCGCTACCGGTAAGCGGACGACAGGAGACTGGCTATGGCGGTATCACACCTCGGCGGCATAGCGGAGATCGAGAGTTGGACTCAACCGCGCGAGCGCGCTCTAGCAGCCAGGGTCCTCTTCGGCATCTGGACTTTCATCCGCCGGAAGCCGCTGGGCGCTTTCTGCGGAATGATCGTCCTGGCGTTGATCATCCTCGGCGACCTGATCCCGGTGACCCTGAACTTCGCTTATCACCTGGCCGGGAACCCGTTCGGCGGCGGCTACGACTCGATCTCGACGGCCCTGACGGCCGCCGAGGGTAAGCCCATCCCGTACGTGGGCAGCCTGGTCGCTCCCTACAAGTTCGACAAAAACCACCTGCGCGACCGGCTGAAGGGCCACTCGTCCAAGTACTTGCTGGGATCCGACGAGCTTGGCCGCGACATCCTCAGCCGGCTGATTTACGGCGCGCGCGTGTCGATCATCGTTCCTTTCGGCGCCGTCATGATCAGCGAGACCATCAGCGCCTCGCTCGGCATCAGCAGCGCCTATTACGGAGGCTGGGTGGACAAGCTCGGCCAGCGCGTGGTCGATATCTTCCAATCGTTGCCGCCCCTGGTGGTGCTGATCACGGTCCTGGGTATCTTCGGCTCCGGCCTTTGGCAGCTCATCGTGGTGATCGGCGTGCTCGGCGGGCCCGGGGGGTCCCGCATCATCAGGGGGCAGGTCTTATCGATCATGGCCAGCCCCTACATCGAATCGGCGCGCGTAATCGGTGCGGGCGACATCCGGATCATGCTCCGCTACGTCCTGCCGAACGTCATGGCCCTGATCATCCTCGGCTCGACCATCCGCCTCGGCGGCGTCGTGCTGATCGAAGCCAGCCTGAGCTTCCTGGGCTACGGCCTGCCGCCGCCGTTCCCATCCTGGGGTCAGATGCTCAGTCTCCAGGGCCGCGAGTACATGCGCAGCGCTCCCGGCCTGGCGATCTACCCGGGAATCGCGATCGGCATCGTCGTGTTCTCGTACAACCTGCTGGGCGACGCCCTGCGGGACACGCTCGACCCAAGGCTGCGGGGCAGCCGCTAGTCCGACCCCTCGTCGAGAGCCTTTTAGGGCCGCCATAAAGGCGGCCCTAAGTCTATTCGGTCCGACAGCGTCTTGTTCGCGGCGATGCCTGTGCATAGAATGCGTCTGGCTGCGTCGGCCGGTAGCAACCTCGGGCATGAGATCGCCGACGCATCGGACCTAGCACCTGCCAAGAGGTAAGGAAGGAAACGATGGCCGTCGAAGACAGTCTAGAAAAGATCGACCTTTTTTCGGAGATGCCCCGCAAAGACCTGCAGCGCCTGGCCAAGGTGGTCGTGACACGGAGGTACAAAAAGGGCGAGGTTATCGTCAAAGAAGGCGACCTCGGCATCGCCTTCTACGCCATATCGAAGGGAAGCGTAGAGGTTTTCCAGGGCTCGCCGGGGCACGAG
This sequence comes from uncultured Dehalococcoidia bacterium, assembly GCA_964422735.1. Lineage (GTDB taxonomy): Bacteria > Chloroflexota > Dehalococcoidia > DSTF01 > WHTK01 > CAYRCD01. The sequence continues at coordinate 26,189 of CAYRCD010000011.1, read as the reverse complement.
ACGGTGCTGGCGAAGACATTGGAAGGCGGTTCTTTCGGTGACATGGCGCTGTTCGACAACCAGGTCCGCAACGCCAGCGTCAGGGCGCTGGAGGATTGCGAATGCCTGGTGCTGACGAAGTGGGACTTCAACGCCGAGCTGCATGCGCCCGGCTCGCGCGTGGCGTCGGCGATGCTGCCGGTGCTCGCGCGTCGCATTCGCGCGGCGAACGAGCTGGCCGCGACGCATTAGACGAGACCGCAAGAAACAAGAAACTAAGAAACTAAGGGCACAGATCGCTCGCTGCCGACCCCCGTTTCTTCTCAGTTTCTCGCTTTCACACCAGCATCAGCGCCGGCGTCTCCAGGAACTGCTGGAGCGTCTGGAGGAACCGGGCTCCCTCGGCGCCGTCGGTCGCGCGGTGGTCCGCGGAGAGGGCGACCGTCATCATCGACCGCGCGACCACCTGGCCGTCCCGGACCACCGGGCGCTCGCTGGCGGCGCCGACGCCGAGTATCGCCGTCTGGGGCGGATTGATAATCCCGATCAGGCCGTCGACCCCAAAGGCGCCCAGGTTCGTGATCGTAAATGTGCCGGAGGTGTACTCCTCCGCGCGCAACGCGCCGGAGCCGCGCGCGCGCTCGGCCAGGTCGCGCGCTTCACGCCCGATCTGGCCCAGAGCTTTCGCGCCGCAGTCGAGGATCGCCGGGGCCACGAGGCCATCGTCGAGCGCGATCGCGATGCCCATATTGATTTGCCGGTGCAGCTGGAGCTGATCGTCGAGCCACCAGCTGTTGAAGCGCGGATGCTTCTGCACGGTCTTCACGGTCGCGAGGATGATCAGGTCGTTGACCGTGATGCGGCCGCCCTCGCCGAGGGCCTCGTTGGCCTTAGCCCGAAACCGGAGCGCCTCGGTCATGTCGACGTCGAGCGTGAGGTAGTAGTGGGGCGCCTCGCGCTTGGACTGGGCCATGCGACGAGCCGTGGCCTGGCGCAAGCGGCTAAGCGGCAGGACGGTAACGTCGGCGGCGGGCGGGGACGCCCCGGCCGGCGCGGCCGCGGCCGTGGTGGCTGATTCGCGAGGTGACGGAGCCTCTACGTCCCGGCGCAGAATACGGCCGTCGGGCCCGCTACCGCGGATCGTCGCGATGTCGATCCCGCGGTCGATCGCAAGACGGCGGGCCACGGGCGACGCCCGGATACGCCCGTCGACCCGCGCGGGCGCGGGCGGCAGATCGCCGGCCCCGGGCCGCGGTTGGGCCTCCGGAGTCCGTGGCGGCGCGGACACCGTGGGGGAGGGCTTGGCGCCGGACGCGTAAGCGGAAATGTCGTCGCCGGGAGCGGCAATCAAGGCGATGACGTCTCCGACCGGGACAGTCGTGCCCTCGCTGACCAGGACCTTGCGGAATACGCCGGACTCGAAGGCCTCGATCTCGACATTCGCCTTGTCGGTCTCGATCTCGGCGATTACGTCGCCACGCGTCACCTCGTCGCCCTCGTTCTTGATCCAGCGCAGGACGGTGCCCTCCTTCATGTCGGCGCCCATCTGCGGCATGACCACTTCGCTGATCATCGGGCGAGCCTCATAGCATGGCCTTTATGGCGGCCACGATCTGGGCTTCGCTGGGCAGCGCCGCCATCTCCAGGGCGCGCGAATAGGGAGTGGGCACGTCGGCGCCGCAGATGCGGGCAATCGGCGCATCCAGGTAATCGAAGGCGAGCTCCTGGACCTGGGACACGATCTCGCCCGCGAAGCCGCCGAAGCGCCAATCGTCCTCGACGACGGCGCAGCGGTTCGTCTTCTTCACGGAGTCGACGACGGCGTCGATATCAAGCGGACGCAGAGTCCTCAGGTCGACGACCTCGGCCTCGATGCCGTCCTGAGCCAGGATGGCAGCGGCGCGCATGCTCTGATGAACGCTGCCCGAGTAGCCAACGATCGTCGCGTCGCTCCCGGCCCGCGCGATACGGGCCTGGCCGAAGGGCACGAAGTACTCGCCCGCCGGCACTTCGCCCTTGAGCGAGTAGATGGCGGTGTGCTCGACGAAGATGACGGGGTTGTCGTCGCGGAACGCGGTCTTGAGCAGGCCTTTGGCGTCGTGCGGGTTGGATGGACAAACCACCTTGAGGCCGGGCACGTGGGCGTACCAGCCCTCGAGGCTCTGCGAGTGCTGGGCGCCGAGCTGGCTGCCGGCCCCGCTTGCCATGCGGATAACCATGGGTATGGGGATCTGCCCCCCGGACATGTAGTGGAGCTTGGAGGCGTTGTTGATGATCTGGTCGATCGCCAGGAGGCTGAAGTTGATGGTCATCAACTCCACCATTGGACGCAGTCCGGCCATTGCGGCGCCGATGCCGCAACCCACGATCACCAGCTCGCTGATCGGCGTGTCTCGAATGCGGTCGGGCCCGAACTCGTCCAGGAACCCCTTGGTCACCGCGTAAGAACCGCCGTAGGCGCCGATGTCCTCGCCCATGAGGAAAACCTTCTCGTCCGCCAGCAGCTCTTCGCGTAGGGCCTCGCGCAGGGCCTCGCGGATGGTCATCTCAGGCACCCGGGGCGTCCTCCGTCTGCTCCGCCAGGTGGCCGGCATTTCGGTAAACGTTATCCAGGAGAGAGTCTTCTGAGGGATCGGGACTTTCTTCGGCGAACCGGGTCGCGGCCTGGATCTCTCGTTCGACATCCTCTTGCATGGCCTCAATTTCGGCTTCGGTTAGCTTGCCGGAGCGGACGAGTGCCTGCGTGAAGGTCTTGATCGGATCGAGCGCGCGCCAGTGCTCGACTTCCTCCTTATTTCGGTAGAACTCGGGGTCGGCCATGGAGTGGCCGCGGAAGCGATAGGTAATGGCCTCCATGAAGAAGGGGCCCTCGCCACGGCGGACGAGCTTCAACGCGGCGTCTACGTGGTCCCGCATCTCGGTGACGTCCATCCCGTCGACCTGCTCGGCGCGAATGCCATAGGCCTCGGCTCGCTTGAAAATTTCCGCGAGGGCGGATACTCGCCGCATCGACGTCCCCATGGCATAGAAGTTGTTCTCGCAGATGAACAGGATCGGCAGGCGCCAGATCGCGGCCAGGTTGAGCGATTCGTGGAAGGCGCCCTCGTTGACTGAACCATCGCCAAAGAAGCAGGCGACGACGTCGTCGGTCCCGAGCTTCTGACAGCCGAGTGCGAGGCCGCAGGCGAGGGGCAGGTGGCCGGCGACGATGGCGTAGCCGCCCATGAACCGCTTCGAGGCGTCGAACAGGTGCATGGAGCCGCCCATCCCCTTGCTCACGCCGGTGGCCTTGCCGAACAGCTCGGCCATGAGGCGCGGCGGCTCGAGTCCGCGGGCGAGCGCGTGGCCGTGCTCGCGATAGTGGCTGACGATGTAGTCGGTCGGCCGGAGATGGGGAACGGCGCCGACGGCCACGGCTTCCTGCCCGATGTAGAGGTGGAGGAAACCGCGGATCCGCCCGCGGGCGTACATTTCCGCCGCTTTCTCCTCGAAGCGGCGGATGAGGACCATCTGCCGCAGAAGGTCGCTCGAGACCTCCTTTGTCAGGGCCGAGAGGGACTTCTCCGAAACGGCCACCCTAGCGGACGCCTTCCCGCAGGGGCGCGTAGTAATGAATGGCCTCGCCACTGACGGCCAGCGCCGCCTCGCGTACGACTTCGGAGAGCGTCGGATGGGCGTGAACGGCGTAGCCCAGCTCGGCCGGCGTTATCTCGACGAGGCTGCCGAGGCTGGCCTCGGCGATCATCTCCGTGGCGCCATGGCCGATGGCGTGGTAGCCGAGAATGTCCTTCGTGTCGGCGTCGACCACGAGCTTGACGAAGCCCTCGGTCTCGCCGATTGCCAGGGCTTTCCCGTTCGCGCGGAAGGGGAAGCGGCCGACGCTTACGTTGTGCCCGCGCTCTCGCGCCTGGGCCTCGGTCAGGCCCAGGCTGGCGACCTGCGGCTCACAGTAGACGGCGCGCGGCATGCGTACGTAATCGAGCGCGGGCGGGTTGAGTCCCGAGATCGTCTCTACGGCGGTCACTCCCTGAGCGGAGGCGACGTGGGCGAGCGCCAGCCGGCCCGTTACGTCGCCGATTGCCCAGAGCCCGGGAAGGTTTGTCCGGCAACGCTCGTCGATCTTGACGAAGCCGCGCTCCAGCTCAACACCGATGTCGGCGAGGCCCAGGCCGTCCGTGTTGGGGCCGAAGCCGACGCCGAGAAGCACACGCTCGGCCGCGAGGTCTTCTCTTTTGTCGCCGGCGGCAATGGAGACGACTACGCCGCCCTCACCGGCCTTCACGCCCTGAACGCCCGCACCGGTGCGGCAAGTGATGCCCTGGGAGCGGAGAGCTCGTTCGAGGGCGCGGCTCACGTCCTCGTCCTCATTGGGCAGAACGCGGTCGAGCAGCTCCACAACGGTGACCTCGGCGCCATAGGAGCGCCAGAGGTAGGCGAACTCGACTCCCACCGGTCCGGCGCCGACGATCACAACCGACCTCGGCGTCTCGCGCAGCTCGAGCGCCTCGCGGCTGGTGATTATGCGGTCGCCATCCAGGGGCACGTTGGGCAAGGAACGGCTGACGCCGCCGGTGGCGATGATCAGATTCTTGCCGGAGACCGTGTCGCCGCCCGGGGCTATCGAGACGGCCGTCGGCCCGGTCAGCTTCGCCGTGCCCCTGATGACCGTGACCTTGTTCTGCTGTAGCAACGTCTCGACACCGCCGACCATCTTCTTCACGACCTCGCGGCTGCGGTCGATAGCGATACCCAGGTCAAGGCGCAAGTTGTCATAACCAATGCCCAGTTCGGGCGCCCGCCGAAAGAGGTTCGCGACCTCGGCGCAGTGGAGGAGGGCCTTGCTCGGGATGCATCCCCAGTTGAGGCAGACGCCGCCGACGGCGTCCTTCTCGATAATTGCGGTGCTCATGCCCAATTGAGCGGCCCGAATGGCGGCCACGTAGCCGCCGGGCCCGGCCCCGACCACCACGAGGTCGAAGTCAGGCACGCGACGCCTCCGACGACGAGAACAGGGGCAGGGTGCTCGCCCGTTGGCGAGTGCTCCGGCCTTCAGGCTGGGGTTTCGCGAATGCGTCCACGCCTGCCGCCGAAGCCTGCTCGCCGGCGTGGTAGCTGCTGCGGACCAGCGGTCCGGCTTCCACGTGTAAGAAGCCCAGGCGCCGGCCGGCCTCGCGAATCTGCTCGTACTCATCCGGGTGGTAGTAGCGCACCACGGGAAGGTGTTTGGCGTCAGGCCGCAGGTACTGGCCGACCGTAAGGAGGTCGCAGCCGTGCTCGCGAAGGTCGGACATGGTCTGGACGAGCTCCGCCATGGTTTCGCCCAGGCCGACCATGACGCCTGACTTGGTGGTCATCGTCGGGGCTATCTGCCTGACGCGCCGGACCAGCTCCAGGGAGCGCTCGTAGCGGGCCTTGGGGCGGACGCGCGCGTACAGACGAGGCACGGTTTCCACGTTGTGGTTGAGGACGACGGGCCTGGCATCGACAACGGCAATCAGCGCTTCCCAGTTACCCTCGAAATCGGGGATCAGCACCTCGACGCGGCAGCCCGGGACCCGGCGGCGGACCGCGCGGATGCAGGCCGCGAAGACGGACGCGCCGCCGTCGTCGAGGTCGTCCCGGTTTACCGAGGTGATGACGGCGTAGTCGAGTCCGAGCGTCTCGATGGCGCGGGCGAGCCGGATCGGCTCGAGGAGGTCAAGCCCCCGCGGGCGCCCCGAGGTCACGGCACAGAAGCCGCAAGAACGGGTACAGACGTCGCCGAGGATCATGAACGTTGCCGTACCGCCGCCGAAGCACTCGCCGATGTTGGGGCAGTGAGCTTCCTCGCAGACCGTGTGCAGTTGCTCTCGGCGCACGAGCCCGAGGGTCCGTTGGTAGCGTTCGTTGCCCTGGAATCGGACCTTGATCCAGGGAGGGCGCGCAGGCGTCGTCTCAGCGACCATGGCTGATGATCGGTTGCGAGCGAGCCGCACTTGATGACCGCAGACGCGGGCCCAGGCGTCGCGAAGGCCGGACTTCCATCCCGGGCGACCTTCCCGGCAGTTCAGGACGCGCGTCCAGGGCATAGGCCGCGCCCAGCCCGGAGATCCGGCCTCTAGAAGCCTCGGGGTCAGGGGTCAACTCGGCCTCGAACAGGGCCGAAAACGCGCGCGCGACCGCGTCCTCGATCTCGGTCATGGGCGGAGCGTCGCCGAGTATGGCCTCCATTGACGTAATCGTGGCGTCGGAGAGGCCGCAGGGCACGATCGCCTCGAACCAGGAGAGGTCGGGCGCAACGTTGAGAGCGAATCCGTGCGTGGTGACGCCGCCCTGGACGCGGACGCCGATCGCCGCGACCTTGGCGCCCCTCGACCACACGCCCGGGCGTCCGGGTACGCGTTCGGCCCTGACGCCGAAGCTTTCGAGGGCGTCGATCAGCGTCGCCTCCAGGCGACGCACATACTCCACGGGCCCGAGGCCCCGGCCGCGGAGGTTGAGGATCGGGTAGCCCACCAGCTGGCCGGGGCCGTGAAAGGTGACGTCGCCGCCGCGGTCTACTTCGACGACGCCGGCGCCGCGGGCGCGCAGCTCATCCCGAGCGGCAAGCAGATGCTCCGGCCGCGTCCGCCGGCCAAGGGTGTAGACCGGAGGATGCTGTAGAAGGGCGAGGGTTTCGCCGCTGCTTCCTTCGCGAACGCAGGCGGCTGTCCTCTGCTGCCAGAGCCAGGCGCCCTGGTAGTCGACTATTCCGAGCATGCACAGGCGAACGGGGAACGGCATCGTTGCTCCGGGTCAAGGGGAACAGCCTTAGATTCGATCCTAGCACAGGGTAACGGTGTGCCCGGCCGACGCTGCTCGATACCGTGGTCCGGCGGTGCTCGCCAATCAGGCCCGTTTCGCCCTGGTCAATGCGTCGGCGTACTCGTTCCAGCGTGACCCGGCGTGGCCCTGTATCCACTCGAGCCTGGCTCGCGGGCGCGAGCGCGCGGCGTCGAAGAGCTCCTGGACAAGGTCCAGATTTGCGATCGGCTCTCGCTTCGGCCCACGTGTCCAGCCATTGCGCTCCCAGACTGGGGCCCAGAGGTTAATAGTCTTGATGCAGAGCTGGCTGTCGGAGAACACGGCCAGATCGTCCCCGGCGGAGAGCATCTTGAAGCCCTCGATCAGCGCCCGCAGCTCCATGCGGTTATTGGTGGTCCGTGCCTCGGAGCCGCCGGCCTCGCTCAAGATCATGCCGTCGATGACCTTCACGGCGCCCCAGCCGCCACGCCCCGGATTAGGCTCGCAGCCACCATCCGTGAAGACGCCCGTCTGGGGACCGCCGTGGTACTTCACCAGAGCCTCCTGGGGCGAGAGTGTGGCCTGAGTACGGGGCGTCTTGCCCGGTCGGCAGTCGAGGCACTTGCGCGGGCGCCAGTTCGGATAACGCCCGGCAATCGAATCGGCCAGGGTGAAGGCGCGGCCACAGTCCTGGCAGGTGAAGACCGGCGCCACGATCATGCCCCCGAGACGATCGTCGAAACGATCTTCGGCGGCGCCTCGAGCGTCCTGTGCACGGGGCAGCGGTCGGCGATCTCGAGCAAGCGCGCCTCTTGCTCGGGCGTAAGCTCGCCGCGCAGTGAGATCTGGCGCCGGATGTGCTCGATCCGGCCGCCCGGGCCCGCGGCGTCGACTTCGTCGGCCGTGCAGTCGGCGCAGTCGGCGGCATAGGCGCGGTCGTGGTGGAGATGCACGGAGACCTCGAAGAGCGGCCATTCTTTGCGCCGCGCGTACATGAGGATCGTCATTGCTGTGCAGGAGCCGAGGGCGCCGAGGAGCAGCTCGTAGGGGCCGGGTCCCAGGTCGTCGCCGCCGTCGTCTGCCGGTTCGTCCGACACCCAGGCGTGCCGGCCGTCGTTGATCAGCATGGCGGAGTTGTGGTCGGCGATGGATTGGACGGTCACTTTGGCCATTGGGAGTCTGCTCCTCTCTCTGTCGATCATTGTAGGCGGCACACCGCCGTGTATACTCCCGCGCGGATGCCCGTAGAAGAACGTGTGCTCACGATTCCTGCCGCGCTCGAGAGAGCGTCGCGGCTGTACGGCGGACAAACGGCCTACGCCACCGCCGAAGAGGTCGCGCGCCAGCTGGACTGGGCCGATGTCTATCGTGGCGCGGTCGACTTTGGCGCCGGCCTGATCGCCCTCGGGCTGGAGCGCGGAGACCGCGTGGCCATCTGCGCCGAAAACGGCCTCGAATGGATCACGGCCTGTTTCGGGGTCCTTGCCGCGGGCGGCGCCGTCGTACCGATCTACTACGACCTGAAGCCGGCCGAGATCGCCGAGCAATTGAGGCGGCCGCAGTGCAGGATGGTGATCGCTTCGTCGGCGACGCTGGCGAGAGTTCCGGAGCGTTCTCCCGGCCTGGAGACGATCGTCGTCATTGGTGACGGACGCCGCGAGCACAGAGCGGGCTTTCTGCGCCGTCATCCGGCCCGGATCGTAGCCTTCGATTCCGTCCCGGACTCGGCGACCAGCGACAGCCGGCTGGCACTGGCGGCACGAGAGCCGGGACCGGACGACCTCGCGGCGGTGATTTTCACGTCGGGCACGACGGGCGGGGCAAAAGGCGTGATGCTCAGCCACCGCAACTTTCTGGCCAACGGGCATTCGACGCTCGGCGCGATCGACGTGAGCGAGCGCGATACCGTGCTGCTGGTCTTGCCCCTGCACCACGCGATGCCATTCATGGCGGCCATCGTCTTGCCGGTCCTGGTCGGTGCGAAAGTCGTTATCGAAAACGACGTCCGCCGGGTGCGCGACCGCCTCGCCCAGGCGAAGCCGACGCTCTTCTTCGGCGTGCCTGCCCTGTACGAGATCATGTATCGCAACGTGCTGGCGCGCGCCGAAGCGGAAGGACGCCTGGCGACGCTCCGTAGCTGGCAGAAGCGCGTCGAGGCGATAAAGCGCAGCAGCGGCGTGAATGTGGGAGCGCTCGTTTTCAGCCAGGTCCATCGGGCTCTGGGTGGACGTCTGCGCTTTCTTGTATCCGGGGGCGCCGCGCTCAGTCCCACGACGGCCCGCGCCTTCTTCAGCCTCGGCCTGCCGCTGCTCCAGGGGTGGGGCATGACCGAGGCGTCGCCGGTCGTCGCGCTGCAACGCTTCTCGGCGCGTCGCTTCCGGCTCACGCGCTACTACGAGAGCCACGCCGGAAGCGTCGGCCTGCCGGTCCCCGGCGTCGAAGTACAGCTGATTGACGTGCCGGAGAAGGACATCCGCGTCGCCCTCCAGGGTGAGGGCGAGGTAATCGTGCGGGGTGAGAACGTGTTCCGCGGTTACTGGCAGGCTGAGGAGCAGACGCGCCAGGCGATGCTGAACGACTGGCTTCGCACCGGCGACCTCGCCCGCTTCGACCGCGAGGGCAACATCTATCTCACCGGACGGAGCAAGTACATCATCGTCCTCGAATCCGGTGAGAAGGTTCACCCGGATGAGCTCGAAGAGAAGTTCGGCGAGAGCCCGGTCCTCGAAGACGTCTGCGTCGTCCCGCGCAGAGCGCGGGACCGGACGCAGGTTGGGGCGATCATCTATCCCAGCCCCGAGGCCACGGTGGCGCGCCTCGAAAGAGAAGGGTTGGAGGTCACTGAAGAGAGCGTGCGCCGACTGGTCGGCGCTGAGGTCGAGCGTCTCGGGCGGGAGATGGCGGCCTTCAAGCGGGTGACGCAGATACTCATCGCCGATGCGCCTCTGCCGAAGACCGCGCTTCAGAAGGTGGCCCGCGGCCTCCTGGCGGACGAGTACGCGTTCTCGGTCAAGCGCTGGCGCGAGGGCGGAGGAGAAGGTCTCGCGCCGCCGGTCCCCTGATCCAGGAGAGTGAGGGGCTGGAGGCCCGGCCGGCCTGCCGGTAGGCAGGCCGGGGATTGTCAGCGCCGGGGAGGTGGAAGGCTAGCGGTGGACGAGAGTGCCGCGGCGAGGCTGCGCCGTTTTGTCTTCGCTTATGACCGGCTCCTGCCCCTCGACGTGCGCTCCGCCTCCGAGCGCGTGGATGGCGGCGTTTGCGGTGTCGAGCTGTCGCTGCTAAGCGTCCATGGTCAGAGGGTCCCGGCGGTCGTGACGCGGCCGGCCGGTAGCGGCCGGAGGCCCGCGTTGCTTCTGCAGCACGGCGGCGGCCGGAGCAAGGACGAGCGTCTCATCGTGCGCACGATGGACCGCTGGGCCCGCGCGGGCTTTGTTTGTCTGGCCATCGACGCGCCGGACCACGGCGCCCGCGCCGCGGACGCGCCCATTCCCGCGGCGGAGGCGCGCCGCTCGCTGCCTTACCGCCAGCGCGATAACCGCGTCCAGAATGTCGTCGATCTGCGCAGGGCGATCGATTTCCTGGAGACGCTGGATTGCGTGGACCGAAGCCGGATCGGTTTTTGGGGCATAAGTATGGGCGTGTCAGTCGGCGTGCCGTTCGTGGCGGTGGACGAGCGCGTGAGGGCGGCGTGCTTCGCTCTCGGCGGCAGCCGGTCGCGTCGGCGCCTGGAAGGAGTGCCGGACGCCGACCTCGATCTCATGGCGGCGGTCGTCGACCCGCTGCCGTGCGCCTCGGCGATCGCCCCCCGGCCGGTCCTGATGCTTAACGGCCGCGATGACGCCACCGTTTCCACCGGGGCCGCGGAGGAGCTGTTCGCTGCGCTTGGCGCCCCGAAGGAGCTGCGCTGGTTCGCCACCGGGCACCGAGTCACGGCGGCCATGCTCTCGGCATCCCTGCGCTTCTTCATTGAAACGCTGGGGCCTGTAGTGGGCGCGCCATAGGGGCCGCTCCCGCATCCGCCACAAGGAGTGCCACTAGTGTGTAGCAAGTCTGGCTAATCTTGAGGCGACGGGCAGGCATCCCAGGGAGACAGCCTCGGCGGTCACTGCGACTGAAGAGGTTCGACTACTCATCTCCCACGGCCTACTTCGTGACGATTTGCGCAGACCGGCGTCGGTTGCTGTTCGACGACAAACATCTGAGGAGCATTTTCGAGCGCACCTGGATGGGGCTGCCCGCGCACTTTCCGTCGGTTCGGCTGGACGCATTCGTGGTCATGCCCAACCATATTCATCATTCGGCTCACTTCCGTAGTTGCACCCCTTGTGGGTGCCTTGGACACGAGCGACGCCTCGCGTGCAGGCCCGACGGTCCGTGCCCCCAAACTGAGTGACGTCATTGGCGCGTTCAAGTCGATAGTCGCCGTTGAGTGGACGCGCCAGCTGAAGAAGGAAGCGCGGATCGCCGAAGGACGAGTCTGGCAACCGAACTTCTATGAACGGATCGTCCGCGGGGATGCTGAGCTGGCAAGAATCCGCGAATACATCCTGGCAAATCCAGCGATGTGGGTGCGGGATCGCGACAATCCGCACCGCCAAGCGGCAATAGAATACGATTCCTTGTGGCAGTGGTTGGAAGAGAGCCTAACGGACCTGCGCTAATGAGTCGTGCCCAGACGTGCCAGAACGGCACCCGCAAGGGGTGCGACTACGGCGGGCAGCGTTCTGTGCTTCCTAGCGTGTAGCAAGTCTGGCTAATCTTGACCCGACGGGCAGGCATCCCAGGGAGAGAGCCTCGGCGGTCGCTGCGACTCAAGGGGTTCGACTACTCATCTCCCACGGCCTACTTCGTGACGATTTGCGCAGACCAGCGTCGGTTGCTGTTTGACGACGAACGTCTGAGGAGCATTATCGAGCACACGTGGATTGGGCTGCCCGCGCGCTTTCCGTCAGTTCGGCTGGATGCATTCGTGGTCATGCCCAACCATATTCACCTCATCATTCGGCTTACTCCCGTAGTTGCACCCCTTGCGGGTGCCTTGAACGCGAGCGGCGGCTCGCGTGCAGGCCCGACGGTCCGTGCCCCCAAGCTGAGTGACGTCATTGGCGCGTTCAAGTCGATAGTCGCCGTTGAGTGGACGCGCCAGCTGAAGAAGGAAGCGCGGATCGCCGAAGGACGAGTCTGGCAACCGAACTTCTATGAACGGATCGTCCGCGGGGATGCTGAGCTGGCAAGAATCCGCGAATACATCCTGGCGAATCCAGCCATGTGGGCGCGAGATCGCGACAATCCGCATCGCCAAGCGGCAACAGAATACGATTCTTTGTGGCAGTGGTTAGAAGAGAGCCTAGCGGACCTGCGCTAACGAGTCGTGCCCAGACGTGCCAGAAATGGCACCCGCAAGGGGTGCGACTACGGCGGGTCAGATGACAGGATCGGCGAGGCGCAGCGCAGGGTGTGGACCGCGCTGCGCACCGAGAGCTTCACCTGGGCCACGAGCCGCCCGCTCGGCTCGCCCTCGGCCGAGACATCGTTGCGGCCGGGTATGAGGGCATCGAGGTAGGCGCCAAGGACGGAATCGACCAACTGCTCGGCGGCGAGCTCGTGCGGGTCGGGCCGCAGGACGCCGCGGCTCGCGTAGATGCCGAAGAGGCGGTTGATGGCGTGCACCCAGCGGTCGACCGCGGCGCGCCACTCCTCCACCGCGTCTGAGTCCTCGGCCAGGGCTTCGACGAGGAGGACCTTGATGAAGTCGAGGTTGCGCGTCAGGATGCGCAGCGCGCTGATGCTAATCGACTCCAGTTGCTCGACCGGGTCCGGACCGGGGTCGAGGTGTTCGAGGTCATTCAGCGCGGCGACGATGCCGCGTTCGTCGAACAACGCCTCCAGGAGGTCGCGCTTGGACGCGAAGTGGTAATAGATGGCGGCGTCGGTGATGCCCACGGCCTGGGCAATGTCGCGCACGCTGGTGCGGGCATAGCCGCGGTTCGAGAACAGCCGTAGAGACGAATCGAGTATCTGGCGGCGGGTGGCCGGTCCCTGGCGCGGCCGGCGGCGGCGAGCGTGGGCCTTCTCGCTTAGCGAAGCGTCGGGCATAGGGGGAGGCTCCGTTTTCGGGAGATTACTTGCTCGTATAAGTTGTGTCAATTTGCCAGCTCGCGCTCCTCCTCCCGCCAGCGTTCGAACTCCGCTTCGGGGTCGTCGACGCCGAGTTCGTCGGCGGCGCGGCGGCGGGAGTGGATGCCCGCGGCGACGAGGCGCGCCTCGTCGGTGACCATCCGGCTGCGGTCGACGGGGAGCAGCGGGCCCCAGATCACGCGCGAGCGGTAGGGGGCATAGCTCACGCCCGTGAACTGCTCCAGCAGGCGCAGGACCATCTCGTTGCGGCGGCGGAAGGCCGCCTCGCGGATTAGCCGCTTGCGCTGCACCTTCTTGAGCAGCGGGTCCAACTCGATGTTTAGCGCCACGCCCGATAGGCCGCGGCCGTTGTCGCCGAACGAGGTCCGCGGCGACTCGCCCAGGTCGTGCAGGGTGCGATACACGAGGTCGACATAATCCACGTGCAGGCGGACGCCGCCGCCCTGGAGCAGGTCGAGGAGGTAGGCGCGGGCCTTCTCCGGCAGCTCCCAGACGGCCCCGGGTTGGACGGCGATGTCGCTGGACTCGGTCACGTTCTCGAGCACCGCGACCGGGTTGCCCGAGAGCTCGAGGATCATCGACAGCTGTGAGAGGGCGCGGTTCAGCTCGCGCGCCGACTCGCGCAGAGCGTCGACGTCGCTCAGGCCCCAGAACTGCTTGGGCTCGCGGATGTTCGGATAGATGACGAAAGGGATGAAGCCGTAAGGGTTGGCCTTCGCCTCGAGCAAGCTCCCGTCGAACCAGAGCTCGAAGTCCGCGGCCGTCCAGACCTCGACCAGCGTGTGGGCGCGGCCCGCGGGCCGGGCGCCGCTGGTGGCGGCGGTGCCATAGAGGGCCGCGGCCTCTTCGTGACCGAGGCTGTAGCGGCTGGCGACCCGCCAGATGCGGCCGACGTCGTCCCCGTGCCACCAGACGAACAGGCCCTGGACGTCGGGCGCCGAAATGCGCACGCGACGCTCTCCGGCGTCCCAGGTGACCTTGAAGGCGCCGTCGCCGAGGACGGAGGTGTCGATCTCGCTGTCGAAGTCGACCTGGGCCAGGTTGTTGACCTCGTACACGGCTTGGAGGGCGCGCTCGGCCCGTCGCGCCCGCTCCCGCTCGGCCTCGGACCCGTCCTCCGGATCGACCACGAATCCGAGCCCGGACATCAGGTAAGAGGCCGCCTTGTCGATCACGGCCCGCGCGTAGTTGAAGGTCAGGCGTCGCTCGCGCCGCCGCGCTGGTCCGGACCACTGCTGGCCGCGGTAGAAGGCGAGGTTGTCGCGATAAGCGCGCAGCCGGGCCGCGTCCTGGAGGTCCGGGATCGCGGCCGGAGACCGCGTGGAAGCGGGAGATCGGTGGTTGGTGGTCAGAGCGAGGGTCATCGGTGGCTCCTGTTCTCGCGGGCGTCTCGCGCGGTACCTAAGGGCAGCCCTTGCCCGAGCAGCGGGAAGAGAGTGTTCGCCTTCTCCGCCCAGCCTGCCCTGAGCGCGGCCGAAGGGTGAGAGAGCCTGTCCTGAGCTGGGCCGAAGGAGGGGCCAGGGGGCGATGGATTTCGATTTCGCGCCCGCGCCAGGACCCGGAAGACCGTCCGTCGTGAGACGCCGAAGCGGCGTGCGAGGCCGTCGACCGTGAGGCGGCCATCCCGGCTCAGCTGGATGATGGCGCGGTCGCGCTCCTCGCTGAAGATCTTGCGGGCGCCACCGGGGTCGTCGTAGCGGCAGCGAACCAGGGGACAGGTGAGGCAGGAGGGATGGATGTCACAGCCGGTGTCGGCGTAGCTGGTGTTCTCGGGCAGGGCGTCACGGCGCAGACGCCGGCCGGCGTCGTCGCGACTTTGGGACGGGCCGGCCGGGCCGAATGCCCGGCCTATAGAAGGGCGGTTCTTCAGGGCAACCATGACGGTCCTTCCTTCGGCAACCTCAGGACGGCGTCTGCTTCCTCGAAGCCGTCCCTGAGACGGCCACGGGCGCGCCGGGGCGAGGCTCCGCGGGAAGCGGCGACGGCGAGCGCGAGGCTGATTACGTAATCGTCATGCCCGTCGGCCGGGTCGACGGCGAAAGCCAGCGTCCGGTTCGGCCGGTAGGTGGCGCGGCAGCGCTCCAGCTGACGCCAGCACTCGGCGAGCTCCGCCGAAGGCCCGGCGTAGAGGCGCAGGCTTCCGCAGTTGACGGCGGCAAGGAGGTCGAAGCCGAGGCGCGACTTCGCTTCCGCGCTGAGCTTCAGGGCGAAGACACGGCTCTCGCCGAGCTGCTGGCGGAGAAACGCGGCGACGGGCTCGCCCAGGCCGGTGGCGTCCACCGCGACGCGCCCCACCCGCCAGGTGTGCTTCAGGAGCGAGAGCAGCGCGCCCTGGACTTCGACCAGGGGCGCGCCCGTCCAGGCGTAGTGGCAGACGACCTCGATCTGGGCTTGGCCCAGGCCGGCCGGCGAATGGTCTTCGGCAGCGTAGGTCACCCGCGCGATCGTGAGGACGCTGGAGTCGTGACTCTCGCGCGGACCCTCACCTGCGAGGTCGAGGCCGCCGACGTAGGTCTCGGCGCCCAGGCGGCCGTCGAGGCGCTCGTGGCTGCCGCGCAGGAGTGAGAGCTGCGCCGGACCCAGGAGACGGCCGGCCCCGGGGAGGGTGCGCAGGCAATACTGGCTCAGGAAGACGGGATGGCCGGCGCCCAGACGGCCCCGCTCACTCTCGACGAAGCGGGCATATGCGGGGTTGGACGCGGCCACGACTTCCCAGGCGTACTCGAAGTGGCGCCGGACGCCGTCGCGGCGCTCGGCCTCGAGATGGCTCTGCTTCGCGCGCTCGAGGAGGCTGGCGTCGTCCCAGGCGGTGCCGTAGAAGACGGTCGTGGCGCCGGTGCTCGCCGCCATCGGCCGCAGCTCCTTGTCGAACTTGTCCGGATCGACGTCCTGGGCTTCGTCGACCTCGAGCAGGAGGTCCGCGGTGTGACCGACGACGTTGCTGTTGGGCTCGGCGGACAGGAATACCTGACGGGCGCGGCCAAGACGGATAACGTGTCCCTGCTCCTTCGCCGCCCAGGGTGCGAGGCCGGCGTCGCGGATGCGGTCCCAGAGCCGGTCGAAGCTGATCAGCGCCTGCGGTTTCAGCGTCGGCGCCGCCTTGACCGCGATGCGGTCCTGGTCGGCGAAGAGCGCGAGGAGGCAAAGCTCCAGCCGCGCCGAAAGCTCATTCTTGCCGCCCTGGCGGGCGACTTCGACCGAGAAAGAGAGGCCCTCGTTGTGGAGGACGCTGGCGAGGACGGCGCGCAGGGCCTCGGCCTGGTAGGGCCGCAGAGGCGGTGGATGACGCGGGGCCTGGAGTGCGTTAACGGTCACCGTCGTCTTGTTTCTCGTTTCAGGTTTCTCGCGTCTCGTTTCTCGCGTCTCGTTTCTCGTTTCTCGTTTCTCGTTTCTCGTTTCTCGTTTCTCGTTTCTTGTTTCTCGTTTCTTGTTTCTTGTTTCTCGTTTCTCTCAGGCCACCAACCTCAGCAGCACCTGGGTGATAACGGTGCCGGCGATGAAGAACAGGAGGCCGTTGAGGCGGGTCTTGACCTCGGCGAGCTGGGCCTCGAGGTTGCGCAGCCTCTCCTCGACCAGGGCGCGAAATGCGGCCTCGGCCGCGGGTCGGGCCGTCCGGTGCGGGGGAGGGACGCGCGCTCGGGCCGGCGGGGCGTCATTCATGTCCCGCGCCTTCCGGGATCGAGACCCCGGCGCTGAGCAGCGCTTCGCGGAAGCCCGAGGCGAGCTGCTCGGCCGAGCCTTTCGGCAGGCGGTAGCGCCGGGCGACGAGGCGCGCGAGTATGTCGACTCCCCTGAGCATCAGCATGAGGTCCTTCGGCCCTTGTTTTAGCGCCTCGCGCAGGCGCAGGCGGAGAAGCGCGATCTCTTGGTCCACGCCCTCGATGTCGAGGGCGGCGCGGAAGTCCGCGCGCTCGGCCTCGGTCAGGGCTTTCTCGTAGAAGCCACGGACGTGCGAGCTTCTCTTCGACCTCTTCGTCGGGACCTCCGCGGTCATCTGGGTCTCCACGGCGACTCTCCGACGGTCCGGGAGCGGGCATGATTGCCGGCACCGAGGATGTCGAGGAGGGCTTCCAGCGACTCGGGCGGCAGGCGCGAGGCGGCCTGGCTCACGCCGAGGAGGAGGTAAAGGGAGGCCAGCGACCACTGGCGGCGCTCGAGGGCAACGGCGAGCGCGGTCACCGGGCTAGCCCTCTCGGTCGCGGCGGGGCGCCCGCAGGATAAGGATGGAGATGAACGCCGCGGCAGCGAACAAAAGAAGGCGCACCCCGGCTACGGCGGCCAGGCCCAGCGCCGTCATCGATTCCGGATGGGCGAGGGCAATGAACAGCGAAGCTTCGAGAGCGAAGCCGGCGTTCACCAGAGAGAGCGCGAGCGCGCCGGCGGTGCGCGGCCGGCTGCCGCTCCGGCGGGCATAGCGGCCGAAGTAAAGGCAGTTCGCGACCCCACAGAGAAGGGATCCGAACGCCGTCAAGAAGGTCAGCGCCACGAGCCACGACACCCAGGCCCTCCCTTTTCGGTCGAGGATGGGTACAGGATAGAACAACTGTTCTACAGTGAAAAGAGAGGGGTGGCACCCTCCAGGCCCGCTGGCAACGCGAGGTCCGAGAGCGAAGCGGCGGAGGGCGCCTCAGTCGGTGATCAGGGTGAGGGCGCCGCTTTCCTCGATGTTGGCGCTAGAGGTCGCCGCCGCGGAGACGAGACGCCGTTGACATCGTTGTGAACGCGGCGGATGATCGCGTCCGATGCCGAGCGAACGAATCCAGCGCCAGATCGACCGGCTCCTCGACGAGATAGAGGCCGCGGCGGCGAGCCTCGACTGGTCGCGGGTGCGCGAGTTGGCGGACGGCGTCCTCCGGCTCGACCCGGAGAACGAGGACGCGAAGGCGTTCCTGGACGCGGCCAACCGCGACACGGGCGTCACACCATCGCCAATGCTTGCGCCGGAGGTCGAAAGGTCCCAGGCCCCACCCCTCCCGGCGTCGTTCGCCGGCGGCCGCTATGCCGTCAAGTCCTTCCTGGGCGAAGGCGGGCGAAAACGGGTTTATCTGGCCCACGACACCCGCCTCGACCGCGACGTCGCCCTGTCGCTGATCAAGACCGAGGGCCTCGACCTCCTCGGCCTTCAACGGGTGCGGAGCGAGGCCCAGGCCATGGCCCGCCTCGGCGACCACCCCAACATCGTCACCGTCTTCGACGTCGGCGACGAGGGCTCGCAGCCCTACATCGTCTCCCAGTACATGGCCGGCGGCTCCGTCGAGGACC
Source organism: uncultured Dehalococcoidia bacterium (assembly GCA_964422735.1). Classification (GTDB taxonomy): domain Bacteria; phylum Chloroflexota; class Dehalococcoidia; order DSTF01; family WHTK01; genus CAYRCD01. The sequence goes on along the minus strand of CAYRCD010000011.1, from coordinate 8,051 downwards.
TCCTGGCAGCGGCCGAGGACCACCGCCTCCCCCTCGGCCACACCCTGCGCATCGCAGAGCAGGTCTGCGCCGCCCTGGAGCACGCCCACAAACAGGGCATTGTGCACCGCGACCTCAAGCCGGGGAACGTGTGGCTGAGCGCCCTCACCCTAACCCTCTCCCCCGGGGAGAGGGTTAGGGTGAGGGGTTCGCCTGAGGGCGTCGGCCCCCTGGCCTCCAATCCTGGGGGAACTCTCGTCGCCAAGCTCGGCGACTTCGGCCTCGCCGTCGCCCTCGACCGCTCTCGGGTGACCATGGCCGGCATGATGCTCGGCACCGTCGCCTACATGCCGCCGGAACAGGCTCTCGGCGGCGAGAGCACGCCGAAGGCCGACCTCTACTCCCTCGGCTGCATGCTCTACGAGATGGTCACCGGACGGCCGCCCTTCCTGGGCGAAGACCCGACCGCCGTGATCTCCCAGCACATCAACACGCCGCCGGTGGCGCCGTCGTGGCTCAGCGACCGCTGCCCGCCGGCGCTGGAGGAGGTCATCCTCCACCTCCTGGCCAAGGCGCCGGACGCGCGGCCCGCCTCGGCGGCCGAGGTGGCGCCGGCGCTGGCGAAGGTCGACCCGGCGCAGAAGTCGGCGTCGCACTCCGATTCGTCCGAGAACCCCCTCGACCGCCTCGCCCGCGGCGTCTTCGTCGGCCGAACGGCGGAGCTGGAGAAGCTGCGCAAGGCCTTCGACGAGGCCTTCGCCGGCCACGGCGGCCTCGTGATGCTCGTCGGCGAGCCGGGCATTGGCAAGACGCGGACGACGCAGGAGATCGAGACCTACGCCCGCATGCGCGGCGCCACCGTGCTCTGGGGCCGCACCCACGAGACGGGCGGCGCCCCCGCCTACTGGCCCTGGTACCAGGCCGGGAACCAGTTCGCCGCCGCCTATGACCTCACGACCGTGATCGCGCCCAACCTGCCACCGGGCGCCGGGGCGGAGCTTTCCCGCATCTTCACCTGGCTCCGCCAGCAGCCGAATTTCGTCGAGCCGGAGCCGATAACAGACCCCGAGGTCGCCCAGTTCCGGCTCTTCGATGCCTACGCCGCTTTTATCCGGGCGATGGCGATCCAGACGCCGCTGGTCATCGCCCTCGACGACCTGCACTGGGCGGACAAGCCCTCGCTCCTCCTCCTCCAGCACATAGCACGCGACCTCTCTCGCCTCCGCGTCCTCATCGTCGGGAACTACCGCGACACCGACATCACCCGCCAGAGCGCGCTCTCGGAGACGCTGGCCGTCCTCAACCGGGAGTCCGGCTTCGAGCGCATCGTCCTCAGGGGCCTGTCCAGGGCGGAGGTGGCCGGCTACATCCGGGCGACCGCCAATGTCGAGCCGAAGCGGGAGGTCCTCGACCGCATCTTCGAAGAGACGGAGGGAAACGCCTTCTTCCTGAGCGAGGTCGTGAACCTCATGGCCCAGGAAGGGACCCTGACCCGGGAGTCGGTGTCCGACATCCGCATCCCGGACGGCGTGCGCGAGGCGCTGGGCAGGCGCCTGAACCGGCTCTCCGAGGAGACGAACGACCTCCTCCAGGTGGCGGCGATCATCGGGCGCGAGTTCACCTACGACATGCTGACCCTCCTAGGGGACCGTGACGAAGACGCGCTGCTGAAGCTGATCGAGGAAGCGCTCGCGGCGCGTGTGATCGAGGAGACGGTGGGGCAGGCAGGCCGCTACCGCTTCACTCATGCCCAGATGCAGGAGACGCTCCTGGATGAGCTGTCGACGACCCGGCGGGTCCGGCTCCAGGGCCGGGTCGGCGAGGCCCTGGAGAAGCGCTGGGGCGAGCAGCTGGCGCTGGCCCGGGCGCCGCGACTCGCGGGCCACTTCGTCGAGGCGGCGATGCTCTCGCCCCGCCATGCCCAGAAGGCGGTCGCCTACTCGAAGGCCGCGGCCGAGCAGGCCGAAGGGCAGACCGCCTGGGGCGAGGCCGCCCGCCACTATGAGAACTGCCTGACCCTCGTGACCGGCTCTGACGGCGCGCTCGGCGAGAGCGAAGCGGACCTGCTGCTGGCCCTGGGGCGCTGCCAGTCTTTCGCCGGGACCTTCCGTCCCGCCTGGCGCAGCCTCATGCGGGCGACGACGCTCTACCGCCAGCTCGGTGACTGGGGAGGCTCGGCGCGGGCGACCGTAATCGCTTTTGGCGTTGCCGCGCCGCCCGCCCGCCACCTGGAGATCATCACGGCGGCGCTGGACGCCTCCGGGCAGAGCGACCCCCATTTGGAGGCGAACCTCTACGCCCGGCGGGCCTCGATTCCCGGGAACGACCAGGCAGAGCAGGACATCGAGCGGGCGGCGGCGCTGAGCGAGGCGCATGGCCTCGCCGACGTCCAAGCCGGCCTCACCTTGATCGCCGCCGGGCGTGCGCGGGACCTCGCTGAGGCTTTGCCCCTTTACCGCCTCGCCGCCCGGGACCTCCAGGAAGTCGGAGAGAAAAAGGGAGCTTCAGCCGCGCTGCGGTATGTTGCCGGCTACTCCTGGTATAGCGGTAGCCTCGACGAAGCAGTCGCCGCCTTCGAAGCCCTGCTGAGCTACGCGCGCAGCGTCCACGATGCATTTGAGGTAGCAAACGCCCTCGGGTTCCTGGGCGCGATTGCCCTCCTGCGCTGCGACCTCAACCGTGCCCAGGATCTCGCTGCAGAAGTCGGCGGCGGCAGCTACCTCAGAGAGAACCTCCTCGCCTCCCTGGCGGAGCTCCGAGGCGACCTGGAGGGGATAAAGGCATTGCTGCCGTCCGGGGAGATGACGGGGGGTATACCGGTAATGCAAGTCCAGGTCCACGGCGCCCGGGCACGCATCCTCCTCGAGTCCGGCGATCGCGAGGGCGCGCGGCTCGAATTGGAGACCTGGGCGAGGGCGGTGGGCAATCTCGAGCAAGCTGGCGGTGGCGCCCTGCGGGGGCACCTCGAGGCCATCGGCCCGGCCCTGGCGCACCTGGGTGACGATGAGACCATTCGTCGGACCTACGAGTTCACGGCCGCCGCGCCCGAGCTGCACTTCGGCTACTTCGGTAGCCTGGACCAGTTCCGGGGAGCGCTCGCCCTGCGCCTCGGGAAGCTGGATGAGGCCGAGCGGTGGTTCCGGTCGGGAGGGGAGGTCTGCGAACGGGAGCGCTGCCCGGTCGAGGCGGGGCGCAACCTGGTCGGGCTGGCCGAAGTCGCCGAGCGCCGGGGCCAGGCGCGCGAGGCGCTGCAACACCTCGACCGGGCGATGGCCCTCTTCCAGCAGCACGGCGCGAAGCTCTACCTGGACCAGGCCATCGCGATGAAGGTCCGCCTCCAGGGCGTGACGTCCGGCAACGCGGGCTCCTCGATCGACCGCGTGGCCGAGTCCGCGCGGGCGGAGAGGCCGGCGCTGCCCGACTGGGCCTCCGCGCCCGAGGGCACGGTCACCATCCTCTTCTCCGACATCGAGGACTCCACGGTGCTCACCGAGAAGCTCGGCGACCGGGCCTGGATGGCGCTACTGCAGAAGCACAACGCCCTCATCCGCCAGCAGGTCCGCGCCCACGGCGGCTTCGAGGTCAAGACCATCGGCGACGGCTTCATGGTCGCCTTCCAGAGCGCGCGGCGGGCGCTCGAGTGCGCCATTCAAATTCAAAAGGCCTTCGCCGCGCCTGAGGCCCCCGTCCTTCGACAAGCTCAGGATGGACAAGCGGAGGCCTTATCTGTCCATCCTGAGGCTCTCGAAGGATGGGGCGGCCTCGGGTTTGCTCTCCGGGTCCGCATCGGCCTCCACGCCGGCGAGGCGATCAAGGACAAGGACGACTTCTACGGCAAGAACGTGATCCTGGCCTCGCGCATCGGCGGCATCGCCACGGGCGGCCAGATCTTGGTGTCGTCGCTGCTCAAGGACCTGACGGAGTCCAGCGGCGACTTCCGCTTCGGCGACGGGCGTGAGGTCGAGCTCAAGGGGCTGTCCGGACGCCAGCGGGTGTTCGTGGTGGCGTGGGAGTAGATATGGGTTCTCCTGCTTGCGAGCATGAGGCCGGAGGGCGTCTGGCGACCTGAAGGCCGCCGCGACCGGGCCAACGCCACCCCTCGCTTCTCGCTTCTCGCCCCCGACCTCTGTACCCTAAAAGGCGTGGAAGCGCCTGACCTCCTGCGGCGCTATCGGGTCGACATAGAGGCCGAAGTCGCGCGCGTCATCCCGCGCGATGACACCCCGCTGCTCGAGATGGTGCGCTACCAACTCGGATTTTCGGATTCAGGCTCTCCCAGCCTGGGGAAATGCCTGCGGCCGGCCCTGTGCCTGTTCGCCTGTGATGCACTCGGCGGCAACCCCGACCAGGCCTTGCCGGTCGCCGTTGCCATCGAGCTGCTGCACAACTTTTCCCTGATCCATGACGACATCGAGGATGGTGACCAGCTCCGACACCACCGGCCGACGCTGTGGAGCGTCTACGGCAAGGACCAGGGCATAATCGCCGGCGTCGCGCTGTGGACCCTGGCCTATAAGGCCCTGAACGGCGCCGCCGAGCGCGGCGTGACCGCCGAGCGCCTGATCGAGGCGCGCCGGCTGGTTACGGGGGCCTGCGACCTGATGATCGAGGGCCAGCACCTCGACCTCACCTTCGAGGACCGAACCGACGTCACGCTCGGGGAGTACACCGAGATGATCGCCCGCAAGACCGGCGCCCTGTTCGGGGCCTCGGTCCAGACCGGAGCGCTGATCGCCGGTGCGACCGCCGATGAGGTCGCGCGCCTGGGCGCGTTCGGACGCGAGCTCGGTCTCGCGTTCCAGATCCGCGACGACATCCTCGGCATCTGGGGTGAGGGCACGGCCACGGGAAAGCCGGTCGGCGCCGACATCGCCAGGCGCAAGAAGTCGCTGCCCATCGTTCACGCCTTTCAGCAGGTCGTTGGTCCCGACCGCGACCTGCTGCGAAATGTCTACCAGAAGGAGGCAGTCGAGGAGAGCGATATCGACGACGTCCTGGACGTGCTGCAGCGCTGGAACGCGCGCTACTTCGCCCAGGGCCTGGCCGAGGACCACCGCGCCGGGGCGATGGCCGCGCTGGCCCAAACCGCGATTCCACCCGCCGCCCGCGTGAGCTTCGACGACCTCACCGCTTTCATCCTCGAGCGAGAGTATTAGTGTCCGCCGGCAAGGCGGGCGGGCGGTGCTGGCAGAGATGGCTAATTCCTCGACAGTCGCCGGCATATACCTGAACAAAGCCACCAACCACGTTCAGCGGGTGAGCGCGACGCCGATCGCGCCCGGCCCTGAATGGACAAAGGTGAGCGACGACCCGATGTTGGGAATAGTCGCGATCCGGAAGCTCCTGGCTGACGCCCGGATCGTCGCCGAGCCTGAGTCGGTGAACTGGGACTTCCCGCCGCCGGCGAAGCCTCAATAGTCGACGCGCCTGACCGACAATTATGACGTGGGCCGCTCAGACTCACCCCGGCGAAACAGCGCTGCGAACGCTCCGGACAAGACCAAGGCCGTGCGACGCTCCTACGAGCGCTCGGTCTTCTGGAGCCGCTTGCTCCTCTGCGCCTTTTTCAGCGTCACGGCAGCCTTTCTGATCTGGACCATACCCTGGCTTCCCTTCGGCACGTCCGCGGCGGACTACCACGGACGCGTCGCCTTGCAGACCCTGCTTGGATTCGGGGCGGGCGCTTGCGCCCTCGGCGCCGTCTATCTGCGCGACAAGACGCGTCAGAAGGAGGCGGCGCTCCTCACCTGGACGAGTGTCCACGACAGCCTGATCGACCTGCGGCGGCGCGAGTACTTCTTCAACCGCCTTCTGGTCGAGTGTGATAAGGCACACGATGATGGGCACGTCTTCGCCGTCGTAGTGCTCCGGCTGCAGCCGGAGCCGGGCACGCCGCCCGAGCTCAGGCGCATTCACGCCGCGCTCGAAGCGCTGGAGCCGCTCTCGGCCGAGTACGACTGGCTGGCGGCGATCGGCGCCGTGGAGGTGGCGATGCTGGCGCCGGGTATCCGCGAGGACACCCTGGACACCTTCGTCGGCCGTCTCAAGGACCGCGTCGACGAGGCGCTGCGCGACGACGACAAGGTGACGGTCATTCCGGGCTGGGCGCTCTACGGACCGGAGGCGTCGGGAGCGTCGGACCTGATTTCCCGGGCGCGCCAGATGCTGCCGCGGACCGAAGCCGCCGCGGCTTAGAGGACTCGAAGCGCCTGCCTAAACCGTGCCTCTAAAGGCCACCGCCCGACGCCGCCTGCGACCAACGGGACAGGATGGCGGACCAGGATACCGGCTGGTCTGACTCTAATTCCAGGGTAGCGTCAGCACTGCCGCTACGAGCTCTTGGAAAAGGCTCTGTTTGACAATCACGTTCGCGTAGCTATTCTAGGGCGACATCAGACCCGTCGCTAAGGCTGCGTGCATGCCCGAGACAACCACCGTAACAGTGCTCTTCACCGACGTGGTCGGATCCACAAGCATCCGCACCAGCCGCGGCGACACCGCTGCCCACGAAATCATGGCTGCCCACAACGACCTCGTTCGCCGCCAGATCGAACAGCATGCCGGACAAGAAGTAAAAACCATCGGCGACAGCTTCATGGTCGCGTTCGACTCGGCGCGCCGGGCCGTCGAGTGCGCGATTGCCGTGCAGCGGTCTTTGAGCGAACGCAACCGGCGGGACCCCTCCGAACCCGTCACGGTACGAATCGGCCTGCACACGGGTGAGGCGATCAGGGAGGAAGGGGACCTCTTCGGATCCAGCGTCGATGCGGCCGCCAGGATAATGGCAAAGGCAGCGGGTGAGCAGATCCTGGTCTCAGACGTGCTCAAGGCCGTGCTCGGGGCGGCGAAGGACATAAAGTTTGTTGATCGCGGCCGGTTCCGCCTCAAAGGCTTTGCCGACCGCTGGAAGCTGTACGAAGTCGCCTGGGGGCAGGAAGAAGCGCCCCCGGAGGTCGAATGGACCGACCGGACGCCCTTCGTCGGCCGCTTTGACGAGCGGGAGACACTGCGGCGTCTCCTGGAGCAGGCCCAGCATGGCCGGACCAGCATCGCCTTGCTTGCCGGCGAGGCCGGTGTCGGAAAGACCAGGCTCGCGGAGGAAATTGTGATCGAGGCGCGGGCGCGCGGTATGTTTACCAACCAGGGACGGTGCTACGAGATGGAAGGCGCGCCTCCCTACGTCCCCTTCGTCGAGGCTATCGAGTACTCGCTCCGGGTGGCGCCTCGCGAGACTTTCCGCGCGGCGCTCGGGGATTCCGCGCCCGAGATCGCCAGGCTCGTGCCGAGGGTGCGGTCGGTCTTTCCCGACCTTCCCCAACCGATCGATCTTCCCCTCGACCAGGCCCGCCACTTCATGTTCGACAGCGTCTGCGACTTCATCGAGCGGTCGACGCGAGTGCAACCCCTGCTCCTGGTCCTCGACGACCTCCACTGGGCCGACGAATCCACGACCCTGCTTCTCGATCATCTCGCTCACCGCCTGGACGAAGCGCCGCTGCTCGTGATCGGCACGTATCGGGACGTAGAGCTTGAGCGGTCCAGCCCCTTCGCCCGCGAGGTGGACCGGCTGTCCAGACTCAGTAAGGTGCACCGGCTCAACCTCCGCCGGCTTGGCCGGGCCGAAGTCGGCCAGATCATCAGCGGATTGAGCGGCCGCGTGCCCCCGCCGCCCCTGGTCGACGTCCTCTTCCGGGAGACCGAAGGCGTGCCCTTTTTCGTCGAAGAGGTCTATCGCCACCTGGCCGAAGAGGGGCGCCTGGTGGACGAGGCGGGTGAGTGGCGCCCGGACGTGCGGATCGGCGACGTGGAGGTACCGGAGAGCGTGCGGATGGTCCTGGGCAGGCGTCTGGAGCGCGTGAGCGAGGAGACGCTAGGGGTGCTCACGACCGCCGCGGTCATCGGCAAAGCCTTCACCTACGAATTTCTGCGCACCCTTGCCGGGGCCGACGAGGACGCGCTGCTGGACGCGATCGACGAGGCGGAGAGGGCGCGGATCATTATCTCCACCGAGAGCCGTGAACCCTATTTCTCCTTTGCCCACGAGCAGATCCGCCAGACTCTGCTGGCTCGCA
>CAYRCD010000010.1:0-58089 GCA_964422735.1 uncultured Dehalococcoidia bacterium | reverse complement strand
TGTCGCGGAGGGCGTTTGCCTGATCGAGATGGCTTGTCCTGGTCTTCTCGGACTCCGGGAGAACAGCGATCGGGCCCTGGCCGCGAGCGGCTTCAGCGTAGCGCGCCGCTCCGCTGTGCGCACGGCCGGCCTTCCTGCCAGAATGGCCGCGGACATGCTCACGACCCGGATTCTGACCGCCGCCGTCGGCATCCCGCTCGTCGCGCTCGTCATCTGGGCCGGGGGCTGGTGGCTGGCCGGCGTGGTCGCGGCCGCGGCGGGAATCGCCGTGCTCGAGCTCCAGGCCGCACGCGGCACCCTGCGCACGCCGATGGTGGCGCTGGCGGGCGCTCTTGCGGTCGCATTGCCCGTCGCGGCCAAGCTCGGCGGACCCTGGCCCGACCGGACCCTGACGGCCGTGGCTCTTGCCCCCGCCGCCCTGCTCGCGCTCAGGCGCGACCCCAGGAAGGAGGTGGAGGACTGGCTCTGGGCCGTGGCGACCGTGGTATATGTCGGCTGGCTCGCGAGCCGCTTCGTCCTCCTGCGCGAGTGGGGCGACGGCCGGGAGTGGGTCCTCCTCGCCGTCCTCACGGTCTGGATCACCGACACGGGCGCCTACTTCGTGGGCAAGAACCTCGGCCGGCGCAAGATGGCGCCGGCGGTCAGCCCCAACAAGACCTGGGAGGGCGCGGCCGGCGGTCAGCTCGCGGGTCTCGCGGCGGTCGTCGGCCTCCATTACGCCTTCGACCTGGGGCTGGACTGGTATCACGTGGCCGCGCTCGGGCTGCTCCTGCCGGTCGCCGCCCAGGCCGGCGACCTGGCCGAGTCGGCGATCAAGCGCGCCCTCGGCATAAAGGACGCGAGCACCATAGTCCCCGGCCACGGCGGCATCGCGGACCGCCTCGATAGCCTGCTATTCGCCATCCCGTCCCTGTACTATTACTTGCAGTGGCTGGTGCGGTAATGGATGCCGGAAGCGGGATGCGAGCCGCGGGAAGCGCGATCGGCGATTCTTCCCGAGAGACTGGCCGCCGACAGGGGAATGTCTCGCCCACAAATGCATTGCGCTCGCCTTTTCCTCAGCGCGCTGGAAGCCTAAAGGCTTCCGCTACATTGCGCTCGGCTTCTCCTCAGCCCGCTGGAAGCCTAAAGGCTTCCGCTACATTGTGCTTGGGCGATTTTCCGCTTCCTCTCCTCCGTCTCGCCTCCGGCTCAGGGTAATGAAGCGCATCGCCGTCCTTGGTTCCACGGGCTCGATCGGTCGCCAGACGCTCGAGGTTATCCGCGCTAACCGCGAGCGCTTCGAGGTTGTCGGTCTCGCCGCCGGGCGCAATCTGGACCTTCTGGCCGAGCAGGTGAAGGAGTTCCGCCCGGCCATGGTCTGCTGCGCCGAGCCGGGGGGGCTGAAGGGCCTCCTTTCCGGCATGAGTGCCCAGCCAGTTGCGCTGAAGGAGATGGCGACCGACGCCGACGTCGACATCGTCGTCGCGGCCGTCGTCGGCAAGATTGGACTGGAGCCGACGCTCGCCGCCCTCGAGGCCGGCAAATCCGTGGCGCTTGCCAACAAGGAGGCGATGGTGATGGCCGGTCACCTCGTGGTCGAAGCGGCGGCGCGGGGCGGCGGCGACCTGCGCCCCGTCGACAGCGAGCACTCGGCCATCTGGCAGTGCCTGGCCGGCCATCCGCGCGCGGCCGTGCGCAAGCTGATCGTCACGGCCTCCGGCGGCGCCCTGCGCGATCTGCCGGTCGGAGACCTGGCCGAGGTTGGTCCGCAAGAGGCCCTGGCCCACCCCACCTGGCTCATGGGCCGCCGGATCACGATCGACTCGGCCACGCTGTTCAATAAAGGCCTCGAGGTGATCGAGGCGCGCTGGCTCTTCGACGTGCCCTTCGAGCGCATTCAGGTTGTTATGCACCGCGAGAGCATCGTCCACTCGATGGTGGAGATGGTCGACGGCTCCGTGTTCGCTCAGCTCTCTCAGCCGGACATGCGCCTGCCGATCCTCTACGCCCTCGGCCATCCGGAGCGCTTCGCGCTCGACCTGCCCTCGCTCGACTTTGCCCGTCTCGGCGCCCTGCACTTCGGCGAGCCGGACATGGAGCGTTACCCCTGCCTCGGCCTCGCCCTGGCGGCCGGGGCGAAGGGCGGGACTTATCCGGCAGCGCTCGCGGCGGCGGACGAAGAAGGCGTGGGGGCGTTTCTCGCCGGCCGGCTCCGCTTCCTCGACATCCCCGGGCTGCTGGCCGATACTCTAGATAGGCACGACTCGGTCGAGAGCCCCTGTCTCGCGGAGATCATGGACGCGGACGCCTGGGCCCGGCGGTCGGCGCAAGATTGGATTCAAGCCCGCACTTGACCGTACTCACCGAGAGCGTCCTGCCCTTCCTCCTCATCCTGATCGTGCTCGTGGTCGTGCACGAGCTGGGCCACTTCGTCACCGCCAAGCTGTCCGGCGTCAAGGTCCTGGAGTTCGGCCTCGGCTATCCGCCCCGCCTGTTCGGCGTGACCTACCGCGGCACCGAATACACCTTGAACGCGCTACCGCTGGGTGGCTTCGTCCGCCTTCTGGGAGAGGAGGACCCGAGCGACAGGCAGAGCCTAGCGGCTCAGCCGGCATGGAAGCGGCTGATCGTGATGGGCGCCGGCTCCTTCATGAATTTCACGCTGGCCGTGGCTCTGTTCACGATGGCCCTGATCGTTCCGCGCGAGCAGCCGGTCGGCCGCGCCCAGATCGCGCAGGTCGTGCCCGGCTCGCCCGCGGCCCTCGCGGGACTCAAGGCGGGCGACGTCTTCTACGCGATCGACGGCCGCGACGTGAAGAGCGTGCCGGAGGCCAGCTATAACATCCGCCTTCACCTGGGCGAGTCGATACCGATCGTCGTGAAGCGGACCGACCCGGTTAGCGGGGAGGAGTCGTTCCACACCGTCCTGGTCCGGCCGCGCTGGTCGCCGCCGGACTACGTTTACGCGGTGCAGCCGGGCGACGACGTCGATTCTGTCGCGAGGGCGACCGGCTTCGACCGCACTTCGGTGCGGCTGGCCGCGGGCATAAAGTCGGTGCCGGCCGCCGGCAAGGAGCTGACCATCGTCGACGGCGGGGAGACCGTCCTCTACACGCCTGAGGCGGGCGAGACGGTGGAGTCAGTCGCGCGTACTCTGCGGGTCAGCGAAGACGCGGTTGCCCGCGCGGCCGGCCTTCCGGCGCAGGCTCGCCTGGATGCGGGCCAGGAGCTGCATTTCGTTCAGGGGGCGACCGGCGTCCGCATCGGCGCGCAGTACGCCTTCACCGAATCACATTCCGAACCGCCGTTGACCGCCCTCGGCCACGGCTTCCGCACGACATTCGATTCCCTGAAGCTCGCGCGCAACGAGGTCATCTCCTGGATCAAGGGCGGCAGCAAGCCCGCGGTTTCGGGCCCCATCGGTATCGCCCAGACCACGGGCGAGGTCGTCCGCCAGGCCGGCTGGCGCAGCCTCGTCGACCTCGCGGCCCTTCTCAGCATCAACCTGGCGATCCTCAACGTCCTGCCCCTGCCGATGCTCGACGGCGGGCGGATGGCCTTCGTCCTGATCGAGGTGCTGCGCCGCGGCCGCCGGATCGCTCCGGCGAAAGAAGCCCTCGTCCACCTCGTCGGTTTCGGCGCGATGTTGATCCTCGTTATCGTCCTGAGCTACTTTGACATCGTCAGGTGGGTGAGCGGCGGCAGCCTGTTCAGGTAAGGAGCGCTGCCTGGCGTCGCCCGCAACGTACGGCCGCCCGAATCGGACACGCAGGTGGCGAGATGATCCCACAAAACAGGCGCCCCAGTAAGCAGATCCAGGTTGGCGACGTGAAGGTCGGCGGCGACGCCCCGGTCGTCGTTCAGTCGATGTGCAGCACCGACACCGCGGACGTCGAGACCACCGTGCGCCAGATCCATGAGCTGGCCGAGCTGGGCTGCGAGATCGTGCGCGTCGCCGTGCCCGACAAAGAGGCCGCCGCGGCCCTGCCGGCGATCGTTGCCCAGACGCCCGTGCCGCTGATCGCCGACATCCACTTCGACTACCGCTGGGCCCTGGCCGCGATCCGCTCCGGATTCCAGGGCCTGCGCCTCAACCCCGGCAACATCCGCGACCCGGAGAAGGTGAAGACCGTGATCAAGGAGGCCAAGGAGCGGGGCATCCCGATCCGGGTCGGTGTCAACGCCGGCAGCCTCCCGCCGATCCCGGCCCTCCGGGACGGCCAGCTGCCGCCGACGACCGTCGAGCGCATGATCGATGCCGCCCTTTGGGAGATCAAGATCATCGAGGAGATGGACTACGACAAGATCAAGCTCTCGATGAAGGCCTTCGACGTGCCTACGATGGTCGAGGCCTACCGTCAGATCGCCGGCATGATCCCCTATCCCCTGCACCTCGGCGTCACCGAGGCGGGCACGCCCCGCGCCGGCAGCGTGCGCAGCGCCATCGGCATCGGCATGCTGCTGGCCGAGGGCATCGGCGACACGATCCGCGTGTCGCTGGCCGCCGACCCCAGGGAAGAGGTCCCGGTGTGCTGGGACATCCTCACGTCGCTCAACCTGCGCCGCCACGGGCCCACGCTCGTCGCCTGCCCGACCTGCGGCCGCATCGAGATCGAGCTAATCCCCCTGGCGAACAAGGTCGAGGAGTACTTCACGAAGCTCGGCAAGCCAATCACGGTCGCGGTCATGGGCTGCGTCGTCAACGGCCCCGGCGAGGCGAAGCAGGCCGACATCGGCATCGCCGGCGGCAAGGGGCGCGGCGTGATCTTCCGCAAGGGCCAGGTCATCCGCACCGTGGACGAGCCCGACTTCTTCGACGCCCTGGTCGAGGAAGGCGCCCGCGTAATCGCCGAGCTCGACGGCGCCGAGCCGCCCCCGTACTCGGGCGACGACGCCGTGATCCCTATTCAGGCGCTGCCTTCGCCGCGGTGAGGGCCCGACGGAACGCCGGCACGCTGCTTCCTTCCCATCCGCGGACGGGATCTGTCCACGCGACAAGCTGACTCTAATGTAGCGAGCCTTGCCTTACGAGATTATCGTTTCGCCGGAAGCGATTGACGATCTGCGACGGTTGACAGCAAATCTGCGCTCTCGTGCGCGGCACGCGATTGAAACGCACCTTCGGCACACGCCCACGAAGACCAGCAGGAGTCGCATCAGGCGGCTCCGCGGCGTGGCTCGCCCTCAATTTCGATTACGGGTCGGTGACATTCGCGTGTACTATGACGTAGAGGACGAGGCTGTCCTGGTCCTCGCGATAATCCCGAAATCTCAAGCGACAGGCTGGCTGGAGGGCCTGGGAGAAACGCCATGAAGCAGGTACCTCTTTCGGAACTCAAGGATGACCTCTCCCGATATCTGCGCGTGGCAGAGAAAGAAGAGGTTGTGATCACTCGTCGCGGCAAGCCGGCGGGCGTCCTCATTGGCTTTGAGTCCGAGGACGACTGGTTCGAATACCGTCTGGAGCACGACCCTGGGTTTCTGCGGAGGATTGCACAGGCCCGCCACAGCATCGAGTCAGGCCGGGGCGGCCGGTTAGAGGACCTCTAGGTTAGAGGACCTCTAGAGGATTAGCGGATGCGCTCCCATCTCCTGATCAGGGGCTGCCTGCGGGGTAACAGCGCGCGGACTCTCAGGCGCCAGAACAGGGTCTTTACATAAGACACTAGCAATTAAGCCGCCGGTTGGGTTACTCTCCGCGTAGCCGCTTGGCATATGCTCGCACGGCCCCGTGCGCTCCCAAGCTCGCCAACCCGGCTCACCCCGCGCGAACGATACGAGTAGCCTCGAAGCACACCCGGCATCGGGCTATGTGTATGTGGCAACCGGCACACGGTTGCCGGCGATTCGGGAGGTTGTGACGTGAAGAAAGCAGGAAGGCTATGGCCCTATGCGGCGCTGGTCGCCGTTCTTGCCCTGTCCGCCTGGCTCGCGCGCCGCTCACAGAACGCGGGACCCGCACGCCCACCGGCGGCGCCTGAATCACCGCCACAAATCCGCGCGGCGGCCGGGCGGTCGATGCGAAAGCTCTGGACGACGGGAGGCTTTCTCGCGCTTCTCGCGATCATCGGAGTTTGGACCGCCACCGTGCGCGAAGCCGATGCCAACGTCAGCGCGGCCTCGGCCAACCCCAACCCGGTGGTCAATCCGGCCACCTCGGAGATCACTGTTAACGCGGTCGAAAACACGGCGCCCGGCGTCGGTGGCCCGATCACGGTCAGCGTCGGCCTGGGCACCATCTCTTTCAACAGCTGCACGACCGATGTCGCCTGCACCTCTACGACGCATAGTGGCGACGGCACCGCCTCCGTCACGATGACGGCCGCCAATGACGGCGACGGTTCCCTGGCGGAAAACGTGGTCTTGAAGTTCACCTTCACGCCGCCCACGGTGGCGGCCCGGACGTTCGTCTCGCTCTTGGCCTGCCAGAACAGCGTTTGTTCCAGCGGGACCATCACCGTGGATCCGAGCGTGGCGCCGATCGCGACTCCGGGAATTCCCGCCTTCATCACTCTGAGCGTCTCGGCGAACCCCTCCACGTGCGCCGGCGTCGTGACGGTGTTCGCGACGGTGCGGACCAGCGCCGGCCTCGCGGTACCAAATGGCACGCTGGTGACGTTCACGTCGAACGTCAGCGGCACCTTCGCCAGCGCCTTCACCCTCGGCGGAGTCGCGAGCGCGCAGCTGAACTTCACCAGCGCGTTCACGTTCACCGGGTCCGTGGTCATAACGGCCATCTCCGGCGGGGTGTCGGCACAGGCCGTGCTGCCCGTGATCTGCGCCTTCGGGCCGACAACCCTCCTCACGGCGATCGCCTCTCCCTCGCAGATCGCCTGCGGGACGAGCACGACGATCTCGGTGACAGCCAGGGACGCCTTCGGCCGGCCTGTTCCGGACGGGACTATCCTCACTTACAGCACGAACCTCGGGAATGTCACGCTAACCTCGACGGCGTTTGGTGGCGTCTCGACGGCGGTGCTCTCCGTCCCCGCGGGGACATCCGGAACGGCGCAGGTAATCGTCAGCTCCGGCGGCGTGAGCACGCAGACGTCGGTCTTCGTGACCTGCGCTCCGCCTCCTGCGGCATCGCCGCAACCGGTTGTCGCGCTTGTCGCCCCGGTCACGGGAGTAATCAGGGGACCGAGCGCCGGCGACGGCGGACTGGTCACACCGACGCCCTAACCGGGCCAACGGCCGCATCCGGCGGACCCGCCACCTCAAGGGGCGGGTCCGCCTATTTCGCTCCGCGCTCCAGGCTTCATTGACCCGCCGCGGGAGTCGTGAATGGCAATGAATCTCTAGCGATGGCTCCCGCAAACCCTTACGACGAAGTACCCTATCCGGACCTGACCCATGCCGCGACTCACCCGGACCGGCTCGCCGTGACGGCGAAGCTCCTGGGGATGCGGCCCGCGCCGCCCGATCGCTGCCGGGTCCTCGAGTTGGGCTGCGGCAGCGGCGCCAACCTGATCGCGATGGCGGAATGGCTGCCCGAAAGCCGCTTCACCGGCATCGACTACTCGCGCCGCCAGGTGGGCGCCGGCCGCGCCACGGCCCGAGCGCTCGGCCTCAGCAACGTCAGCCTGCGGAGGGCGGATATTGCCCGCCTGCCCGACGACCTGGGCGAGTTCGACTACGTCATCGTCCACGGCGTCTTCTCCTGGGTCCCGGCCGGCATTCGCGCCAGGATCCTGAGCATCATCCGCCGCAGCCTCGCCCCCGATGGCGTCGCCTACGTCAGCTATAACGCCTACCCCGGCTGGCACTCGCTGATGGCGGTCCGCGAGATCATGCTCTACCGCCTCCGCGCGCTGGGGGACCCGCGCGAGCGCGTGGAAAAGGCCAAGGAAGTGGTCGACTTCCTGGCTCGCGCGTCCTCACCCGAGGCCGGCGCCTTCGGTGCCTTCCTTCATGCCTACAGGCGGGCGCTGGTGGAGCGCGGCGAGCTGCCGGAGTCCGATATCGCCGCGTCCCTCCTCCACGATGAGCTGGCGCCGACCAACGACCCGCTCTACTTCCACGAGTTCGCCTCGATGCTGGAGGCGAACGGCCTCCAGTACCTCGCCGAGGCCGACCTGGCCGGCGCCACGTCCCTTGGCCTGGCTCCGGGCGTTGTCGAAGGGCTCGCGAAGCTGGCCGGCAATCTCATTGAGGCCGAGCAGTATATGGACTTCGTCCGAAACCAGACCTTCCGCCGGACGCTTATCGCCCACGCCGGAGCGCCGATCGCTCGCAGGCAGCGCGCTGACGCCTCCTCACTGAGGGAAGTCCAGGTGGCCTCCTTCGCCCGGCCACTCCGCGGCGCCGCCGGGCGCGTCACGCTCGCCGGGCCGGATAGGAGAGAGTTCTCGACCGACCATTTCCTGACCCAGCAGGCCTTTTCGATCCTGCGGCGGGTCTATCCGGCCGCGCTGCCATTCCCAGAGCTGGCCGCCGGTGCGGCGGTGGCGCCGGCCAGGATCCCCGAGACAGGCGCGCCGCCGGGGCAGAGCGACGTCGACGCGCTCGCCGGCAACCTCCTGAGCGCGTTTGCCTATAGCCGCTCGCTGGTCGAGCTCTATCTCCGGCCCGTCCCGGTGGCGCCCCGGCCGTTGGTACGCCCGCGGGTCAGCGCCTTCGCTCGCCGGCTCGCCCGCGAAGGGCGTGAGCTCATGCCGAACCTGCGCCACGAGCGCGTGCGCCTGGACCCGCTGACATTGCGGCTTTTGCCTCTCCTCGACGGCCGCGCCAGCCTCGGGGACCTCCGCCTCCGCGCGCTGGAACTCGTCCGCGCCGCCGGCGCCGGAGCGCCCTTAGAGGCTGACGCCTGGCGCCAGGTGCGGCGCAGCCTGTGGTGGCTCGCCCGCGCGGCGATGCTCCGCGGCCGAAAGCTGATCTAGAATGTCGGTCCGAGGCCGGTCGCCCGGCGTAAAGATGAAGAAGCTTGACCCTTTGATTGAAGAAGCCCTGGCGGCGGGCGTCGTCATGACGCTGGCCGGAGCGGCCGTGGCGTTCTTCTACTGGGCCCTGACCGACCTCTCACCATGGCCCTTCGTCATCCTCTCTGAGACCGCGGCCCTTGGATTCGGGGTCGTGATCATCGCCTTGACCTCACCGAGGCGCCACGGTTGACGTCGCTGGACATAGAGATCGGCGCTAAAAAGTCCGCAATCTCGGCTCAGTGAAAGCGGGCGTCCACCAGGAGCTCGACCCCCAGCGTGATGACTCCGGCGCCCAGGAACCCATAACGGACCCCGGAGAATAGGTTCCGGCTCTCGTACAAGCGCAGGACGCCGAGGCCGGCGGTTGTGAGGCCCATGAGCACGTGCGTGGGAAAAGAGCCGCTGACCAGCGCGCCGTGGGCGTGGATGACACCGACTTCGAAGCCCGCTAAGAGCAAGGCGGGGACCATAAAGCTGTCGGCCCGCGTTCTCGACGTAAAGCCCAGGCGGTAGCGGGCTTCGAACCAACCCGCGAGGAGGACGCTGAGGCCCAGCATCAGGTGAATTGGCCTGCTCGCGGTATCGAGGAATGTGACGACGATCAGTCCCTCGCCAAGGATGCCGAGGGCAAGGGGCATCATCATTGTCCGCAAGAGGTTGCGATGCCAGGCCTGGCCCGACAGCGACTCCGCCGTCATCATCGCGCCGAGGAGGAGGAACCCGGCGCCGAAGAGGTGGTGCGTTTCTTTCCCCGTGGGAAGAAAGACGTAGTTGCCGATATGGAGGAGGAGACTAACGTCCATGGCCCTCGACCCTGAGACCGTGCGGCGGCACAGGTTGGGCGCTGGACCGCCCTCGCCCGGCACCCCGTCTTGCACGCAGCTGTTCGCTTCTTGCTTCTCTCCTCCGTCTCACCAACTACCCCCGCCCCCGCCGCCGACGCCGCCCCCCGAACCGCCGCCGAAGCCGCTGCCGCCGGAGCCGCCAGGGGTCGAGGCAATCGCGCTCGACACCTGCGACGAGAAACCCTCGATGTTACGAGCGAAAGCGAGCGGCACAAAGAGATAGGGCGAGACGTACCAGCCACCGGGGGCGGCGCCCGGCTGACCCTCGAGGCCCTCGAACCGCTGGGCCCACCTCTCCGTACAGCGGAAAACGATGGCATACGGGAGGTAGGTGTTGAAGATATTCGCCTCTTCGGCGAAGCGCTGGCGGTCGGTTTCCGCCGTCACCATGTACTCGCGGAAGCCCAGCGCGCGCCGGTACAGCTCGCGCCCCCGCGCTGTCCGCCGCGGCATTAGTCCCGCGATGCCCAACAGGGTCGCGCCGCCGAGTACCAGCGGCAGGCCGATGATCCCGGCGCCCAGGGAGCCAAGAAGAAAGACCGCGACCGCCCCCGCGCCGGCGGCAACGCCGCCGGCGACTCGGTAGACGGTGCGGACCGCCTCCGGGCTGCGCGGGAAGAGGCCGTCGTTCTTCGCGGCGACCTCGTACAGGTCCTTCTTCACGCGCGCCAGGTCGTCGTAGAACTTGTTCTTCAACTCGCTCAGCTTGACACTGCCGCCGTCGTCGAACAGCGCCTCGAAGAGCGCCCTCTCGTAGGACAGGAGGTCGTCGCCGGGATCGCGGAGCCTCTCGAGCTGGAAGTCCTGGCCGCCGAGGCCGAGTAGCCCCGTCTTCCTCAGGTCCTCGATGCGCAGATAGCCGCGCACGGCCAGGTCGATGATCGTCGCGCTGACGTCGAGGGTGTCGGCCCGTTCGTCCATGAGCACGCCGACCTCCGCCGGGTGCAGACGGCGTTTGGTTTCGGGAAGCTCCGGCGGCGCGAACTCCGGCACGATCGTCTCGCGAGCAAAGAGCGGCTGCGTCGACTCCCGCGACGCCTGCGTCAGGTACTGGACGTCGCCGTACCAGCGGTCGCGGCCGCTCGTCCACCACATACGGCCGAGGCTGCCGAAGACGGCCACGCCCCCGAGTGCGGCCAGTCCCAGCGGCAGCGGCTTGAGGCCCAGGAAGTCCTTTACCTCCTCGCCGGGCGTCTTCTCTCGCTCGAGCTTTAGGGGCGCGACGTTGACGGCTCCCTTCGGCATCGCAACGACCAGTGTGAGGCCCGACCCCGGCGGCATCGGCCGCGTCGCCGTGAAGCTGGCGCTGTTCGCGACCGGCACAGAGCGGCAGGTCTCGGTCGAGGCCGTCGGACCCTGAAAGCAGGTTAGGGACTGCAGCGCCGGCGCCTCGACCCGCGCCGTGGCCCGCTGAATGGTGACCTCCCAGTCATTTCCGGTCACGTTCAGATATAGCTCGTCGTGGTCTGGGAAGGGATTGAGGCCGCCTGTGATCCGATATGAAATCACATAACGCTGCGGCCCGGAGATCGTTTTGTCGGGGTCGCCGATCTTTATGCGCAGATTCGCTCCCGAGGAGGAGGTCGTGTACTTCCAGCTCCTTCCCCCGTTCGTGACGCCCGTTACCCGAATGCCTATGACGCGGTACTGGCTCTGATCGTACTTATACCTCACTGGAATGTCGCGGAAGATGCCGTGTTTCTCGAGGCTGCCGAAGTCGACCGCGATGTCTTCCACGGCATCGACCGTGCCGTCGGGGTTGATTACATAACGGGCGTCGAAGGAGGTGATCGTCCAGCTCTCCGCTGCGCGAGCATGGGTTTGACGAGGCACCATGACGCTGCCCGCGATCACGGGCGCCAGTAGCAGGATCAAGACGCAGAGCTTCGTGGGGAAGACGTGCCTCATCCGTCGAACCATCGGCGGTGATTATAGTTTGTGCTCGACTCTCCCCTCTGGTTCCTTGTTCCTCATACCTGGCTCTAGTACGATTCCCGCGCTTTGCGCGCCCTCTCGCCCCTGCCTTTTGCTCTGGCCTGCCTGATAGCAATCGCGGTCAGCGCCTGTGGCGTGAAATTCCGCGAGACCTTCGAAGGGACCGAGCTGTTCAAGGGGATGAGCGTGTGTGACCAGTCAGGTGCCGTGTGCGCCTCTGGAAGCACGCGTGAGTTTCCCGCGGGCTCGGAGCTGACGATCGACCTGGTCATCACCCAGGGCTATCCGGTGCCGGTGCGCGTCGCCTGCTATTACGAGGACGGCGACCGGCTCACGGAGGACCAAAAGAAGCTCGCTTTTCAGGAGCGGGCAACGCTCGCCGCCGAGACCGTCCTCCCGGCCGCGCCCGGCCGCCGGCCCGACGAAAAGACTCCCGAGCAGCACCTGACCTTCAAGTTCCGCATCGCCGAACCCGGCGATTACTTCCTCGCCTGCATGACGCCGGCGGCCGCGGACAACGGCCTCGGCGTGGGACTGAAGATTCGTAATCAGTAACCGGCAGTTCGTAGCTAGCAACTAGTACACGACCGCAGTGATTTTATGATGTAGGCGAGGCTTTCTAGCCTCGGCGGTGGACTCGACGGCGAGGCTAGAAAGCCTCGCCTACGCGGTAAAGGAGCCCACCAAATCCATCGCGGTCGTGTATTAGGCGAATTGGCAAATTCGGAATCTCGCAGACTGTCAACCCTGCTTGCTGATTACCGATCACCGATCACTGACCGCTGATATGTTATCCTTCCGCGTGGCGGGCCGGAGAACTGCATCTGGTGCGGGGGTTTCTGAATCTCTTCTCTCCCGGGCGGATTATCCTGGCCATCTCTTTGATGGTTGCCGCCTACCTGCTCTTTTCGGCCGGCGGCAATCTGATCGAGTCGTTTAGGCTGGCTGATGACGAGGACCGCCTCCGCGCTCAGGTCGAGCAGCTTCACTTTCAGGAGAAGCAGCTGGAGCAGATCCGCGACTATCTGCGCTCGGACGAGTACATCGAGTTCATGGCGCGACGCGTGTTCGGCCTCGTGAAACCGGGCGAGTCGCTGGTCGTGGTGCAGGCGCCGCCGGCGGACGACGCGCGCGCCGAGCCAGGCGCCGGGCGTCCCTGGTGGGAACGCCTCTTCGGCCGCTAGCCTGTGAGCGTCCATCCTATCGGTCCCTTCCAGGATGTCCCCAACAGGCCGGGACGCCGCTCGCGCGACCTCGTTGGCAGCGACCACGGCTTCACTTCGATGTTCGTATCCGAGACCGAGATGGCGCCCAACACCGGTCTTCCCCTGCACACCCATCCCGTGGAGGAGGCCTGGGTCGTCACCGAGGGCTCACTCGTGGTCCGCGTCGGCAACGAGACCGTGGCCGCCGGACCCGGTTCTGTCGTCCGCGTACCGCCCGGCGTCCCTCACGCGGTCCGCAACGAAGGACCCGCGGTCGCGCGGGCGTTGACCGCGGCGCCCTGGGAGCGGGCCACCTTCTTCTCCAAAGCCACGACCTACCTCGAGGGCCTGCCCCGGGTCGACTGATGGGCGAGCGTGCGGGCTCAGTGCCAGACCGAGAGCGCCTGACGCAGGAGCGGCAGCGGCGCCGCGTCGAAAGCCAGGTGGGCCGCTATATGGAGGAGGAAGGCCTCTGGCCGGCGGACGGAGGCATCGTCGTCGGCGTCTCCGGCGGCCCGGACTCCTCCGCCCTGCTTCTCGTCCTCGTAAGCCTCGCCCAGAGGCGCCACCTGGCGATCACCGCGGCCTACTTCGACCATCGCCTGCGCGGCGCCGCGGCCGCGAAGGTCGAGCGGGAGGCCGTTGCGCGCGTCGCAAAGCGGGCCGGAGCCGGCCTCGTTTGCGGCGCCGGCGACGTCCGCGCGGTTGCCCGGGAGCACCGGCTGGGGCTCGAAGAGGCAGCGCGGCGCGCGCGTTACGACTTCCTCGCGACCGCCGCTCGGGACGCGGGTTGCCGCTGTGTCGCCGCCGGCCACACCGCCGGCGACCAGGCCGAGACCGTGCTCATGCATATCCTGCGCGGCGCCGGCCTGACCGGGATCGCGGGGATCGCCCCCCGGTCGCGCTGGCCTTCAGCGGGCAATGACGACCTGGTCCTCGTCCGGCCGCTGCTGCGAACGACGCGCGCCGAGACGCTGGCCGTCTGCCGGGCGGCCGGCATCGAGCCCGCCGACGACGCCTCGAACCGCTCGCCGGCGTTTCTGCGCAACCGCGTGCGCAATGACCTCCTGCCTGTGCTGCGTCAATACAATGCCAACGTCGACCTCGCCCTCCTTCGCCTGGCCGATGCCGCGCGCGCCGACGTCGCCTTCATCGAGTCCGAAGCCGGGGACGCCGTAGCCCGCACGGCCGACGGCGTTGCGCTCGATCGCGTTCTCCTCGAAGTCTGGCCGCGCGCCCTGCGCCGCCACGCCTTTCGCGCCGGCGTCCTGGCCCTGCTCGCGGACCTCCAGGGCTTCGGCGAACGGCACTGGCGCGCGCTCGACGCGGCCGTCGACGGCCCGACGGGCGCCTCGCTCAACCTGCCTCGTGGGGTTAGCGCCCGCGTCGAGCGCGCCCGCATCGAGCTGCGCCTGGGGCCGGTTCCCGCGCCCGCCGACCCGTTTCCCGCCGTCACCCTCCCCGTTCCCGGCAGGGCGCGCTTCGGGCCCTGGCTGGTCGCGGCCGGCCCGCGCGCCCTCCCGAATGCGGTCGCGCGCGCCGAGGTGAACGCAGCCTCCTGCGGCGATGCCCTCACAGTTCGCGGCCGCAAGCCCGGCGACCGCTTCCAGCCCCTCGGCCTGGATGGCACGAAGAAGCTCCAGGACCTCTTCGTCGACGCCCACGTCCCGCGCGCCGAACGCGACTCCGTGGCGGTATTCGAGGGCCCCGGCGGGATCGTGTGGGTTGGCGGGCTCCGGATCGCGGAGTCGGCGAGGCCACAGGAGGAGGGCGGGTCCGTGAGGTTGTCGGTCGCCGTCGCGACCTGATCGGCTGCGTTGCGACCGGCGCGATCAGGCGTTCGGCCAGCAAGCCCTGCCACCAGCGTAGTCATGGCGACTCGGGGCAAGGTAGCCTACCCATCCGGTGGCGCGGCACCTTAACCCTCACGTATGCTAGAAGTTCCAGGGTATGCTAGAATCTACCGGCGCTGTCGCCGCCGAGGCGGGCCGAAACAGCGGGAGGGCAGTAGTTGGTCAATAACCCCACTGGGAACGGGGGAGGCGAGGATGGTACGGGCGAAAACGAATCAATGTCCATGGCGGCCTTGCTCGAAGCCGAGGAGAGCGGCGGGTTCCGCAGCATCCGGCGGGGCGAGGTTGTCGAGGGCATCGTTATCGCGATCAACCGCGACGGCGTCGTCGTTGATATTGGTTTCAAGTCTGAAGGCGTAATTCCTGCCAGCGAAATGCATTCGCTCGGTGCGGAGCCCCTCCGCCACATCGAGCTCGGCGAAAAGGTCGTAGCCTTCGTCATCCAGTCCGAGACATCCGAGGGCGAGGTCCTCCTCTCTCTCGACAGGGCCCGCGGCGAGCGCGGCTGGCGTGTACTCCAGCAGCGCTTCGACGACGCCGAGTCCTTCGAAGCCGAAGTCAGTGGCTACAACAAAGGCGGCCTCCTCGTGAACGTCGAGGGTGTCGCCGGCTTCGTGCCGCTTTCTCAGCTCGTCAACCTGCGGCCCGACCGTAACGACGAGACCGGGGCGAGTCTCGCCCAAGCGGTCGGCAAGTCGCTTCGCCTCAAGGTCATCGAGCTCAATCGCCGCCGTAACCGCGTCATCCTCTCAGAGCGTGGCGCCCTCCAGGAGTGGCGCAGCCAGCAGAAGGAACGCCTGCTTTCCGAGCTTCAGGAAGGCGAGCTGCGCAAAGGCCGCGTCAGCTCGATCCGAAGCTTCGGCGTGTTCGTCGATCTCGGTGGCGCCGACGGCCTCGTGCACCTGTCCGAGATCTCCTGGGACCGCACCCGCTCGCCCGAGGAGCTGTTCAAGGTCGGCGACGAGGTCGAGGTCTACGTGATGAAGGTCGACTCCGAGACGAAGAAGATCGCCCTCAGCATCCGCCGGGCGCAGCCGGCCCACTGGGACGGGATCGTCGAACGCTACCACGTCAACGACGTCGTCCCCGGTATCGTCACCAAGCTCGTCACCTTCGGCGCCTTCGCGCGCCTCGAGGGCCCCGTCGAGGGATTAATCCACGTGTCGGAGCTGGTCGACCGCCGCATCTCCCACCCGCGCGAGGCCGTGAACGTCGGCGACATCCTGCCCCTGCGCATCGTCCGCATCGAGCGCGACCGCCACCGCCTGGGTCTCTCGCTCAAGCAGGCGCGCGACCGGGGCGAGGTCATGGGCTTCAACTTCGGGCCCGATGGGGAGGTTACCTACGTTCCCGAGGACGTCCGCGAGCGCCTCAAGGACGAGCTCGCCGCTGTCGGCGTCGAGGCCCTGGGCGAAGGCGAGGACCGCGGCGGTGAGCCGCGCCCCGTTGCCGCCGCCGTCGCGCGCGAGCCGGCGCCGGAACGCGCCTCAGCTTCCGCGAGCCAGCGCGACGAGGACGACGACCCGCCTCAGACCACCATGGCCGCGGCCTTCGCCGCTCTCAAGATGGACGAGATGGACGAGAAGCTCGTCGCCGAGCCTGAGAAAGAACCCGAGGGCGACCCGGCGTAGGGAGCGCGACCGCAGTGATTTTACAACGTAGGCGAAGCTTTCTAGCCTCGCCGTCCGAGTCCACCGCCGAGGCTGGAAAGCCTCGGCTACGTTGTAAAAGAAGGCTCCTCGTCCCACAAAATCCATCGCGGTCATGTACTAGCTAGGGAAGCGCGACCGTAAGCTCAACAGGCCGGGCAAAGCGCCTGGCCTGCTTCTTTCGAGGCCGGGTCCCCAGGTGCGCGAAGAGTCGGCGCTGAACGCTACGGTGGGGGACGCGCGTCCGACGCGGGCTCGGATTGCGAAGGCAGCGCGGCCGTGACTCCTCGGATCACATGAACGCAAATCGGCTCACTCTTCCCCTTCAGGTCAAGCTCACGTGCTTCGTATTTCCAGGGGTCGAGGCGAGCGGCCGCGAAGGTCGCGTCGCTGATCACGGCCTCCCCCGGCTGAGCGGCCGAGACGAGGCGGGCCGCGACGTTCACGCTATCGCCCAGCGCGGTGAAGTCCGAGAACGTCCCCTCGCTGCCCGAGACCGTCCCGAAAAAGGCAGGGCCGGTATGTACGCCCACCCCGACCGGAAGCCAGGGGCCCCCGGGATCGTTGTGGCCGGTCACGCGCAGCAACTCCTCTGCCGCCCGCACCGCCTGACGCGCGGGCTCCTTGCCCGCGAACAGGGGCAGGTAGACAGCCATCACCTCATCCCCGACAAACTTGTCGATGTAGGCATCGGTCTTGATCAGGACGTCCGTCGCCGCCGAGTAAAACTTGTTCATGAGCAGGCTGTATTCGTCGCTGGTCATGCTTTCGGCCAGAGGGGTTGAACCGCGTACGTCCACGAAGAGGGTGGTCAGCTCGATCTCGGCGCCGCCCGGGCGCCCCCGCCAGTAGGCGAATCACCAGTTGCAGAAGTGCGGATTCTTGTTGTAGGGCCCGTGCGCGAGGAGGCGCATGAGCAGGCCGCCAGGCCCGGCGAATGGGGCATGACAGTTTTTGCAGCGACGGCCGGCGGGGATGAGACCGAGGACTCGGCGGTACTGGCGATAGAACGGGATCTGGCCAGTGAGGATGCCGCGCCAGGTTTCTTGAGGAGATTTCTTCGTCAATGGACGCCTCTACTCTGCCGATGCCGGCCCGGTCACATGCCGCCTGAGCCCGACGAGGGCGTCGAGTTGCCCTTGTTCGCTGCCAGGGCAGCGCGCCTGATGTCCACGTCGCGAATAGCCACGGTCAACTGCCCTTTGGAAGCCGCTGTTAGCCCCCGGTATGAGCCGCTGAGAAAGGGCCCCATCGCCCAGCTCGCGGCACCGGTCTTCACGTCGACCTCGACGGGTCACCGGCGCCCCGAGAATGTCCGGCGTGTTGGCGAGGATGGTGACACCTTTCAATCGGATAAGGTCCTTTACCCGACTCCCGCGAACACTCCACATACTCGCGGAGGCTACCACGGTGGAGACGTCGCTGACCTCGAAGTAGCTCCGTCCGCTTCCGCTCAGATCGGCGCCCATCCCCGTGACCGTGGCATCGATCTGGTTGGCCGGCGCCGCGCCGGGCGGATCGCTCGAAAGAGTGCCGCGCACGTGGATGATCATGCCGTCGTCGTCGCTGGAGCCGCCTGCCATCCCGCACGCGGCCGCCACGGCACCACTCGCGGTCGCGAGCCCCATCTTCAGGAATGCTTTTCGTTGCAGTAAACCCATGTTGTCCTTCCCGCGAAGGGCGAGCTTTCGCCGTGAAGTCGGGCGGCCGTCCGCTTCCCCGTCCTACGCCATCTCCTTCTTCCTCAAGAATGATCTGTGGACCCGCGACTGTCCTGCTGCTGCGATGACCTGATCCCCAGCGTTGCCAGAATCAGGCCCGCAACACCCACGATCGAGCCCGCAGCAAGGCTGGGTCTCCGGGATGAGTGCCCAACCAGACCGCCATCGCCGGTGCTCGGAAGCCGGATCGACGCCACCGGAGCAGCGGGCTGGATAGCGGGCAGAGCGACCCCGGCCGGCTGCAGCAGACTCGCACCGAGCAGCGACCTCGAGGCCGCGCCGCTTGTCAGGACCACTGGCTGACCTGAAGGCAGCAGGAACTGCTGGCCGGCAACATATCGGGTCTTGCTGCCAGCTTGCTCGGCCGTTATCTCGCCTTCGATCACGAGCCAGACGCTGGGGCCATCTAGGGCTACAGGCGCCGATGTGGCACCGCTCTCGAATGCGACGGCCATCTGTGCAAAGTCGAATAGCGGTGGCGGGTTGCTTATGGTGGTGCGCGTAGATGGAAAGACGCTCCGTCCGGATACAACCGGGGTGAACGACCCTTGGGCTGAAGCCGAGAGAGGTCCGCCAGCGGGGACCATCAGCGACAGTAACCGCCGCATGTTCACGTTCGACAAGTCGTTGCCCGCAGTATGTGCGCCCGGTCCGCAAATGCCGGATTTGCCTGTCTGAAACACGAAGTCGGCTCCGTCATGTTTGATGGTCATCTGGCCGTTAAGCACCAGCGCGAAGGCCGACCCGTCATGAGTGTGCCAGCCGAGGTAGGCACCCGGAGCGAACTCCTGAAGCATTGGAACGATGTCGATCGACGGGGCCGGCGGCTTGATGGCTGGAAATCTCGATGTGTAGAGAGTTTCGACGGCAGAAGCCGCTTCGACCTTGACGCTGTGAAGCTCGGGAAGGTCCAATGCCAGTAGGCCAAATGCCGCGGCAGCGCCGACCAGAGCAGTCCGGCGGCTCATCCTCTTGTAAAGCAAAGAGCCGGTCTCGTGTCTTGGTGAGAGATTCCTGTTAGATCCCGGGTTGTTTGGCATGATCGTTCCTTTCGTGTTGGGTGTCATAAGGCGCTGCTGCCTGCTTAGCCCTTTGCGATGAATGTCTTCCTTCTGTCTGGTTACCGGAGATTTGCCGGGTGCCGGGTTGACCGGCATCCGACGGATCTCCGGTAGGAATGAGATTAGGGCCGGTCACCGGCGCCGTCGTCCGAGAAACCACGCAACTTAATTCGCGAGGCGTGAGAAGGGGCCGCCCGCCGTGGCGGATCCTACGCAGGCTGAAGGGCCCGGGAGGTCTAGGCCAAGGAGTGCCTGAGGGCGTAGGCCGTGGCGTCGGCTTTGCCGCGGGCGCCGATCTTGGCGTAGATGTTTGTGATGTGACGCTCGACCGTACGGACGCTCAAGACCAGCGACTGGCCGATCTCGCGGTTGCTCTGGCCGGCGGCGATGAGGCGCAGGACCTCTGCTTCGCGCTCGGTGAGGTTGTCGGGCAGCGGTGCTGTGCGGTCCTCGGGGTCCCCTGTCAGCCGCCGCTCCGCCGCTTCGAGGCGATCGAGCCAGGGCTGACCGGCGCCAATGCGCTCGTAGACCGCGCGGGCGGCTGCGAGATTCTCGCCGACAAATGCCTGACGGCCGCGCCCGCGATGGAATCGCGCGCAGGTGCGCGCCGCAATCTCGTGGGCCTCTGCCTCGTCCCAGGGGAGCGTGTAGCGCCGGAAGATGTCGCCGGCTTGCTGGTAACGTTCTTCTGCCTCGGTGCGTTCCCCGTTCGCGGCCGAAGAGACAGCTTCGACGAGGGCGGCCCGGCCGGCGAGACCGCGCCAGTTCTCCCCGTTCGCCAGGATTTCCCGACAGCGAGCGAGATGAGACTTGGCCTCAGCCAGGCGCCCGGTCTCCACGAGGAGAAGGGCCAACTCCGCCCGGCATGGGAGTTCGAATTTTACCGCTGCGCTGGCCACTGCGATGCCTAGCGAGTCTTCAATCGTCGCCTGGGCCGCGCGGACGTCACCCAAGGTGCGGTACAGCCGGATCAGCCAGCGGTTCAGGAAGAACAAAAGAGAGTTGCTGCCTGCTTCGCGCTGGCGGTCCGACCGTGGCCTGAGGTAGCTCTCGACTTCGGCCCAGCGTCCTTCGCACCATGCAAGGATTGCCGGACCATACAGAAGCACGTCGTTCGCGGGGCTCAGCTCCCGAGGACCCGCGTCCACGAGCCGCCTCAGAGTGGTTACGTCGCCGCATAAGAAGAGGTCGAACAGAAGGAACGGGTTGAGTAAACGTCCCTGCGGGTCGCGAATACTATCATGCAGCGCCCGGGCGCTGACCGGGTCGTTCAAGTCCAGGCTCTGCAGGCCGCAGCAGGCCGCCGTCCAGCGAGTGATCAGGACCCGGCCGTACCATCTGGATAGCACGAATGAGCCCGCATCCTTCGCAAGCGCCGCGTCCTCTGCCGCACTGTAGGCGAGCAAGAAGTCGCGCCAGCGTTGCGGCCACTCATTCATCGCCGTGGCATTCAAGGCGCGGGCGCGCTGGCAGGCCAGCTCCTCCAGGGCTAACCCTTCCGCAAGGCGGCCCTGAAGGCCCAGGTAGTGCCCCTCCAGCGAATCCGCCCCGATCCGCAGAAAGTCGTTATCGAGGTCTTCGGCTATAGCTCTGAGACGGCGCATCGTGGGCAGCATTTCATCGGGGTTCGAGCGTAAGGCGTGGGACTCGGCGTGGGCGAGGGCGGCGTAGATTTCGCCTAGCTCGACGCTTTCCGGCCCCGCGCTCAGCACCTTTTCGGCGGTGCGAAGGTGCTCAATCGCGCCTGAATAATCGAATCCCGAGGTCGGATAAGCGAGGCTCCGGCCGGCGCGAGACGCCGCGCGTGCCGCGCCAATGCGATCGCCGGCGCTCTCGTACAACGCCGCCGCTTGCTCGTAACGTTCGACGCAGTCTTGCACCCCGAAGCTGCTAAGGAAGTACAGATCGCCGATGCCCTCGAGCAGGCGCGCTCGGCGTTCCGGTGGCGCCCCTGTCTGCTCCATGCACTCCAGGGCCGCTTGCCAGTGACGTGCCGCCTCCTCCCAGGCGGTGAAGATCATCGCCCCGTCGCCTGCCCGCAGCAGGCATTCGGCGGCCTGCACAGGATTGCCGCCAAGCCGCCAGTGATGGCCGATAGCCGCGAGAGCAGGCTCGCTGTCCGGCCCCTTCCGGGACACGAGCGCTTCAGCAGCGCGTGCGTGCAGATGCTGGCGGCGGGCCAGGCTTAGGCCATCGTAGACGACCCGCCGTATGAGCGGGTGGCCGAAGACG
Source organism: uncultured Dehalococcoidia bacterium (assembly GCA_964422735.1). Lineage (GTDB taxonomy): Bacteria > Chloroflexota > Dehalococcoidia > DSTF01 > WHTK01 > CAYRCD01. Next base: position 36,685 of record CAYRCD010000010.1, on the reverse strand, counting down.
TAGGCCATCCCTTCCTCCCGCAACATGCCGGCAGCGCTGACCTCCTCGAAGGCACTCACGAGGGTGTCATCCGGCAAATCGATCACGGCCTTTACCAGGTCAGGCGCGACTCGATCACCGAGGACCGCGCCGGCTTGTAGCAGCCGCTGCGACTCGAGCTTCAGGCGGGAGAAACGCCGGCCGATGACGGCTCGGACGCCCTCCGGCACATCCCAGTCCCTGGTTGAGAGCTCCGGCTTCGTCAGGTCGCGGTCTTCCGACCGCATCTGGCGTACGACTTCCTCCACGTAGAAGGGGTTGCCTTCCGTCTGTCTAAAGATGGCCTCGAGGACGGCCGGGGCGGGCACTATTCCGCTCATGCCGAACACGAGGGCAGCGGTTTGATCGCTGGTCAGGCGCGGGAGCGAGACATTTTCCGCCAGGCGCTCCCTGGCCATGTCCGCGAGTACGTCGGACAGGGGCCCTGTTGGTCCCACTTCCTCAATCCTAAAGGCGCCCACCACCAGAAGAGGAGCGCTTTGCAGCTTCCGGGAGAGGTGCAGAAGAAGCGAGAGAGTCGAGCGGTCTGCCCAATGCAGGTCATCCAGACACAGGACGGCTCCACGCGACTCGGAGGTGCGCGCGGCCTCGATAAGGAAGTCGGAAATGCCCTCGAAGAGACGAAAGCGCTCCGACTCTGGGCTGAGGCGTTGCCTGACAGGAAGCGCAGGCATGCGCTTTCGGACTTCCGGTATGAGTTCGGCGACCTCAGGCGCGTGCTCGAGCAGCGGCTGCAGCTCGTCGTACCCGGCCGTTCCGGCGTAGTCTCTGAGAGCTTCGACGAAAGGCAGATACGGCGGCATGCCATCGGCGTCGTAGGCCCGGCCGGAGAGAGCCAGCCAGCCGGCCGCGCGGGCACCCGTGGCGAACTCGCTCAGGAGCCGTGATTTGCCGAGGCCGGCCTCGCCGCCGATGAGGACGAGACCGCCCTGCCCCTGCTCGGCCGCGACGAGGCAGCGGGCCAACTCGGCCAGCTCGCGCTCGCGGCCGATGAAAAGGCTCTGGCCTAATCCCGCCAAGTCTGCTCCAGCGCCCGGGGTTTCGGATTGGCGCCGCGTGAGGGCTCCGTCCCGGCGCGATGCCTAATCATCGCGCTAACGAGAGAAGGTGTCAACGTCTTTACTCTGCGCTCACGCGGCCTTCGGCCAGCCATTCCGGCCAGCCGCCTTCGAGGCGAACGGCGTCGAAGCCGTGCTGGCGGAGAAGAGCGACGGCTTCGTCGGCGAAGAGACAAAAGGCGCCGCGACAGTAGGCGACGATGCGCTTTTCGCGCGGCAGGTCCTCGAGCCGCCCCGCCAGCTCATCGACCGAAAACCAGAGGGCGCCGGGTATGTGGCCGTGCTGAAATTCGATCGCGGGGCGAACGTCGATCAGGACGACGTCGTCGGAGCTGAGAAGGTCCTGCAACTCGTCGCGCGCTACCTCGCCGTCCACGCCCGCCACGGCGTACTGGCGCGCCAGCTGCCTGACCTCGGGAAGGTGTTCCTCGGCCACACCCCTGAGATCGAGCCAGAGCTTCAGGACGCACCGGTCGGTGAGGCCATAGAGGACTCGCGTGCCTTCGCGCTTCGATTCGACGAGCTTGGCGTTGCGGAGGACCTGGAGGTGCTGGGAGATGTTGGCGACGGACATCTCCATTTCCGCCGCGAGGGCGTCCACGTAGCGCGGGGCCTGGGCCAGCAGGTCGAGCAGCTCGAGGCGCTTGTCGCTGGCCAGCGCCATGCCGACACGGGCGAACTCGGCATAGAGGCGATTCTTGAAAGGGCGGTGGCTCATCAGGCATTACCTTAAACCTGGCTTAATCAAGTTGTCAAAGAATTTCTTTTATATTCCTCAAGCAATCAATTGACAATCAGTAACGGGCGGTCTAGCATGCCCCGTGACTACTCTTGGCCCTTCACAGGCGCCCGTGGGCAGGGTCTGTCTTGCGCGGCCAAGCGCCAGAACAAGCAGGAGGAAGCAAATGGCGAGTCGAGCGCTTCTGACAAACGAAGAGATTAGGACCTTCCTCTCAGAGGCAGAGAAGGCTGGGTACGCCTCCGGCGAGGAGGGAGGGTGGACGAAAGAACCGGACGGGTCCACGACCATTGCCTTCCAGTCCGGAGACTGGAGATTTCATGACAACTTCTTTGGTGGAGAACCTTATGGCGGCCGAGAAGTAGTCTTCCACGGCGAACACGCGGTCTGGATGATGGTCTACTACGGCTGGATCGAAGACACGGAAAGAGACGTCAAATCTATCTACGGATTCCTGCAACAAGCCCTGCGAGGAAAGGCTGATGGTGCCCAGATTCGGGGGCCCATGGGCTTCGACAAAGGCGAGCTGAAGTATCTCAATCAGTGCACGGGCGATTTGGACCAGTTTGAAGGCCAGGAGTGTATCTATCGGAAGGAGAAGGTAGTTTACCGAGGAAGATACGCGGGCGGGTTGGTCGATCAGAGAGGCGAGGGCTAGAGACCATCGCGTGCGGAACTCACCGGCTGCTCGCCTTGGCCTGAGGGCGAACTGGGAGCAATTCGCTCTCCTTGTCGCCGTGAACGCCTTCGTGGGCGGCATGGTGGGCCTGGAGCGGTCAATTCTTCCCCTCATGGCGGAGGCCGAGTTTGGCATCACGTCGAAGGCCGCCGCGGTCTCCTTCATCGCGATGTTCGGACTGGCCAAGGCCCTGACAAACCTGTTCGCGGGCCATCTCGCCGGCCGGTTCACTCGCAAGAGGCTCCTGATCGCCGGCTGGCTGTTCGGCCTGCCGGTCCCCTTCATGTTGATATGGGGTCCGAGCTGGGGCTGGATCGTCGGAGCCAACCTGCTGCTCGGCGCGAATCAGGGCCTCGCCTGGTCGATGACGGTCAACATGAAGATGGACCTGGTTGGACCCCGGCGGCGCGGGCTGGCCCTCGGGTTTAATGAAGCCGCGGGCTACATGTCCGTGGCAGCGGCCGCGTATCTCTCCGGCGCCATAGCTCAGCATTACGGCCTGCGGCCGGAGCCGTTTTACCTGGGCATCGGCTTCAGCGCGGTCGGGCTCGCCCTCAGCGCTATCTTTGTGCGGGACACGAGTGGCTTTGTGGCCCTCGAAGCAAGTCTGCATCCCGCCGGACAGCCGGTGTCGCTGTCGAGGACCTTCGCCGAAGTCAGCTGGCGACGGCCGCGGCTCTGGGGCGCCTCCCAGACCGGGTTCGTCAACAACCTGAACGACGGGCTGATCTGGGGCATCTTTCCGCTCTTCTTCGCGAGCAAAGGGCTCGGCCTGGAGCGGATCGCGATGTTGGCCGCGGTTTACCCGTTGATCTGGGGTTCCCTTCAGATCGTCACGGGCTGGTTGAGCGACCTGACCGGTCGCAGGCCGCTCATAGTCTGCGGGATGCTGGTTCAGGGGTTTGCGATCTGGCTCGCGACGGCCGGAAACTCCTTCGGCGTCTGGATTCTCGCGGTCGGTCTGGTTGGGGTGGGCACCGCGATGGTCTATCCGACCCTGCTCGCCGCCATCGGTGACGCCGTGCATCCCGAGCAGCGCTCGTCAGCGCTGGGCGTGTACCGCTTCTGGCGCGACGCCGGAGCGATTGCCGGAGCCCTGCTCGGAGGGTCGCTTTCGGACGCGCTCGGGTTCTCGGCGGCAATTCGAGCTGTAGCTGCGATCACGGTCTTGTCGGGGGTAGTCGCCGCCCTGACCCTGGGTCCACGCGCGGCGGGACGGCCCCAGAGCCGGGAGGCGATCGCGTGAACACGATTGCGTTCGTGCACGAAGGGTTGGGGAACAGCTCCTATATCGTCGATCTGGCGAATGAGACGGCGGTCCTGGTCGATCCCGATCGCTCCGTGGACCGGTACCTTGACGTCCTTCAGGCTCGGCGGCTGAAGCTTGGCGGCATCTTCGAAACTCACCTCCATGCCGATTTCGTATCAGGGGCGAAGGAGATGGCCGCCCGGACGGGAGCGCCCCTGTTCATCCCCGCCGCGGCTGAGTCCAAGCTCCTTCACCGGCCCCTGGGCGGTGCGCAGTGCATCCGTTTGAACGGCTGTGAGGTGACGGCGCTGGCCTCGCCGGGACATACGCCCGAGCACCTGAGCTACGTTTTCGACACGGGGTCGGCGCCGCCGGCACTGTTCAGCGGCGGCTCCCTGATTGTCGGCGGTGCCGCGCGCACCGATCTGATCTCGAAGGAGATGACCGAGCCTTTGACGCGCCAACAGTTCAGGACGCTGCACCAGGCCTTCTCGCATTTGCCCGACGAGACGGTCCTCTTTCCGACTCATGGCGGCGGCTCATTCTGCTCGACCGGAGCCGGCGGCGAGCGGACTTCCACCCTGGGCCGGGAGCGGCGCGAGAATCCGGTCCTGGCCGTCGATGACGAGGGGGAGTTCCTGCGCTGGTTCCCGACGACATTTCCCGCCGTCCCCGACTACTTCTTCCGCCTTCGTGCCCTGAACCAGGCCGGGCCGCGACTTCGGAAGGACGTTCCCGAGCCACGGCCCCTCGAGGCCGGCGACTTTGCGCTGCGCCAACGCAAGGCCGTGGTGATCGACGCCCGTGGCAAGGAAGAGTAATCGAAGGGCCACATTCGGGGCTCACTCGGTAATGCCTTCAGGGACGTGTTCGCCGTCTGGTTGGGATGGCTCGTGCCGGCCGATTCTCCACTGCTCTACGTTACCGATGAGACGCCGGTCGCGCGCCTGGTCGATGAATCGCTCCTGGTGGGCTACGAGGACTTTGCCGGTTGGTTGAAGGGCGGCGTGAAAGCCTGGCAGGACGCGGGACGAGAGCTCGTTGCGGTAGACCTGGCCGACGCGCGTCGAGCGCGGAAGTACATCGTTGAAGGGGCCGCAAGCCTCGACGTCCGGGAGCCGGACGAATATCGGCAGGGCCATCTCGAAGGCACCATCCACATCCCGCTGGGCAGGCTCCCGACGGAGCTGGAGAGGGTGCCGCGCGGGAGGCCGGTGGTGGTCTATTGCGGACACGGCGAGCGCGCGTCGACCGCGGTCTCGCTCCTGGAAGCGGCGGGTTTCGCGGATCTGATTAACCTCGACGGCGGGATTGGCGCCTGGAGGGTGGCGGGCTTTCCCACTGCCGCGGACTAGACCGAAAAGCCTTCCGGGCGCTGCACCGGCGCTGGCGAGGCCGGCGTCAACGCCGGAGACGTAGGCATCCGGGTGCTGCTCGAAGCTTTTTCGAACACCGGCATAAGCGTTATAGTATTTCCGGCGGTGTCGCCAGACCGTGAGATTTGGCGCGAAGCCGCCGGATACTGGGCTTAACTTAGGTGGAGAAAGGGCCGACACTCCTGAGCGAGGCGAAGTGCGGAACGGCTGCTGACGAAGCCGCTTTCCGTTGTACGCGCATCTCGGCGTGTGCTACCCTGAATTCAGGAATAAGGGGGCCGAGCAGAGCGAAATGCCGGACAGATTCGACAAGTTTACGGAACGAGCTCGCCGAGTTCTCACGCTGGCCCAAGAGGAGGCTCAGCGTTTCAACCACAACTATATCGGTACCGAGCATCTCCTCCTCGGCCTCGTGCGCGAGGGCGATGGCGTAGCCGCCAAGGTTCTCAATAACCTCGGCGTCGAGCTGAGCAAGGTCCGCTCCGCGGTCGAGTTCATCATCGGCCGCGGCGAGAAAGCCCCGAGTGGCGAGATCGGCCTCACGCCCCGCGCGAAGAAGGTCATCGAGCTCGCCGTCGAAGAGGCTCGCCGCCTCAACCACAGCTACATCGGCACCGAGCACCTGCTCCTCGGCCTCGTGCGTGAGGGCGAGGGTATCGCCTTCGGCGTCCTCGAATCCCTGGGCGTCAGCCTCGAGCGCGTGCGCACCGAGACCACTCGCATCCTATCCCAGAGCACGCCCCAGAGCACGCCGGCCGGGGGGCGCACCAGCACGCGCACGCCGACCGTCGACCAGCTCGGCATCGACCTGACTCAGGCCGCCCGCTCCGGTAAGCTCGACCCGGTCATCGGCCGGGGCCGCGAGATCGACCGCCTGATCCAGATACTCTCTCGGCGCACGAAGAACAACCCGATCCTGATCGGCGAGCCTGGCGTCGGCAAGACGGCGATCGTCGAGGGACTGGCCCACCGCATCGTCGCCGGTGAGGTGCCGGAGACCCTCCAGGGCAAGCGCCTGCTCACGCTCGATATCGGCTCGCTGGTCGCCGGGACCAAGTACCGCGGCGAGTTCGAAGAGCGCTTGAAGAAGGTCATCGACGAGATCAAGTCCTCCGGCAACTGCGTGCTCTTCATTGACGAGATGCACATGCTCGTCGGCGCCGGCGCGGCCGAGGGCGCCGTCGACGCCGCCAACATCCTCAAGCCATCGCTGGCCCGCGGCGAGCTGCAGTGCGTCGGCGCGACCACGAATGACGACTATCGCAAGCACATCGAGCGCGATTCCGCTCTCGAGCGCCGCCTTCAGCCCATCCACGTCGAGGAGCCGACGGTCGAGGAGACGATCGAGATCCTCAAGGGTATCCGCGAGCGCTACGAGGAGCACCACAAGCTGACGATCGCCGACGAGGCGCTCGTCGCCGCCGCCGAGCTCGCGGCCCGCTACGTGTCCGACCGCTTCCTGCCCGACAAGGCCATCGACCTCATGGACGAGGCAGCGTCACACGTGCGCATCCGCAAGTCGTCGACGCCGCCCTCGATCCAGGAGCTGGTCCGTGGCCTCGAGAGCCTGCGCAAGGAAAAGGACCAGGCGATAGCTTCGCAGCAATACGAGTACGCCGCCGAGCTGCGCGACCGCGAGTTGAAGCTGCAGGACCGCATCGAGAAGGAGGAGGGCCTTGACGTCGAGCACGTCGCGGCCAAACCTGAGGTGACGGCCGAGGACATCGCCGAGGTCGTTGCAATGTGGACCGGCATCCCCGTGACGCGGATCGCCAGCGAAGAGTCGGCCCGCCTGCTCCAGATGGAAGACGCTCTCCGGGCCAAGGTCGTCGGCCAGGACGAGCCGATCACCGCTATCACCAAGGCGGTCCGCCGCTCGCGCGCCGGCCTCAAGGACCCGAAGCGCCCCATCGGCGTCTTCCTCTTCCTCGGACCGACCGGTGTCGGCAAGACCTACCTTCCCAAGATCCTGGCTGAGTTCATGTTCGGCAGCCAGGACTCCATGGTCCGGCTGGACATGTCCGAGTTCATGGAGAAGCACAACGTTTCCCGCCTCGTCGGCGCCCCTCCGGGTTACATCGGCTACGATGACGGCGGCCAGCTCACCGACACCGTGCGGCGCAAGGGCTACTGCCTCATTCTCCTGGACGAGATCGAAAAGGCCCACCCGGACGTCTTCAACATGCTGCTCCAGGTCTTCGATGACGGCTCGCTCAGCGATGCCAAGGGCCGCAAGGTCGACTTCCGCAACACCATCATCATCATGACCTCGAACGTCGGCTCCGACCTCATCCGCCGCGAGGGCACCCTGGGCTTCTCCATCGCGACGGAAGAGGCGAAGACGACCGAGCAGCAGTACAAGAAGATGAAGGACAAAGTGCTGGACGAGTTGAAGCGGGTGTTCCGGCCTGAGTTCCTCAACCGCATCGACGCCCAGATCGTTTTCCACTCCCTGAGCAGGGAGCACATCCGCTCCGTCGTCGACCTGGAGCTGGCGAAGATCTCGCCGAACCTGCTGGTCAAGGGCATCAGCATGGAGGTGACGGACGCTGCCCGAGATTGGCTGGGCGAAAAGGGCTATGATCCCGTCTTCGGCGCCCGTCCCCTGCGGCGCGTCATTCAGAACGAGCTCGAAGACCGCCTCTCGGAGGCACTGCTGGAAGGCCGCTTCGGTCCCGGCGACACGGTCCTGATCGATTGCGAGGGCGGCGAGATCGCCCTGGCGAAGCAGGAGCAGCCGGCCCTAGCCTCCAGCTCCTGATCGGGGCCGACCAACCCGCCCCGCGCCAGCGGACGAGTTGAGCACACTGATTGAGACTACCGGGACTTCTGCCCTGCCCAAGAGGCGGGGCCAGGTTCTATTTCATCGCGACGCCGGCGCCGTTCGGCCTCGGGCGTGGGCTCGGCGCCTGCTGTCGGTCATCGCCGCGGCCCTCCCGCTGCTCGGCGTTCTTGGCGTCGTCGCGGCCGTCAACCTGCCGACGCTCAACGACTACTTCCACGGCGACGATTACCTCGCCTTCATCGACCTGACGACCAAGCCGGCCCTGAAGCACATGGGCGACGTGATCGTTTTCAAAGACGCCGACGTCTACTGGCGTCCGCTGGGAGAGGTCTTTTACCTGGCCATCTACAGCCTCTTCGGGCTCGATGTCGCCGCGTTTCACATCGCCAACATCGGAGTCTTCCTCCTCACGCTGGTACTGCTATATAAGTTTTGCCTGCGCGCGGGCTTCAACCGGCCAATCGCGCTCGGCGCCGCCGCCATGTTCGGCCTCTACCCCAACCACGTCGTCAGCGTCGCCTGGGTCACCAACGGCCCCCGCCTGCTGGCGGTGATGTTCGGCCTCCTCTCGCTCATCTGCCTCCAGGAAGCCATCCGCTCCCGTAGCCCGAACTCGCGTGGTCGAGACGTACCAGTCTCGGCGGCGCCCGTTTCCGATTCCCGTATCCCTTGTGTCACCCGTTCGGGGCGCCGGGGAGCCACGTACGAGGTTCTCGCCTTCGGCGCTTTCCTCCTTGCCGCCTTCTCCGACGAGGTAGCCCTCTCCCTCGCGCCGCTCGCGGTCCTCTACGGCCTCGCGATCGACAGAGAAGGTACACGTCCCTTCGTCCGGCCGGAGGGCTGGCTAAGGCGGGCTCTCTGGCGCTCGGCCGCGTACGGTCTGGCCCTGGCGGTGCTGGTGCCGGCCCAGTTCATCTTCGGGACCAAGGACGACGCCGGCTTCACGTCGCTCGGCTTCGGACCGCACATGGCCAGCCACTTCTGGGCCCTGGCCGCGAAGCTCGTGCTCCCGGTCAAGGACGGTGTGGCATTCAGCGCCATCCCCGGGGGGGTGTGGGCGGCGGGCGCCGTCGCCGGCGTCCTCGCGCTGCCCATGCTGGCACTCGGCTCCGACCGGCTTCGCTTCCTGGTGGTCTGGACCGTGCTCGGCCTCGCGCCCTTTACGCTGTGGATGACGCCGATCGCCCCCGCGCGCTACGTCTACATTGCCGCGGTGCCCTTCGCGATCATCGTCAGCTGGGCCTGCGTCAGCGCGGCGGAGTGGGTGATTTCGCCGCGGCGCTGGCGCGGGCGTCCATGGCGAGGAGACGTGACAAGCTCCCAACGCCCGCTCAACGTCGCCGCGGTCGGTCTCCTCATCGTGGTGGCCGCCCTGCTGGGCGGCGTGTTCTGGCAGATGACGGTCGACCGCAACGCCGCCTTCGCGCGCGACTCCGAGACCTACCGCATCCTCGCCAGGGGCCTGCCCGAGGCGCTGCCCGCGATCCCGGAGCACAGCCGCGTCGTCATCTACTACGGCATCTGGACCGGGTTCTACGTGTGGTCCGACGCCGTGATCCAGACCACCTACCGCGACCGCACTCTCAGCATCCTCAACGTCCCCCGCGGCCAGGTCGAAGCCGCCAGCCCGCGCCGCCGCCCCACCGACATGATCGTGTATTACACCGGCAACGGCTTCATCGCCGCCGCGCCGCTGCGGCAGGCGACGACGCAGTAGCCTCGATCACCCCTGCGCGGGCTCTTCCCGCGGCTGAAACGCGTTGCGCAGCAGGCGGCCGATCGTGCGCGGGAAGATCTCGAACATCTCGTCCGGGGTCCAGGCCTCGCCGCGGGCGAAGGCGTGCGCTTCAATTACAGGCTGAGAGTAGAGGCCGACCTCGTTGCCCCAGATCAGGAAATCGCGCCCGTTGACGTTCTGGGCTTGGTCTGAGGCCAAGAACACCACCAGCGCCGCGACGGACGCCGGGTCCATGGCGGCCATGGCGCCGCCGCCAACCTCGCGGCGCTGGCCTCGCGCCAGGGCGGCCTGCCGCGCCGCCTCCATCTCCGGTGATATCGTCAGCCGCGTCGCGGCGCGCGGCCGGATGGCGTTGCAGGTCACGCCGTAGCGCCCAAGGTCGCGCGCGACCGTGCGCGTCAGCCCCACGATCCCTTCCTTGGCCGCCGAGTAGTTGGCCTGGCCGGCGTTGCCCAGTCCCGATTCTGAGCTGGTGTTGATAATCCGGCCGGCGCGCTGCTGGCGAAACAGGACCGACGCGTGCCTGATCGTGTTGAAAGTGCCCTTGAGGTGGACGGCGATGACGGCGTCCCACTCGTCCTCGGACATGTTGAACACCATGCGGTCGCGCAGGATGCCGGCGTTATTCACGAGGATATCGAGGCGGCCGAACTCGTCCAACGCCTGCTTGATGATCCGCTCCGCGGCCTGGTAGTCGGCGACGTTTTCCGTGTTCGCGGCCGCCTTGCCGCCCCTGGCCCGGATCTCCGCCGCGACCGCCTCGGCCGGGCCGGCGTCGGAACCGACGCCGGCGGCCGAACCACCGTAGTCGTTCACGACCACCGCCGCGCCCTCCGCGGCCAGTGCCATGGCCTCGGCGCGACCGATGCCCCGGCCCGCCCCCGTAACGATCGCGACCCTTCCGTCCAGTCGGTTCAAGGCGTGTCCCCTTTCGTAGCCTCACATGGCCAGGCCGCCGCCACGCGGTCGCGGGCATCATACCCCGGCCACATGCTCATTCCTGTGAGCCTCACCGCCCCATGATCACCTCGACCGCGTCGCCATCGAGGCATACGTGCTCGCGGCCGACGCGCTGGCCGGGGAACCGCGCCGACGGCCCCCAGACGCGGGCGCCGTCGCACGCTGCCGCCAGGTCTTTGTGGATCGCCCGTGCCATGTCGACGACCGTCGCTCTCCGCGGCAGCGCAATCGGCTCGCCGTCGGTCTGGTCTCCGTGATGAGGGTAGATCCGGACCAGCCCGGTCATCCGCCAGACCGCATCCTTGAATGCCTCGAGGCTGCCGTTGTCCAGGACGGAGACGCCGATTACGGTGATATCCGGGAACGAGCGGCGCAGGCCTTCAACGGCGCCCGGAGCGGCCTCGTCGGCCTTTGTCGCCGCGATCAGCGCCGGCACGTCTATGCCGGCCGCGGCCACCTCCGACCGCACAGCGCTCAGCGCCTCCGCGGCCGCGCCGGCTTCATGGCAGAAGACGATGGCATCGGCGCCGCGCAGGACCCCGAGCACCGCCCTGCCGCCGCCCCGGTCTTCGTGCGCGCCCTCGATCAGGCCGGGAATCTCGACCAGCTGCACCAGGACCCCACCGATGCGCACCAGCGCGGGGACGGGGCGCAACGTCGTGAAGGCGTAGTTGCCGATCTTGATCTGGATGTCAGACAGCGCTTGAAGCAAAGATGACTTGCCGGCGTTGGGAGCGCCGACCAGCGCGATCTGAGCTGCGCCCTCGCGCCGTACGGCGATCGAGTCCCGGTGGACAACGCGGCCGCGGGCTCGGGCCTGCTCGATCTGCTCCTGGACCCACTTACGGATGTCGGCGTAGGGCCCGTTGCGGTAGTCGGGCAGGTCGCCGAGGATCGCGCGCAGCTCGCGGATTCGCTCGGCGCCCTCCTTGCCGGTAAGGCGTCGCTTGATCAGGGCCATCTGGGTTCGATGAGGCATGGGCACGGCGATACTCTCCTGGTTGTCCCGGCAGGAGGTACGCATAAGCCCGGGCGGGACTCCGCCCGTGGCGCCCTTATGAATGCGTCGCTCTGCCGCTGCTTACACCGACGCGGTGTACTGCAAGCAGCGGATTAGCCTGTTTGGCGACAGACCTCGATGAGCCACGAGTTCAGCCGTGAGAGGTTCATCTCGCATGTTCTCCGATTGGGCGGGGCTTGGTGCCGGCGTCCTCACGAAGATAGCATACGGCGGCGTCGCAAGTCGCCGCCGCGTGGCTTGAAGCTGTCAGAGGGTTCAGGGTGACAGCGAAGAGGCTCCAGGCTGACCGCTGACGGCTACAGATAGGCCATCGTCCGGTGGCGGACGAGCACGCTCTGCAGGAGCCCGATCGCGATGAAGACCGTGATCAGCGACGAACCGCCCTGGCTTATGAACGGCAGGGGGATGCCTGTGACCGGGAAGAGGCGGATGTTGACGCCGACGTTGATGAACACCTGGAAGAGGATGAAGATCACGATCCCGACGGCGATCGACCGCCCGAAGCTGTCGCGTGAGATCGCCGCCGCCCGAATGCCGCGGAACAGCAGGAACATGAACAGCCCGAAGAGGACCATCGCGCCCAGAAACCCAAGCTCTTCGCCCAGCACGCTGAAAATGTAGTCGGTCGTCTGCGTGCGCAGGTAGTCGAGCTGTGTCTGCGTCCCGTGGGTCAGGCCCTTCCCGAAAAGGCCGCCCGAGCCGACGCTGATCTCAGCCTGCAGGATGTTGAAACCCCTGCCCAGCGCATCCCTGGCCGGGTCCAGGAAGAGGCTCACCCGCTCGCGCTGATAGTCGTTGATCACGGCGATCAGCGCGAAGGGCAGGAAGGACACGACCAGGCCGATGCTGCCCAGGATGTGCCGCATGTCGCAACCGGCCATGATCACCATCCCCAGCCAGATGAGGAGGAAGATCAGGGCAGAGCCCAGGTCGGGCTCGGCGAACACCAGCAAGGCCGGCACAGCGGCCATCACCAGCGACGTCAGAAAGACCCGCAGCTCCTTGATCTGCTCCTGGTTGTCCGAGAGGTACTTGGCCAGGGCCAGGATCACGATGATCTTGCCGATCTCCGATGGCTGCACCCGCGTGCCGCCGATGTCGATCCAGCGCCGCGACCCGTACACGACGGCTCCCAGGGTCAGGACGAACAAAAGCGAGAGGATCAGCCCCACGTACATCCCGGCCGAGCCTTGGGCCAGAAAACGGTAGTCGATCCGCGATATTGCCAGGCACAGCGCGAGTCCGGCGATCGCGAACGCGAGCTGCCTTCCCACCGGCCCGCTCAGCGCCTGCTGCACTCCCCCGGAGGCCGTGAGGCTGCCGCTGTAGATCAGCACCAGGCCATAGGCCGTCAGCGCGATACTCAGGAAGAGGAGGATGAAGTCGAAGTGCCGCGCCGAGTCCCGGTTCGTCATCGGCTCTCGCCCTGAGCCAGCTGGCGGCCGCCGAAATAGTAGTCGAAGATTTTCGCCCCAACCGGCGCGGCCGTGAGGGCGCCGTTGCCCTGCTCCAGGAAGACCACCACCGCGATCTCCGGGTTGTCGAACGGCGCGTAGCCGGTGAACCATCCGTGCTCCAGATAGCTGCCGTCCGGCCGTCGTTCCCCGAACTCGGCCGTACCCGTCTTGCCGGCGACTCTCGTGTTCTTGCTCGCGGCCGTCTTCGCCGTCCCGTCGGCCACCGCCTGTCGCATGCCTTCACGGAAGACGTTGAGGTTCCGCGGATCGACGTTGAGGTTGCTCTTGACCGACCTCCGCGCCGGGATTACGACCCTGCCTTCGCTGTCGCGAACCTCGTGGACCACGTGGGGCACGAGGACATCCCCGCCGTTGGCGATCGCCGCGGTGACCACGGCCATCTGCATCGGCGTCGCCGCCACGTAGCCCTGGCCGATGCCCATGTTGTAGGTGTCGCCCGTCGTCCAGACCTCCCCGAAAGTCTTCTCCTTCCAGGCGGGGTCCGGCACGAGGCCGTCCGACTCGCCCGGCAGGTCGATGCCCGTAGCCGAGCCGAGCCCGAACCTCCGCGCCCAGCTAGCCAGCAGCGTCGCCCCCAGGCCGTGGAAGACCTCCCTCTTGTTCTCCGTGTAGCCCCCGGCCAGGTAGTAGAAGTAGACGTCGGACGACATGGCCACGCCGCGGTAGAAGTCGAGGCTGCCGAGGGCGGCCCAGTCCCTGAACGGGTATCGGATGGACGCGTCGAACTGGTTCTGAACGTAGATCACGCCGGGGCTGAAGATCACCGTGCTCGCGTTCGCGATCCCCTCCTGGAGAGCCGCGACGCCGGTAATCTGCTTGAAGGTCGACCCCGGCGGGTACATCTCGGCGATCGCGTGGTTCAAGAGGGGCTTGCGGCGGTCCTCCAGGAGCAGAGAGATAGCCCTGTCTTCGACTGGGGCGGTGAAGACGTTGTCGTCGTAAGGGGGAAGTGAGACCAGGGCGAGCACCTCACCCGTCCTCACGTTGAGGACGATCGCGGCCCCGTTCTGAGACTTGCCCATCGCGGCCTTGAGGTAATCGGTCACCTTCTGCTGCAGGTCGATGTCGATGGAGAGCACGAGGCTGTTCCCCTGCTCGGCCGGCTTCTCGTCCAGCGTCCGCAGCTCGCGGCCGGCGGCGTCGGTCTCGACGATCTTCACCCCGGGCACGCCGCGCAGGACGTTCTCGTAGGTCAGCTCGACGCCGGTCTTGCCGAGCCGGTCATTGATCTGGTAGCCGGCGTCCCTGAGATCCGCATATTCCGACTCGTCGATCCGGTAGACGAAGCCGAGGATGTGGGCGAGCAGGGCGCCCTGCGTGTACACGCGACGCGGTCCCACGACGACGCGCGCCCCGGGCAGCTGAGCGATTCGCTCCCGCAGGGCGAATGCCGCCTCGTCGCTGATGTCCTCTTTCAGGATCAGGGGCGTGAAAGGGTCGTTCGACTTCTGGCGCTCCTCGATCTTGGCCTGCATCTCCCCGGCTGGGACGCCGATCAGCTCTTGCAGGGAGATGAGGATCTCGTCCTCGCGGTCTTTCGGCACGTCCGCGGGGACCACGGCCGCCGAGTAGCTGGCGCGGTTCTCGACCAGGGGAACGCCCCGCCGGTCGTAGATCAGGCCGCGCGCGGGCGTCACCGGTACGAGACGCAGGCGATTGTTCTCCGCCCGCACCTGGTACTTCTGGCCGTCGACGAGCTGCAGGCGTCCGAGCTGAAGCGCGAGGATGCCGAAGACGGTGAAGACGACGAGACCAAGGAAGAAGAGCTTCTGATTGAGCGAACGAGAGCCGTCCGAGACCTCGCTCGGCGGGTCCGATGTCCAGGGTCTGCGGCCGGTGCTGAAACCCACAGGCGCCTTCAGGCGAACGCGGCCCGGCGAACGTCGCGGCTCGCGGCCCAGAGGAGGGCGTAGACCGGCAAGAGGACCACGACGTTGAGGAACGAGGCCGGCAGGATTACTCGCACTATAGCCCCCACAAGGCTCCCAGCCTCACCCTGCAGCGCGAACACCAGCAGATAAGTGAGATGGTACAGGAAGGTCGCGGCGACGGTGAAGATGATCGTGAACAGCAGCTGTCCTTCGCCCAACTGCGCGCCCCGCACTTCGTGCAAGACGGCCACGGGCGCCAGGGCCAGTATCGCAGTACCCAGGGGCGCCCCGTCAGCGAGGCCGAGAAAGAGGCCCCCGATCGGGATCAAGAACAGGACCTCGTCCTGTCCACGGACCGTCAACCAGGCCACGAAGAGCACGAGCATCAGGTTCGGTTGCAGGCCCCCGATGCGGAACAGCGGCAATACCGACGCCTCCATCAGGGCGATTAAGAACAGGAGGGGCATGCCGATGTAGTAGCTGAGAGCGCCGGAGTCGTTGCGAACGTAGCTCACGGCACCGGGATCTTCACGGGGATGAAGCTAGTCATGACCAGCACCGTCTCGAGGCGGGAGAGACTGGCGAGGGGCTCCACCGTCACCTTGCGGAAGACCTCCTGGCGGCTGCCGCCGATCCCCGTAACCCGCCCGACGACGAGGCCCGCGGGATAGCTTCCGCCGAGGCCGGAGGTCACAACAGTGTCGCCCTCCTTGACGGCGGCATCCTGGGCCACGAACTCCATCGCCAGGCGCCGGCTATAGCCGCCGGAGACCACGCCCTGGGCCCGCGATTCGAGCACAATGGCGCTCACCGCGCTATCGACATCGGTCACCAGGGTTATCCAGGCATGGTCGCCTTCGACCCGCGTGACCGTCCCCACGAGCGTGCGACCTTCGGTCACGGCCGGCATCCCGGTCTTGATGCCGTCGCCTTTGCCGCGGTCGATCGCGATTACCTGGCGCAGGTTGCTCGGGTCGCGGGCGATGACCTGCGCGGCGAGGAAGTCCTGGTTCGCGATCGCCTGCTTCACCTCCAAGAGCCGCTCCAGCTCCTCTCTCCGGGTAGCCTCCTCGCGCAGGCGGGCGATCTGCGCCTCCAGCCGTTCGTTCTCGGTCCGCAGCTGGTCGTTCTGGCGCGTAAGGTCGCGGATGTCGCCGAAATTGGTGACGATGTCCGCGAGCGGCGAGGCGATCGCCCTCAAGAGCCCCTCTGCCGGCGCGATCACGGTGTAGGAAGCGTCCTCGACCGGGCGCAGGATGCCGGCGGTCGACATGGCGATAAGGACCAGCGCCGTCCCCATCATGCCCATGAACCAGAGTGTCGTGCGGGCAGTCAGGGAAGGTCCCCGTGGGAGGATTGGAATTGGATTTTGGAGTTCGGATTGTTCATGCAACAACCGCCGCGTCAATCGAACGGAGCGAATCGTGCCGAGCTGAGACGCTGGAAGCCGCCAGGCCTACCCCAGGCCCGACAACCCAGAGTCCAGATTCCAACATCCAGTTCTTAACTGGCCGTTAGCGCGGTGGCTTTCGCGACGCCAGCGCTGCCTGCACCTTTCCCAGCATCCGCGTCTCTTCGAGCACCTCGCCCGTGCCGCGCACGACGCAGGTGAGGGGGTCTTCCGCGACGTAGACCGGGAAGCGCGTCTCCTGCTGCAGACGGCGGTCGATGCCGCGCAGGAGGGCTCCGCCGCCGGCGAGGCAGATGCCCTTGAACATCAGGTCGGCGACCAGCTCCGGCGGAGTGATCTCGATCGCCGCGCGGACAACCTCCACGATGGCGGCCACGGGGCCCGACAGGGCGTCGCGGATCTCGATCGTGCTCACCTCAACGGCCTTTGGCAGCCCCGTGGCGAGATCGCGGCCGCGGATTTCGACCGTTTCCTCCTCGTCCAGCGGGAAGGCGGAACCGGCCTGGATCTTTATCTCCTCGGCCGAGCGCTCACCGATGATCATGTTGTGGACCTGACGGGCGTAGGAGATTATTTCCTGGTCCATCTCGTCGCCGGCGATCCGGCTCGAGTGCCAGACCACGGTGCCGCCGAGAGCGATCACCGCGACCTCGGTCGTGCCACCGCCGATGTCGACGATCATGCAGCCCGAGGGGTCCATGATCGGCAGGCCGGCGCCGATCGCCGCCGCCATTGGCTCCTCGATCAGGTAGCATTCGCGCGCGCCGGCATTCAGAGCCGCGTCGTGGACGGCGCGCTTCTCGACCTCGGTCACGCCGCTGGGGATGCCGATGACGACCCGCGGCCGCGGGATGCCGAAGCCAAAGCGCTCATGCACCGCGCGGATGAAGTAATGGAGCATGCGCTCCGTGACGTGAAAGTCCGAGATCACGCCGTCCTTGAGGGGGCGTACGGCCACGATGCTCGCCGGCGTACGGCCGACCATGCGCTTCGCCTCGGCGCCGATCGCCAGCACTTTGCGCGAAACGCGGTCGATGGCGACGACCGAGGGCTCGTCGATGACGATGCCCCGCCCCTTGACCATGACAAGGGTGTTGGCGGTGCCGAGGTCAATCCCGACGTCGTGCGAGAAAAGGCCCAAGAAGGCGCTGATAGGATTGAAAGCCATGCGAGTCCCTGCCGGCGGCCGGAACGGAGGGCCGCCACGGCCTGAGGCATTATAAGCAGGTGCCGCAACTGGGTCAAAGCGCGAAGTGGCGTACGCGAGCGGACCGGCGGCGGGAGCGAGCGCCAACGCGTGTCACGGCCCTACTCCGAGCTGTAAATCTGGCGTCCGAATCTTCACGTTTACTCCCGGTGCAGGCTAGCGGCTGAGGGTTTTGCCCCGTGCTACTCTTCCCGCATCAGTCCTGGAGGGAAGCCGATGGCTTATGTGAAGATCGCCGCGCCGGAAGAAGCGGGTGGTACCCTCGGCGAGCGCTGGCGTCGCCAGATCGAGGGCGGCGGCAGCGTCGCCAATATCGTCAGCTCCGGCAGCCTGCGGCCGGCCCTGGTCGAGAGCTTCTTCGCCCATTACCAGAAGGTCATGAACTCGGCCGATTCCGGCCTCACGCCGGCGGAGCGCCAGATGGTCGCAACCGTCACCGCCGCCCTCAACCGCTGCCAGTACTGAACGCTGGCGCACGCAGAGTTTCTGCGCAGGGAGACCAACGACGAAGAGCTTGCTTCCGCCTTTCGTCAGAATTGGCGCACGGCGCAACTGACGCCGAAGCAGACGGCGATGCTCGAATATGCCGAGCTGCTCACCGTGCAGCCCGGCAACGTCACGCGCGAAGACGTCGACCGCCTGCGCGAGGCCGGCTGGCGCGACGAGGACGTCATCGACATAGTGCACATCGTAGGCATCTTCAGCTACCTCGTGCGCATGGCCGACGGCCTGGGCATCGACATCGAGCCCGACTGGGCAGCCCACGTCCACGAGCTTCCCTTCGGTGACGAAGTCGCCCCCAAGGCCGTGGGCAACGAGATCAGGAGGGCCGCCGGGAGGGCGAAAGCCCCCATCCCCGGCCCTTCCCCCACAAGGGGGGAAGGGAGCAAGAGCGGGTAATTCTCTTGCCTCTCCCGAGCGTCCAAGCCTTTTGGGAAGGCTGGTGTTCCCCTCTCCCTCTGCGGGAGAGGGGGTCAGGGATAGGCTTACGGGTGCTTGCGCAGGTAATCCACCAGGTTCCGCGGCCGGTACGACGCGGCGGCGTCCCACCTCTGCCGTACCGAGGGGTGCAGCGACTCGTTCGATTGCGACCCCGGATAGGCGGCCAGGGCGGGCGGTACGCCCTCGCCTATCGGCCGGTAGTACGCCGGTATGAGCGTATACGGAAAGGCGCGCGATTCGTGGAGCTCGGCGAGTGGATCGGGAGACGCCACGGAGTCGAGATAAGCCCGGTCCAGAGCCAGTCCGACGGCGCGCACCTTCTCCGCCATCCACAGGAAGGCTACGTCTGGGACCTGGTGGTCGCCATAGCCGCCGCCCACGTCCATGTGGACGCCGGTGAACCAGGCCTGCTCCATCACCTGGTCCGTCGCGTCCGGGTGTTGCTCCCAGATCGTCGGCTCGAAGGCTTTGCGCTTTTCGTCGATCGCCAGGGCCTGGTAGGCGAATTGGACGCTGCGACTGAGGGCGACGTCGTGGAACTGAAAGCGCTTCCTGCCGATGAAGTTGAGCACGCCCGGGATGCCAAGAGCGCCGACGGTGTCCCAGACGCCGATGAGCTTGATCGGCACCGGATAGCGCGAGAAGCGGGCGCGGAAGTCGGTCGCGGCGGGCGAGTCGGCGCCGCCCTCGCGGTCGCGGTAGATTTTGTAGGCCTCTTGCGCCCGGTCGGCGTGCTCCTTGCGCAGGAGGCCGGTCTTGCGGATCAGCCCGGCGGTGCTGCGCACCGTGTAGGCGCCGCGGCTGAATCCGAAGAAGTAGATGTCATCGCCGTCGGCGTAGTTGTGGACGAGGAAGAGATAGGCGTCGCGGACGTTTTCGAACAGGCCGACGCCAAAGGCGCCGCCGGTCAGTTTGTCAGTGAGGCTGGCAGTGCCGACGCCGGGGTCGTAGAAGACGATCTGCGTCGTCCCATCCGGCGCCTGTGGCGGGACGGCCCGCGCCATCTTCACGACGTTGGTGGGCGCCAGCACGCCCCGGTCCATGTGGTCGGGCGTGTTCCAGGTGCCGTCCGAGCAGACAATCAGCCGCCGCAAGCGACCCTCACTCGCGGGAATTACGGCACGGCAATTTGTATGAGCTCCACGGTCTCTGTCTCTTGCGGGATGGGATCGCCGGCGGCCTGGAGGCTTTCGATGCAACCAAGGATCGCTTCCTGGGCGTTCGCGATCGCCTCTTGCCTGCTTTTACCCCAGGTATGGCAGCCGGGAAGCGCGGGCACGGACGCCAGCCAGTGACCTTCATGGTCTCTGTTTATGATCACGGAGTACCGCGTCGCCAGCTCCTCAGGCCTCTCTGTTGAACTCCTCGACGGTGATTCCGGCGTCCTCGAGAATGCCGAGCAGTGTACCAAGCGGCAGAGTCTGACTTCCGTGCGCGGGTAGTGAGATGGTCACCGTCCGCCGCCCACCATGCCGCATGATGTGGTGACGGCCTCGAACTCGGTCGACATACCAGCCGAAGCGTTCGCGAACGCGGACAAGCTCGCGTCCGCCGGCCATCTACAGTGTAGCTCCCCTCTCCTCCAGCAGCGCCAGGAACCCATCCTCACTCAGCACCTTGACCCCGTACTCCTCGGCCTTAGCCAGCTTTGAGCCCGGGTTCTCGCCCGCGACGAGGTAATCGGTCTTCTTGGTCACGCTCGTGCCAACGGCGCCGCCCAGGCGCTTGATCAGAGACTCGATCTCATTGCGCGACCAGCGGGTCAGGCTGCCCGTGGGGACGACGGTCATGCCCAGGAGAGGGCCCTCGCGCGCCGCCTTCGCCTCGCCCGTGAGCCTTACTCCCGCCCGCCGCAGCTTCTCGATCAGCGCCCGGTTCTGCTCGTCCTGGAAGTACTCATACACGCTCTGGGCAATCTTGGGACCGATCGCCGGCACCGACTCGAGGTCCTCTACCGAGGCCGACGCCAGGGCGTCGATACCCCCGAAGTGGTCGGCGAGAAGCTCCGCGGTCTCGTAACCGACGTGGCGGACGCCGAGACCGAAGAGGATGTTCACGAGCGGCCGCGTCTTCGCGCGCTCGATGTTCTCGACCAGCTTCGTCGCGCTCTTGTCGCCCAGCCGCTCCAGCGTCAGGAGGTCTTCCTTCTTCATATAGAAGACGTCGGCCAGGTCGCGCACGAGGCCGGACTTCAAGAGCTGGTCGGCGAGGGACTCGCCCAGACCTTCGATGTCCATGGCGCCGCGGCCGGCGAAGTGGCAGAGGAGGCGGAAGATCTGGGCCGGGCAGGCCCGGTTGGGGCAGTAGCGCATCGCCTCGCCCTCGGGGCGGACGACCGGCGTCTTGCATTCGGGGCACTCTGTCGGCATGTCGAAGGGCTTCTCGGCGCCGGTGCGCCGGCTCACGACGGGACCAACTACCTGAGGGATGACCTCGCCCGCGCGCTGGACGATGACGGTATCGCCCTCGCGGATGTCCTTGCGGCGGATGTCGTCCTCGTTGTGCAGGGTCGCCAGCTTCACGGTCGCATGGGCCACGACCACCGGTTCGAGGACGGCGAACGGGTTGAGGCTGCCGGTGCGGCCGACGTTCACGGCGATGCGCAGCAGCTTCGTCGTCGCTTGGGTCGCGGGGAACTTGAAGGCGATGGCCCAGCGCGGCTCGCGCCCGACCACGCCCAGGGCCCGCTGCAGCCCGATCTCGTCGACCTTCACGACCAGCCCGTCGATCTCGTAGTCGAGCGACTCCCGCTTCTCCTCCCAGCCTTTGATGAAGGCAAGGACCTCGTCAACGTCCTCGAAGCGGCGGCTGTTCGGGTTCGTGCGGAAACCGAGGCTCTGCAGCCACTGCATCGCCTCCCAGTGGCCGCCCGGCGGCGCGCCGCCTTCGACCCAGCCCAGCTGGTAGACGAAGACGTCGAGCGTGCGCGTGGCCGTGACCGAGGGGTCGAGCTGGCGCACCGAGCCCGCGGCCGAGTTGCGCGGACTCGCGTACAGGGGCAGGGGCGCCTGGCCCTTCGCCCGCCGCTCCTCGTTCTCGCGGCCCCGCTCCTCGTTCAGTCGCTCGAAGCCCGTCTTAGTCATGTAGACCTCGCCCCGGACTTCGAAGCGGGCCGGCACCTCTCTTCCATCGCCCACCCCTTCCTGCTTCGGAGTCAGCGACAGGGGAATGCTGCGGATCGTGCGCAGGTTCTGGGTGATGTTCTCGCCGCGCATGCCGTCGCCGCGGGTCGCGCCCTGGGCGAAAGCGCCGTTCTCGTACACCAGGGCCACGGCGAGTCCGTCGATCTTGGGCTCGCAGACCATGGCGAAATGGTCGCGTTCGGCCAGGTTCGCCACCCGACGGTACCAGGCGCGAAACTCGTCTTCGCTGAAGGCGTTGGCCAGGCTGAGCAGCGGTTGGCGGTGCTCGACGACGCCAAACGCGGCGACCGGCTGGCCGCCGACGCGCTGCGTCGGCGAGTCCGGCGTGATCAGCTGCGGGTGCTTCTCCTCCAGCGCCCGCAGCGCGCGCATGAGCGCGTCGTACTCCGCGTCGCTAACCTCGGGCTGGTCGAGCACGAAATAGCGGTAATCGTGATAGGCGATCTGTGAGCGCAGCTCCTCGACCCGCAGCTTCGCTTCCTGCACCTCGCGGTCGTCGTCGTCCGCCATGGGGTGAGTATAGCGAGAGTCCGTGCCCGGCCTACGTATAATCGAGGGCGGTAACAGGCCCAGGGCTCGCACCCGGGTTCTTGTCCGCGAGATGCTATGGAAGCCGATGAAATCAAGACCGCCCGCCGTCGCCTGATCCTCGATATCTCACGCCGCCGCCAGCGGCCCGGCTCCGGTAGCCAGCCCTGGGACAGAAGCGAGCAATATCGCTTGAACTGGCCCGACCTCACCTCAGTTCTTGCCGGTATCCCCTGGGCGGTAGTGGGAGCCGTGGCAACGCGTCGCTACATGCCCGAAAGGGCCACGGCCGATCTCGACGTGGCGATTCTCGGCGCTGATGCGCAGCGAGTATCCGAACGGCTGGAGTCTGCGGGCTTTCGGCTGGTCGGCCGGTTGAGTATTGGAGGCTCGACTTGGCGATCGCCCTCGGGAGTGAGCCTCGACATCATTGAAGGAGAAGAAGGCTGGTGGCCTCGTGCCCTTGTGGAGGCGTCCCAAAATATCGGGCGAGACGGTCAGCCAACTCTGCCGCTTGCGTTCCTCGTCCTGATGAAGACGCTGGCCGGCCGTTCCCAGGATGTCGCCGATGTCGTCCGCATGCTGGGCAACGCCACCGACGCCGAACTGGAGCAGGTCCGGAGCGTCGTGCGCGAGGTCGCCGCCGACTTGGTAGCTGACATCGAGAGTATGGTCGTGCAGGGCAAGTTGGAAACGGGGCGCTAGCCCCTCAACTATCGACAAGGGATGACATCAATGCTGAAGTTCGTCTACGTTCTCCATCGCAAGCCGGGTATGACCCTCGAAGAGTTCCAGCAATACTGGCTCGACCACCACGGACCTCTCGTGAAGGGCTTCGCGGCGACTCTGGGCATCCAGCGCTACATCCAGGTCCACACCCGGCCGGCCCAGTCGGCGCGTCTGGCGGACCCCATCCGTGGCGAGATGGGCGAGCCTTTCGACGGCGTCGCCGAGCTCTGGTTCGACCGCGAGCGTGCGACCGGCAGCGACGAAGAGCGCCGCGCCGCCAGCCGCGCCCTCGCCGAAGATGAAGCGCATTTCATCGACTTCTCCCGTTCGGCCATGTGGCGCGGCGAAGAGCAGTTCATCGTCGGAGACTGAGGGGCGGCATTCTCCAGCGTTTTGTAGTGGCCAGAATGCTTACCCGCTACCTTGAGCGCACGTATGAATCGGATTACCGTCACGGCCGCCGACATCCGCGCTCGCATCCGCCAACTGGGGCTGGGCTCAAAGCCGTTGTGCGTCCACTCCTCCCTGCGCTCCTTCGGTTGGGTCGAGGGCGGCGCCGCCACGGTGGTGCGGGCATTGCTCGACGAGGGCTGCACCGTACTCGTCCCGACGTTCGCTTCTGCCTTTGAGGCCCCGCCTCCGCCGGGCAGCCGCCGCGGGCGCAATGGGACCCGCTACGAGCCTGAGTGGCTTGGTGGCTTCGCGGCAAAGCTCGATGAGCCGCCCCTATTTAGCACGGAATCGAAGGAAATCGACTCGGACATGGGCGCAATCCCTGCCGCGATCCTCGCTACGCCCGGCCGCCTGCGCGGCGACCACCCGATAGAGTCCTTCGCAGCGGTCGGTCCGAAGGCGCACGACCTGATCGACGCCCAGTCGCCCGCGGACGTCTATGCGCCCTTCGATGCCCTGATCCGGCTGAACGGTCAGGTTTTGTGCATGGGCGTCGGCCTCAACCGCATTACTCTCCTTCACCTCGCCGAGCAACGCGCCGGGCGCAGGCTCTTCATCCGCTGGGCCTTCGGAGGCGCGGGCGAGGTCATCGAGGTCGAGTCCGGTGGCTGCTCGGAGGGATTCGTCAATGTTGAGCCGGTGCTGGCGCCGCTTCGGCGCGAAGCCCGGGTTGGCCAAAGCCTCTGGGCCGCATATCCAGCCGCCGGGCTGGTGCAGGCGGCCGCGGAGGCGATCCGCCGCGACCCGGCCATCACCCACTGCGGCAGGAACGATTGCCTGAGGTGCGATGACGCCGTCGCGGGCGGCCCCGTCGGCTGACGGCCACAACCTTGACGGCCTCCCGTCAGCAGCGATAAGATTCGCTGACCATTCGCGCCGTCCCTGAAGTCGACTGGAGGCCTCTTGTGAGCCCACGTATTGATGCGTCCCCGAGGGCAGCGCGGCGCTAGGCGCGATCGACAACCCGGTACAAAGACCGCCCCGGTGCGTCGGGGCGGTCTTCTTTTCACCCGCAGGCCAAACCGTAGGCCGGGCATTTAGCTCGGCCCCTGGAGGAGCGAATGACACTGCAAATCCGCACGCTAGCGGCCGATGAGATGGAAGAGGCGGTGCGCATCTCGGCCGACGCCTTCAACAGCGACAACCGCCACAACCTCGCGCCTTCCGTCGAGCAGGCGCGCGTCTTCTACCAGCCGGATTGGCACCTCGCCGCCTTCGAGGACGGCGAGATGACCGCGATGATGCGCATGCTGCCCTTCGCCATGCGGATCAACGGCCGCGCCATCCCCTTCGCCGCGGTCGGCCCAGTAGCTTCATCGCCCCTGCACCGGCGCAAAGGTCACACCGGGGCCATGCTCCGCCGTTCACTTGAGGTAATGCGCGAACGTGGCCAGGTGCTTTCGGGCCTGTATACCCCTCACCCGATGCTCTACCGCCGCTATGGCTGGGAGATCGCTGCCGAGAGCCGGACGTACACCTTCAAGCCGAAGGAGTTCGGCTCCACCGTGCGTCCGTCGACCCGCGGCCGCCTGCGCTCAACGCGTCTCGACGACTGGCCGGCGCTCGACGCCGTGTACCGCCGCTACAGCGCCGACCGCAACGGGCCCCTCCATCGCGGTGAGGTCTGGTGGAAGAACGCCGTCCTCGGCGGGGCCAACCCGCAGCCCTTCGACGCCGTCCTCTGGGAGGACGCTCCCGGTTCCGGCCAGGGTTACGTGGTGTACGCGCAGCCGAACCAGGGCCGCGACGCGGGCAAGATCGTCGTGCGCGAGTTCGTGTCGCTGACCGGCGACGCCTATCTCAACCTGCTGTCCTTCCTCGCGGGCCATGACCTCGCTGGCGAGATCGTGGTTCCCGTCGCGTCCGAAGATCCTTTTGTAACCGTGTTCCAGGACGCTCAGAGGCTCGATGTGAAGAGCGGCTACACGGTCTTGCTCCGCGTCTGCGACTTCGAGGGAGCGATGAACCGGCGCGCGGCAGCCCCCGGCACAGCCGACGCAGATGTGACGCTCGAGATCGACGACCAGACGGCACCGTGGAACGCCGGCGTCTGGCGCGTTGGCGTGCGGGAGGGCGCCTGCTTCGCTGAGCGCGCCGCCGACAACGCCGAGATGAAGGTCTCAGCAAACGTCATGGCGCCCGTGTTCAACGGCCACCTGCGCGCCTCAGGAGCAGCCCGCGCCGGCCTGCTCAGAGCCGCGTCCGACGACGCGCTCGCCCGCGCCGACCGTATCTTCGCGGTCGATCACCAGCCCTACTTCACCGACTTCTTCTGAGGGGGTCGTTTGAGGGAACTTGCCACGCGCTTCTTGACCAGCCCTGGACGACTTTGGGGTCGGCGACGCCATGCGGGTGTGGGTTGGTGTTTGACTTTTCGGCTCTACGCCAGGCCCGCCGCGGCCGCCGCCTGCAGCGCCTGCTCCAGCGTTCCCGCCTCAGCCATGAGGACCAGGTTCACCGTGAACTCGTAGTACTGGATGGCCTCGCCGAAACCGAGAGTGGTGCGGTCGAAGACGATCGTCGGGGCATCGCCCTCGAGGTGGAGCTTGGCCGCCATCCGCGGCCACATCAGGGGCGCGAAGCGGATCATCTCGCGTTCGAGGCCGGCCTTGACGCGTGGCGTGTCGATCACCTTGAGGAGGCCGCTCAAGACCTGGGGCTCCTTCTTGAGGAGAAGCAGGTAGGCGTCGGCGCACTGGCGCACGCAATCGTAGCTCTTGCCCTCGTCGAGACAGGCGCTGGCCTGCTCCATGAGCGAGCGCAACTCGCCATCCTTGATCTCCTTGACCTGGTTACTGGGCACTACGCACCTCCCTCGACTGTCGTGGGTCGGAAGGTGCATGTCGCCGCCCTGGTCCCGCTCGGGCCCGGGGCTGCCAGGGGCGGTCGGATTGTTCGCCTGCGGCTCAGAAGCGTCCATGGCCCGGCGGGCCACACGGACGGACGAGAACGCGTCCTCCCATGCCAGCTCGCGGCAAGTCGCAGGCAAAGATCCTTCGGCTGCGCCTCAGGATGACAACTCGGGCGCCTCGTCCCCGCGCTAATGTCCATCTTCCAGCCCTACAACAGCCCTTCTCCTTAGATCGAGGAGTTCACCGGGAACTTGAAGCTGTCCAGCTGCTGCGCCCGCCATTTCTTGTGCTGGGTCTCGTGGCGGTCCTTGAAGTCGGGCAGGACCTTGCGTCCGAAGAGGTCGATCGAGGCCATGATGTCCTCGTGGTTGCGTGAGCCGGCCTGGGCGATCATGAGCATGACGTCCTGGTGGCCGTCTTCATACTTGCTCAGGTAGCCGCGGAGAGTGTCCGGCGTACCGATCGCGGCGCGGGCGCGGGCGGCCCGCCAGAGGGCGCGCGCGTTCTCGTCCTCCGGCTCCTTCTCCGAGAGGTGCAGCTCGGCCCGGGCCAGGTCGGCGAGCTGGTCCTGACTGCGCGCCTGAATGCGCGCCATGCGCTCCGCGGGCGGCGTGTCGGTGAACTCGCGGAACAGGTTAGTGCGGGCGTGCTTGTGATAGGGGCCGGTGAGCGGGCTGTAGAAGTGGTTGAGCGCGAAGCTGAAGAACTGGCCGCCGTCACCGGCGCGCCGGGTCGCCTCCTCCTCCGTCTCGGCACAGGCGAACTGGCTCAACACGATGAGACCCGGGTTCACGGCCTTGCCGATCGGGCGGCACTCTTCGCGCATCAGGCGCCAGTAGGTCTGGACGCGCTCATCCGCCTCCTGGGGTGTCTCGAATCCGAAGCCGAGCGAGCCCATGCCAAGACGGGCGGCGGTGAGGACGGTCTCGCGCCGGCCGCCGGCCACCCACAGCGGTGGATGCGGCTTCTGCAGCGGTTTTGGCACCACGTTTCGCGGCGGGAAGGTGATGTAGGTGCCCTCGTAGCCGGGGAACGGCTCTTCCGACATCATCCGGACGCTGACGCGAACGCCTTCCTCCCACATCGCCTTCTTCTCGTCCCAGGGCACGTTGTAAGCTTCGAGCTCGTTCGCCGACGACGACTCGCCGGTGCCGAACTCGACGCGGCCGTCGCTGACCAGATCGAGGGCGGCGATGCGTTCGGCGATGCGGCCGGGGTGGTTGTAGGGTGGCGGCGTCAGGACTATGCCGTGCCCCAGCCTCATGTTCTGCGTGCGCTGACTGGCGGCGGCGAGCAAGATCTCCGGCGCCGACGAGTGCGCGTACTCTTCCAGATGGTGGTGCTCGACCTCGAAGACGTAGTCGAAGCCCAGCTTGTCGGCGAGCTCGATCTGCTCAAGCGCTTCCTTGTAGATTCGGTGCTCGGCGTCCGGGTCCCAGGTATCGCTGTCGTAGGGCTTGGGCAGCTGCAACTCGTAGAACAGACCGAACTTCATTCCTTGTCCTCGCTCCTGGATGAACGCCTCGGGGCATCCGGCAACACCCGGCCAGATTCGTTATTATCCGTCGCAGGAGCGAAGTGTCAAGAAAAGGCGGCGGCCAAACGCGGCCCGCGCGCCGCTGAATGCGCGACTGGCCGGGGGGCGAAGCGCAACAAGGAGGACGAGAATGACGGAAGAACGGACGCCGGCGGCGCGGACTCCAGGCTGGCAGCAGGAACACGCCCGCAGGTATATCGAGACCGACGGCGCAGAAGGGCACATCTGGAACGGCGTGCCGACGCTTCTCCTGACGACAACCGGCCGGCACTCGGGCGAGCAGCGCATGACGCCGCTGATTTACGGCGAAGACTCCGGCCGCTGCCTCGTCGTTGGTTCCCGCGGCGGCGCCGCCCAACACCCCCAGTGGTACCTCAACCTGAGGGCGCATCCAGAGGTCCAGGTGCAGGTCAAGGCCGACAAGCTTCGCGCTCGTGCCCGACGGGCCAACAAAGCTGAGAAGCCGGCGCTCTGGGCGATCATGGCGAAGATCTTCCCAAACTACGACGACTACCAGAAGAGGACGACGCGCCCCATACCGGTGGTTATCCTCGAAAGGATGTGAGGCGGAGCGACGTCAGCTGAGCAACGTCGCTCCCGAGGCGAAGCGACCGTCCCTGGCTTGGACGCGAAACGGTCGAGCTCAAGCGCGGCGCGGCTGGCCCGGGGCCGTCCCTGGCGCGACGTCCGGGGACCGCTCCGCCGCCTCTGCCATCCGGACCAGGTTCCTGAGGACGGGCTTCGTGCCCATCGGGATGCCGAACTTCCACACCAGGGTGCGGAAGACCGGCAGGCTGATGCGCCACATCCCGTTCCTCAAGCTCTCGAGCCGCATCGTGTAGGCGATGCGGCTTCCTTCGCCAGCAGCCTCGACCTCATATCGGTTGGTGAATGATGCCTCCATCCGGGTGCCGTCCTGGAATTCGACGATACCGTCAGTGCGGAACTCGAAGACGCGAGGACGGTCGGCGACGGTGACGGTTGAGTGGTCGTGCCAGAGACGGCTGGACATCGGGATGTTGCCGGTTGAATCGAACACGGTGCCCGCCGTCGCGGTGCCGGCTGGCGCCGTGAGGGTCAGGACCCTGAAGTCTTTGGCCTGCTGCTCTCCGTTCCACTGGAGGTGCGTGTTCAGGTCGGCGAGCAGGTCGTAGACCGTGCCCCGGGCGGCGTTGCAGTTCATCCGCAGCGTGAATTGAGGGGCCATGATCTCTCCTTACGTTTGCAGGCGAATTTGTAGTCGTCGCGACTGACGGCTAAGTTCTCGGGTTCTATGCGGTCCGGCCGAAGCTGGCCGCATTGCCCGACCACTCGATGCCGACGTAGGGCTCGTCGCCGACGACCCTGCCGTCGTGGCCGGGCGGGACGACGCTCACCTGACCGGGCCCGTCCTCGAACTCGTGGCCATCGGCCATCCGGATGTGCGGGCGGCCGGAGATCACGTAGCCGAAGTGGAGGACCTGGCAGAGGTCGGTCTTGACGATTGGCTTGACGTGCTTCGACCAGCGCCAGCCCGGCTGCATAACGCCGCGGCCGACGCTCGAACCGGCGATCTGGACGATGCTGATTTTGGCGTTCTCGAACTCGGTGACCTGGTCCGGCTGATTGAGGTCTTTGACTTCCACGCTCGTCATTTCGAGGAGCACCTCCTTTGTCGATGGACCAACCCTAGGAGGACGCGAGGCGCCTGCCATCGGACGAATGTCCGATCTTTCCGGAGGCGGTCAGGAAATCAGGCCGCGTTCGATCGCGAAGAGAACGGCGCCGACCCTCGTTGTCGAGCCGGTCTTGTCGTAGATGTGCTCGAGGTGGCTGCGGACGGTGCTGTCGCTGACGACGGCGTGGCCGGCGATCTGGCGGCGTGTAAGGCCGCGGGCCGCCAGCCTCAGGATCTGAACCTCGCGGTCTGTCAACCCCGCCGGCCACTTCGCGGG
Source organism: uncultured Dehalococcoidia bacterium (assembly GCA_964422735.1). Lineage (GTDB taxonomy): Bacteria > Chloroflexota > Dehalococcoidia > DSTF01 > WHTK01 > CAYRCD01. The sequence continues at coordinate 6,956 of CAYRCD010000010.1, read as the reverse complement.
CGCCGGACCGGGCTGGCTCCGGCGGGGGACGTCGTCCCGAAGTGCGGCGAGGACGTCCGGACGGTAGGCGCCGTTTTCTACGGTGGTCATCTGGGATAGGGCCTGCTCGGGATCGAGGGCCGCGGAGCCGGGACGGTTGCGCGTCAGCTCGTCGAACCTGCTGGCCGCCGCGATCAGCCCGGCGCCGAGCGATATCTCGTGGTCGCGAAGGCCGCGGGTGTAGCCGCTGTCGTCCAGGCGCTCGTGATGGGCGGCGACGCTCTCGCCGATCTCGGCGAGAGCGTCGAAGCGCGCAAGAAGGGCGCTGACGTGATGGGCGTGGGACTCAAACGCCTGGCGCTCGCGGTCGCTGAGAGCGTTGCCGGCCTTGTTGATGACGAATGAAGGAACCGCCACCAGCCCAAGGTCATGAACGAGGGCCGCGACCTTCAGGTCGTCTGTCCGGGCGTTTCCCAAACGCAGCCTGCCGGCCAGCCGTTCGACCTGGGCGGCGACGCGCCGGGAGTGCCCCGCCAGCCAGAACGACTTCATGTCGACGAAGTCGGCGCAGCAGGCGGCGAAGTCGTCGAGCGATGGTGGTTCGGCCGGCGTCCGCTCGACCAGCTCGACAAAGTTAGGGGAGATCGACTCCTGCTCGAGGGGAGACCAGAAGGAGTCGCGGGCGGAGGCTTTCTCGAAGGCGACGACAACGGTGGGATCGAAGTGCTTGCCGCGGTGCTCGCGGCCGAGACGGAGGGCGGCGGGGCGGCCCCCAGATCGGTGAGCGACCTCCAGATAGCTGGCGAGGATGACGATTCGGCGGACAAGAGGGATCGCCTCTCCTTTGAGACCGATCGGCATACCCTTGCCGTCCCACTGCTCGAAGATTGAACCCACGGCCTCGTCGGCGCCGATAAACGCGGCCATCTGGGTCGTCCAGGCCGATAAGCGCCATGGGCACAAGCCGGTATAAGGCGGAACCAACATTACGGACTCAATATCCGCCAGCATGACCTCCTGAGGCTCCTGTCGGACCATGAATAGTCGCCAAGGGCCGACCCGAGGATCAGGTACCGATGAGGGCCGAAGCCCTGGAAGCTGCCGGAGCCTTTGAAGCCGAAGCGGGACCCGGCCGTTCCCGGGTCCACGTCGTTCGAACGCTGATCCTCCGCTATCCACTCGGTTTCGTAGGCTCGATCATCGTCGCGTTATTCGTGTTTCTGGCGGTCTTCTCGCCCCTTCTGACGCCTTTCGATGCCACCCGCAGCGTGGCAGTGCCGCTGCTCTCGCCGAGTGGCAAGTACATCCTGGGTACGGATTCTCTGGGCCAGGACGTTCTCAGTCGGGTTTTGCAGGGCAGCCAGATTTCGATGGCTGTAGCTTTCTCGGTGATGGCGATCAACGTCAGCGTCGGCACAACCCTGGGTCTAACGCTGTCCCTCAAGAACCAGGAGTACGTCACGGCCGCCAGGGCCGTGGGTGCGTCGGACGGGCGGATCGTGCTGCGTCACCTCCTGCCCAACGTCTTGCCCTACGTGATCGTTCAGGCCACGGCGATCTTCGGTACCGTCATTCTCGGCGAGGCCGCGCTCAGCTTCCTTGGCCTCGGGGCCGCGCCGGGCACGCCGTCCTGGGGACAGGACCTGAGCGGCCGCAACCGGACCTACTTCATCGACGCACCCTGGGTGGCGCTCGCGCCCGGCGCTGCTATCAGCCTGACCGTCCTCGGCTTCAACCTGCTCGGGGACGCCCTGAGAGACATCCTCGACCCGCGTCTGCGCGGCCGTCAGTAGCCTCGGCGCGCATGCTCCCGTCTTCGCCCCCGTAGCCGGAGCTTCCGGCAGCCGAGACTTCCAGTCTCGGCCGTGTCCGTCCGCCGCAGGGGCCTAAGGCTTGCCGGACTCCTCCACCAACTTGATAGAGCCCGTGGGGCAGCAATCGACGACGTCGAGAAGCTCGGCGCTGCCAAGATCCTCAATGTCGGGCGCGATGACTCGCGGGAAGCCGTCGTCGCGCTCCTCGAACAGCTTCGGGTACTGGAAGTGGCACATCCCCGTCCGGCCGCACGTTTCCAGGTTGACGACCAGCTTCTTCACGGGCTTGGCCTGGCCCCCGTCAAGACGCGTCGCGCACCGGCAGGTGCTCTAAGCCGCGCAGGTTGAACTGTGGCCGGTAGCGCAGCTCTTCCCGCGGCGCCGCCAGGTCGAGTCTCGGAAGGGCCTCGAGCAGGGTCGGGATTGCCGTCTTGGTTTCCAGTCGCGCCAGGTGCTGGCCGATGCAGACGTGGATCCAGTCTCCGAACGCCAGATGGCGGTTCGGCTGTCGGTCGATGACCAGCTCGTCCGGCCGGTCCCACACGTCCTCGTCCCGGTTCGCCGACGCGAGCACGGTCACAAGCCTGACGCCCGGCTCCAGCTTGCGACCGTGCATCTCGTACGGCTCACCGAGGACGCGGCTCGTGAACTGCACCGAGCCGTCGTAACGCAAGAACTCCTCGATGGCGGAGTCGATCAATTCCGGCCGTTCGCGGAGCAATGCCTGCTGCTCCGGGTGGTCGATCAGGGCCAGGACGGCGTTGCCGATCAAGTTCGTCGTCGTCTCGTTGCCCGCCACCAGCAAAAGCCGGATGAACGACAGCAGCTCCTGCTCGGAAAGAGATTCGCTCTCGTCGCGCGCGGAGACCAGGCGGCCGATGAGGTCGGCGGTGGGACTCTGGCGCCGCTTGTCGATCTCCCGCGTCAGATATTCATCGAACTCGCGCAGGTGGTTCATGCGCGTCTGCCACTGCTCCGGCGTTGTCTCCGGCCGCGGCCCTTCGGTGATCGCCGTGGACCAGAGCTTGAACTTCGCCCTGTCCTCCGTGGACACGCCCAACAACTCGGCGATAACGATCGTCGGCAGCGGCGCCGCCAGATCGTCCATCACGTCGACGACGGCCCTCGCCGCCGCTTGCCGCACCAGGTCCGAGGCGATCTCCTGGACGTGAGGCGCCATCTCGGCAATCGACTTTGGCGTGAAGAGCCTGTCCACCAGTCTGCGCAGGCGCGTGTGGTCGGGAGGGTCGCTGTTGAGGATGGTACGGCCGAAGTTGCGGTTCATCGTGCCGCCGTCGCCGGCGTTTGCCTCCAGTCGCCTGACCATCCCGGCCCGCCGGTTGTCGAGGCCGTCGCCGCGAGCGCTGGAGAAGAGCGCCGGATCGCGCAGGACCGCCTTCACGTCCTCGTACTTGGTCAGGAACCAGCCGCCGCTGGTCTCCGACCAAATCATGGGCCCAATCCGGCGCATTTCTTTGTAGAAACGGTGCGGCCGGGCGATGACGTCCTGTTCGAAGGTGTTGAGACCGAGATCTTCGGTTGTGGTCATGGCGGGCTCCTGGGATGGACTTGCAGCGAGCGTGCCGTTTCAAGTGATGGCGAAGTAAGCCTGTCGCGTGGTGACATCGTTGTCGATCCGGGTGCCCGCTAGAACATCAACACCGAGCGCGCGACTTCGCCCGCCTTCATTGCCCGGAAGGCCTCGTTGACCTCCTCCAGCTTCAGGCGTCGCGTAATCATCTCGTCCAGCTTCAGCCGGCCCTGGAGGTTGAAGTCGATCAGGCGCGGCATGTCGACGCGGAAGCGGTTCGAGCCCATCGAGCTGCCCTGGATCTTCTTCTCGCGCAGGAACATGCTGCCAGTTAGCTCCACCTTCTGGCCCACGGGGATCATGCCAATGACGGTCGCCGTGCCGCCGGCGCACAGGGCGTCGAAGCACTGCTCCGCCACCTTGGCGTTGCCGATAGCTTCAAAGGTGTAATCGGCGCCACCGCCCGTCATCTCGACGATCTTCTCGACCGGGTTGCCCGTCGAAGCGTCGACGATGTGCGTCGCGCCCAGCTCCCGCGCCGTTGCCAGCTTCGACTCGATCGTGTCCACGGCGATGATCATGCGGGCGCCGGCGATACGCGCGCCCTGGATGACCGACAATCCCACGCCGCCGCAACCGAAGACGGCGACCGTCGAACCCGGGGCCACTTTCGCCGTGTTCAACGCGGCGCCCACGCCGGTCATGACGCCGCAGCCGATCAGGGCCGCGCGGTCGAAGGGATAGTCGTCGCGGATCTTCACGAGCGCGTTCTCGTGGAGGAGCATCTTTTCGGCGAAGCTGCCGATGCTCGCCATCTGGCCCACGGCCTCGCCGCCCAGCTTGAGCTTGGGCGGGTCCTCGCGCCCCCGGCTGGTCGCGGCCCGGTTCTGACAGAGGTGGGTCTTGCCGGTGAGGCAGTTGTCGCAGTAGCCGCAGAAGATCGATAGACAGGCGATGACGTGGTCGCCCGGCTTGACATAAGTTACGTTCTGGCCGACCTCCTCCACGATCCCCGAGGTCTCGTGGCCGAGCACGGTCGGCGCGCGCATCGGATAGAGGCCGTCGATGAAGTGAAGGTCGCTGTGACAAACGCCGGAGGCCATTGTTTTGACGAGGACCTCGTGCGCCATGGGCTTGTCGATCTCGACTTGTTCGATGGTCAGGAGCTGGTTAGGGCCGTGGAAGATGGCGGCTTTCATGCGAATCCTTCCTTGAGTGTGACAGGCCGGGTAGAGGCGGGGACGGGAGCATCTTTAGGCCTCGCGAAATCCTTGTCAACATTTGGGCGCTGGACCCTGAGAGGCTGCGGACTCCGCCGAGTGCGCAGCCCGCGCCACGGTGGGCCGCGCAAGGCAGGACTTGTCTAACGGCGAAAGTGTCCAGCTATCAGGTATAAGTGGAGATCGCCGCTTGGTGTCCGTCTACCAGCGCAGGTCGTGCACCGGCACGAGGTCCTCGAAGCCCTTGAGAGCAACCTCGCCCCGGCTCTCGAATCGGAAGCCCTTGCCGATGCAAAGGTCCCGGATGACGTTGGCGACGCAGATGCCGCCCGGGTCCGCGTAATCGCACACACGCCGCGCCAGCTGAACGGCCGCGCCGAACAGGTCGTCGTGCTCCGTCACGGGCTCGCCGGCGCCCAGACCAACCCGGATGCGCAGCGGCACGTCCGGGTTCTGCTCGCGATACGCCGTGAGCCGCCTCTGCATCTCGATAGCGGCCTCAACGGCACCGACGACGGACACGAAGGACGCCATGATGCCGTCGCCGGTGTGCTTGACCTCGCTGCCTCCGCTCCGAGCCAGCGCGTCCCGGACCATCGTGTCGTGCACGCGCAGGACCGCCATCGCGCCCGCATCGCCGAGACGCTGGGTCAGACCGGTGGAGCTCTCCATGTCCGTGAAGAGGATGACGCGAAAGGCAGTGGCCACCCAGGCCTCACCGAGCGGCGGCTCCATGATCTTGCCGAGGAACTGCTGCACGGCGCGCGGATCGACCTCGATGACCTGACCGGCGACGAAGCCGTGGGCCTCCCGATGTACCGTCTGGGCCGCCTCCGCGCTGGGCGCATCGACCAGGCAGAAAACGCTGTGAGCGCTTTCGTCGTACCAGTAGGTCATGAACTTGACGTCGTACTTGGCCTGAAGCTCGACGTCCAGAACGTGGGCCTTCGCGACATCGATGGGCGAGACGCCCGGGAGGTCGTGGCGGTCGAGATAGATGGACATACCTCTCCTCCGATTATTCTAAAGGGCGGGCGACGGAAGAGAAGTCCCCCGCCAGGCGGGGCTGGTCATGCCTCGGGTGGGATGACTCCAAGCTGGCGCATGAAGTCGAGTTGGTCGAAGATCTCCCACTCTTCGACTACTTTGCCGTTCGCAATCCGGACGACGTTCATGACCCACTTCACGTCGACTTTCTTACCCGTGGCCGGCATGCCCATCAGTTCGCCGGTGTTCGTGCCCTGTGGTCTCACGCGCGTGAGCACTCTGTCTCCTTCGGCAATCGTGTCCTCGATGGTGATACGCATGTCCGGCATGGCGTTGTAGTACATCTGGCCCAACTCGATCATGGCGGCCTTCCCGCGACGTTCGTCACCGCCCGCACCGTGGTAGACGACGTTGTCGTCGTAGCCCTGCGCGACCAGGTCAAAATTCCCAGCGGCCACGGCTTCCCATTGGCGCCTGGCCAGTGCCTTGTTCTCTTCGATTCCCATGGTGATTCTCCCTTCGAAGCTTCGCTCTAGTCCTTTTACCGTGGATTGCCCGATTCTAGACGCCGGATCATCACTCCGCAACACAGAGCTGTCTGAGTATTCGAATGTATGACTTCACGCTGAGCATCGAAATCGCCGCCCCGCCGGCCCGCGTTTGGCGCGCCCTCTGCGACCCGGCCGAGGTCGTGTTATGGGACCGAAGCCTCGAACGCGCGCTCGATGCGCCACCCGACTACCCTTGGCCCGGACAGCACGTGCGCTGGCGGCTGCGCTCCGGCTTCTTTCGCCTCCTGCACGACCGGCCGCTCGAAGTCGAGCCGGAGCGCCGGCTCCGGTCGCTGCTGGCGCTCGGTCCCTTGCGCTACGACGAGACTTACACGATCGTGGCCACCGACGCCGGCTGCCGGCTTAGCGCTCGCCTCGCCGCTTGGACCGCGCTGCCGCTCCTGGGGACCGTCAGCGAACGCGTCTACGGCGCGGCCGCCGCGCGCGCCGCGCTTGAGGCCGCTCTCGACGCGCTCAGGCAACTCTGCGAGGGGTCGGCGACTTAGCCCCCTCGCGCGAATGCTAACGACGTAGTTCACCTGGCCGAGACGTCCAGTCTCGGTGGTCCGTAGCCCGAGAACCGTTTTCAACCGAAACTCTTCTCACGAGCTGCCACCATCCTCTAAGCTCAATCCCCGAGGAATGCAATGACCATCGCGCCGTACGGCTCCTGGAAATCGCCGATAACCTCCGACCTGATCGTTTCATCCTCGGTGTCGCTCGGCGCGCTGGCCGTCGATGGCGACGACGTGTACTGGATCGAGGGGCGCGCGCTCGAGGGCGGCCGCCAGGTCCTCGTCCGCCGAAGGGCGGACGGGGCGACGCAAGACGTGACCCCGCCACCGTTCAACGTGCGCACGCGGGTCCACGAGTA
>CAYRCD010000009.1:0-59619 GCA_964422735.1 uncultured Dehalococcoidia bacterium | reverse complement strand
CTGAAGGTAATCATCGATGGTCCTCGTCGGTACAAACTCCTGCTCGGTCATCGCCTAAGTCTAAAGGCGATGGATTGTCTTTGACGAGTTTAGTAGTTGATCATAGAGCTGCTTAGCATATACTAATGTCCGTCAGGAGGATCTGGCTTGTCGGCAATCGAAACCGTCTTACTCGGCGCGATCGCCGGGCTGACCATCTTCCTCGGCCTTCCTGTCGCAAGGCTTCGCTCGATTGACGCCAGGTTCAAGGCATTCTTGAACTCCATTGCCTGCGGCATCCTGCTGTTCCTCCTCTGGGATGTCTTGAGTCACGCTCTCGAGCCCATCGAGTCCTCCCTGAAGGCGGCCGTTGACGACCGCGCTTCCTGGTCTCCTTTCGCCACCGAGGCGTTAGTCTTCGCGGTCGGGCTTGGCATCGGCTTGCTATCGCTCGTCTACTACGACCAATGGCTCGCCGCTCGTCGTGCCGCGGTCCGGCAGGGCCCAGGTACGGCGTCCGCTTCGGAGTTCGAGGCGCGTCGAGCGGTCGGCCTCAGCGACCCTCAGGCCCTCGCCCTGTTCATCGCCTCCGGGATCGGACTGCACAACTTCTCGGAAGGTCTGGCGATCGGCCAATCAGCTTCCGCCGGAGAGCTGAGTCTCGCCTACGCGTTGATCATCGGCTTCGGCCTGCATAACGCGACCGAGGGGTTCGGGATCGTCGCCCCGCTTGCCGGAGACTCCCGCGTGCCCACATGGCCGTTCCTGCTGGCGCTGGGTCTCGTCGGCGGGGGTCCGACCTTTCTTGGGACCCTTGTTGGCCGTACCTGGGTGAACGACCACGTCTCCATCGCATTTCTCGCCCTGGCAGCGGGGTCCATCCTCTTCGTAATCAACGAGCTATTCCATCTCGGGCAGACCTTTGCCGGAAAGAAGCTGCTGCTGTGGGGGGTCCTCTTCGGACTCCTGGCCGGAATCGCTAGCGACTGGGTAATCGAGGCTGCCGGAGGCTAGATGGCCGTGCCCCCAACAGGCTCTACATGGTCGCGTCGCGGTCGCCGCGGACTGACTCGCAGACGGGAAGACCCAGCGGAGATCCTCGCCGCCCTGGCCCTCCTATTCGGCCTCCTTGCCCTCGGCATCGTCGGTTTCATCGCCGCGCTCCTGCTGGACCGGTTAGCGTGAGAAGCCTCTGGCGCCTCGCAATAGACGCACCGAGGGGAGTATGACGGACAACAGCTTTGACCGTAACGATCAGCGCAGGCGCCTCAGCCGCCGCGTCTTTCTCCGCGGAGGTGCGGCCGTCGCGGCCGCGGGCGCCGTGGCCGTGCCCGCGGGCATGCTTGGTCTCTTTAATCGTAATTCTGCTTCGCCGCGGCCTGCATCCGAGGCATCCCCAACTAGTGGAGGCAGCACCGAGTTCCACGCCCTGGTGGAGTCGAGCGCTAACGGCTACGGCCCGCCGCGGCCGTCCCCCGACTTGAGCGATGGCGTCAACCGCCTGGCCGTTGCGGAGGGATTCTCTTATCGCTCTTTCGGCGTGGCCGGAACGCCGATGTCCGATGGCAACTTGACGCCCATCGCCCACGACGGTATGGCGGCCTTCCCCCTGCCCAACGGCAACATTCGCCTCATCCGCAACCATGAAGACTATAACGACCCTGGGCGAGGATCGGTCGGCGGCAGCGACAGCACGAAATACGATTTCCTTGCCGGAGGAGGTACTACATCCCTGGAGGTCAACCCGCGGACGCGAGAGTTGGTCCGGGACTTCATTAGCCTGAACGGGACGTACGGGAATTGCGCCGGTGGCAGAACCCCTTGGGGATCGTGGCTGAGCTGTGAAGAGACGTACGAGGGTCTGCCGAAGTGGAGCAAGCCCCACGGCTACGTCTTTGAAGTGCCCGTGGGCGCCACCGCACCGGTGCCGCCCGTGCCGCTGAAGGAAATGGGGCGCTTCGTTCACGAGGCGGTGGCCGTCGACCCGGAGACGTCTATCCTCTATGAGACGGAGGACAACGGCGAGGCGAGTGGCTTTTATCGATTCACCCCGAAGGCCCCTGCTCGCCTGGAGGCCGGAGGCCGGCTACAGATGTTAGCGATTCGCGGCAAGCCCAGGTACGACACGAGGACAGGCCAGAGAGTGGGCGAACCACTGTCGGTTGAGTGGATAGACATCCCTGATCCAGACCCTGTCAACGGGAACCCGCTTTCGGTGTGGGGATCGGCTTTCACGCAGGGCGGAGCGAGATTCCTGCGTCTCGAAGGCTGCTTCTTCGCCGACGGCAGCGTCTTCTTTCACTCGACCATCGGTGGTGACGCGGGTCTGGGCCAGGTCTGGCAATACGATCCGGATCGAGGTGCCGGCGCTCGGCTCACGCTCCTGTTCGAGTCAAAGGACGCCTCGATCCTCAAGGAGCCGGATAACATTTGCGTTTCGCCGCGCGGTGGAATCGTCATTTGCGAGGATGGCCCGATGCCCCTGCGACTGAATGGACTGACGCGAAAGGGCGAAATCTTCGCGTTCGCAGAGAACCTCCTCAACGACAGTGAGTGGGCCGGGGCGACGTTCAGCCCGGACGGCGAGACTCTCTTCGCCAACCTCCAGGGGCCGAACTCTGGCCCTAATCCGCCCGCCGCGGCCCCCGGAAGGACCTTCGCGATCTGGGGTCCGTGGACGCGCGGGGCACTGTGACTGCGCGTTCCGCGACGGCTCGCAACAACTCCAGCAGCCCGCTACTTGAGTCCGGTTTGCCGAACTGCTGTCGCCATCAGCGGGTCCTTCTGGACCCGTTCTCGGTCGTTGTCCCCGCAGGCCGCCTCTAGTCGCGCGGCAGCCCGAGGCCGCGCTGGGCGATGATGTTGCGCTGAACCTCGCTCGTGCCGCCGGCGATAGTGGAGGAGACGCTCTGGACGTAGCCGCGCGAGTACTGGGCGCGATTCGGCGAGTGGGGTGACTGGGAGTCCCATGCCAGGCCGTAGAGTCCGATCATCTTTATTCCTGTTCGTGAGATGCGCTGGTTCAGCTCGGACGAGAACAGCTTGGCCATGGATGCCTCGTGGTTTGGCACCATGCCGACGTTCTGCATGTGCACCACGCGGTAGGAGAGCATCTTGGCGACGTTGGCCTCGACAACACGGTCGACCAGCTCAAGGCGAACGAGCGGGTTGCGCTCGAGCATCGAGTGGCCGCGGGCCACGTTGTCCTTGGCCCAGCGGATCATGCGCTCGACGTTCTGGCGGGTGCCGACGGCGCTGCCGATGCCGCTGCGCTCGAAGTCCAGGGTGGTCGTGCCGACGTACCAGCCCCGGTTGACCTCGCCGACGACGTTCTTTGCGGGTACGCGGACGTTGTCGAAGAACACCTGGTTGAAGCCGGCGCCCCCGGACATCTGTACCAGCGGCTGGACGGTAATGCCGGAGCTTTTGAAGTCAAGCAAGAAGTAGGTGATGCCGCGGTGCTTGGGGGCATCGGGGTCGGTGCGGGCGAGCATGAACATCCAGTTGGCGAACTGCGCACCGGAGGTCCAAATCTTGGAGCCGTTAATTACGAAGTCGTCACCGTCGCGCACGGCGCGGGTCTGCAGGGAGGCGAGGTCGGAGCCGGCGCCGGGCTCGGAAAAGCCCTGGCACCATTGGGTCTCGCCTTTGAGGATCTTGGGCAGGTGCTCGGTCTTCTGCTCCTCGGTGCCGTGGATGATGATCGTGGGGCCGGCCATGAGAACGCCCATGCCACCGAGCTGAGGAGCGCGGGCCTCGGCGAACTCCTCGTTCAGAATGAACTGCTCCATGGTCGAGAGACCGGCGCCGCCATATTCTTTGGGCCAGGCGGGAGCGATCCAGCCCTTTTCCGCCAGCTTGGCCCGCCACTCACCCATGGGACCGCTCGCCATCAGCCGGAAGCCGGACCCGCCGGCCTGCGCCCCGGGGCGTCCGCGGCTATCGCCAGCGGCTTCGCCGCCGCCAAAGGCAGCGGCCATGGCGGCAAACGGGTCTTGGCCGGGCCTTGGCCGCAGCGTCTCCGGGAGCTCTCTCTGAAGAAACTCGCGCACTTCCTGGCGCCACGCCGCTTCTTCGGGTGAATCGGTCAGCTTCATGTGGGTATGAGCCTTTCTGGGAGAAATGTGGAGCTTTAGCAATGAGATTATACCTGAATCCTTCACGTAAAGGGCAATGTTGAGCAGGTCCGGCGCCTCGGAACACTCCGCCATCGCGCGCAGGTATGCCTTCCCGGGGCGCATCCTCAGGGCGCCGTCGCGGCCCTCGCGAAGGCGGAAAAGAGGGCGCGGCCCCCAGCGGCGAAGCCTTCGATCTCTGTCTCGTCGCGCTCGGGATGCCACTGAACGCCCAATACCCAGGTGTGGCCGAGGCTCTCGACCGCCTCGACGAGGCCATCCGGGCTCAGCGCGGCGCAGCGCAGACCAGCCGCGAGCGTCTCCGGAGTGACGGCCTGGTGGTGGCGCGAATTCACCACAGCCTCGGGGCAGCCCAAAAAGCGGCAGAGGCGGGACGCTGGATCCAGGGCGATGGAGTGACTGCGGGATGGGAACCCCTCGCTGGTGTAATCGGCGGCGTGCCCGCCGCTCTCGATGTGCTGGAGCAGGCGACCGCCGAGGGCTACGTTGAGGAGCTGGTGTCCGCGGCAGATCGCCAGGACGGGGAGGTCGGCGCGAAGGGCAGAATCGAGGAGGGCCAACTCGAACTCGTCTCGCTCCCGGTCGATGCGGCGGACCTTCTCATGGCGGTCGGCGCCGTAACGAGCGGGGTCCACGTCGACGCCGCCCGTCAGAACCAGGCCGCGACAAACGTCGAGTGCGGAGCCGCCGGAGGGGCCGTGGAGGTCGATCGGTTCCAATCCCGACTCGCGCACGCGTTCCCAGTAACGTTCGATGGTCTCACCGGGAATGTCTTCCCAGCGCGCGACCGCGATGCGGCCTTCCATATCTAATCCAGGCTCTAAGCCTGAGCTATCGGTGGGTGCGTTCGGAGTTGCTCAAGACTCCTCGTCTTCGTCGTCACCGACGTCGAGCGACTCTTTGAGCGATGACAGGCTGACGGTGCCGGGCTCGCCGATCTCAGTCTCGCGTTCCCACTCCTCGCTCTCGGTATCATCATCCACGTCTTCGTCCTCGTCATCATTGTCGTAGCGAAGGAGGCTGTCACGCGTGTAAGGCCGGACACCTTCCCGAGGGGCCGGGAAGGAGACGCGCGTCTGGCTCGGATCGCGAAAGATCTCCTTGATGATAATCTCCACCTGGGTCTCGCCTACGCTCTTTACGGCGGCGGCGTACTTGTTGCCGCCGTTCATGAGGCGCAGCAGACGCAGACCGAGCTTCGGCTCAACCGTACCCAGGACCTCGCCCTGGGCGTTCTCAATGGTGAGGACGTTGTCCTTCGGCTTGATGTACACCTCATCACCGGCAACGGTGCGCGCGGCCATCTCCGGCGCGACATCCTTTAGCAAGGTCGTGCCCGACTTGCCGATCTCCTCGATAAACAGGTCCTGAGCGACCTTGGCGACGGCGTCTGAGCGCCGCGGCTCGTCATCTTCCTTCAGTGTGGAGAGGCGCTCGATATTGCGTTTGGCGATGGTGTTGACTGGATCGAGGTCGAGAGATTTCTGATAGGCCTCGCGAGCCTCGCGAAAGCGCCCCAGCTCGAGGAGAGCCTTGCCGAGACGGTTCCAGCTGTCGACGTCGCCGGGGAATGTGTTCAGGATTGTCCGGTTGAAGGCGGCGGCCTCCTCCCACTTACTCTCGAGGGCGAGGGCGATCGCCTGTTCGGCGCCGTGCCGCTTCAGGCGGACGCTGTCCTTGCCCTGCATCTGCAAGCTCATGGTCCCTACCTCATTACGGAACGAAACACGGTAGACGTGGCGGCGGTCTCCGGAGGCGACTCGCGGCGGCGAGGCCCGCGTATCTCAGGTGAAAAGTGGTCGGGGTGGGCAGATTCGAACTGCCGACCTCACGGTCCCGAACCGTGCGCTCTAGCCTGACTGAGCTACACCCCGAGCCTGATGAGCCAGCTATGATAGGCAATCCCTTCGATAGTAGCAATAAGCCGGCTTTGGCGTCGAATACGGGCGTCGCCTACACTTAGCGCCAAATGAGGCGGGTGAAGGCTCCGGTGCTTCTCTGCTCGGCGCGAGGGACGCGCAGCGCGCCCCGACCCCTGGCGCCGTGTCCCCGGGACGAGCGATGAGGGTCTTGATGATCTCCGCCCTGGACGTGTGGGCGCTGTCGGGGCAGGGCGGGGCGGCGTCTCTTTACCGCACGCTCGAGGCCTACGGGCGGCGCGGCCATGAGGTCGATTTCGTCTGCGCGACTGTGGGAGCGAATCACCACTTCGGCGAGCCGCCCTCGGCGCCACCGGAACTGGAGGGTGTTCGGTACCACCGCATTCACTTGCCTTCCCTGCAGGAGTCGCGCGTCCGTCTTCCGGCCATCGTTAACAAGTTCGACCAGAAGCTTCGGTTCGCCAGCCTCTTCCCCTGGCTGGCCGCGCAACGGGCGGAATCTCTCCTGAAGGAGCGCGGCGCCGACTTGCTATACGGGTACGAGGTGCACGGCGTCCTCGCGCAGGGCCTGGTGCGGCGGCGGCACCGCCTGCCGCTCATTGCCCGCTTCCAGGGCACCGTAATGCACCCCTACCTCGACCGCGCCCTCGACAGGCTGCGGCGGTACGAGGAGGTCCTCGCGCTTCGCGCGCCGGCCGACCTTTACGTCATGACCGATGACGGGACGATGGGAGATGAGGTCCTGGCACGGCTCAACCCGGGGTCAGCGGGCAAGGTCCGGTTCTGGCGTAACGGCCTCGACCTCCGCCATGTTCGGCCTCCGCGCCCCGAGGAAGCGGCCGCGGCGCGCACCGCGCTGGGTCTGGAAGCGGACGCGTTCGTGCTCGTCAGCGCCGCCCGTCTCGCCGGCTGGAAACGCGTCGACCGCGCGATCGATGCTCTCGCTCTCCTCAAGCCACGGGTCGCGGGAGCCTGTCTGCTGATCGTCGGTGACGGTGAGCAGCGGGCGAACCTGGCGCGGCAGACAGCCGCGCGGGGTCTTGGCGCGTCGGTGCGCTTCGTCGGCGCAGTCCCCCAAGCTGAGGTGCTCAAATTTCTGTGGGCAGCCGACGTGTTCCTCTCCCTGAACGAGCTGTCGAACGTCGGCAACCCGCTGCTGGAGGCGATGGCCAGCGGCCGCTGCATCCTCACTCTGGACGAAGGCGACACGCGCGACCTGGTCCGCGATGGGGACAACGGTGTGCTCCTGCCTACCGGCGACCCAGGGGCGATCGCCGGTGCGCTCGCCGGCCTGGCCGCTGAGCCCGGCCGCCGCGCCCGTCTGGCGGCGGCCGCATCGGAGTTCGCGGGCCGCAACTTCTGGACCTGGGAAGAGCGCCTCCAGGCCGAGCTGGAGGCGGTGGAGGCGCTGGTCGCGCCGGCGCGCAAGCCGGCACGCGCGGATGTCTGAGGCGATCATTCTCCCGATCCCGAAGGAGGAGGGACCCGGCGGGGCCCTCCTGTTCAACGTCAACCTGATCCTGGCGAGCAACGTCACGATCAACGCCGTCAGCTTCTTTATCGTGGTAGTGATCGCGCGGTCGTTGGGACCGGAAGGCCGGGGCGTCACCAGCCTCTATCAGACCGCGGTCAGCTTCGGCTATGCGCTCGTCAGCCTCGGCGTTGGCATCGGCGTCCTCTACTATGTGAGCAAGAGTCAGGTAACGCCGCGCCAAGCGCTGGAAGCGGGCCTCTCAATCACGCTGGTGGGCGCCATCGTGGTCGCGGCCGTCGTGGGGTTGCTGGCGCTGTTCCTAAACGACCGCCTGCGGGGCGCAGGCGTTCCCTACTGGCTCCTGGTCATAGCCATCCCCCTCGTGGTGCAATTCCGGGTGGTCGAGAGCGTCTTGCGTTCCCGCGGCCGCTTTCTGGTCGTCAGCATCCTCGAAACACTGGCGCCGTTCACGACGCTCGCCGGGCTGGTGACACTCGAAGCCGCGGGATCTCTAACAATCGGCCGGGCGTTGGCGGTTTGGACGCTGGCGGCGATCATCCCGGTGCTGGCGGGCTACGCTTTCGTGCCGCGGGCCGACTGGCCGCACCGGGCATCGAGGCCGGACGTACTGGGCAAGCTGCTGCGATTCGGCATGGCCGGCCAGGCCGGAAACATCGTCCAATTCCTCAACTACCGCCTCGATGCCTATCTTGTGCTCCTCTTCGTCGACGCCAGGGGAGTCGGCTTGTACGCGATCGGCGTGTCGCTGAGTGAAGCGCTCTGGCTTCTGGCGAACTCCGTGGCCGTGGTCCTCGTCCCACGCCTGACGGCGGCCGACGATGAGTACGTAGCGCACATGACTCCGCTCGTTTGCCGGGGTACCCTGCTCGCCAGCGCGGCCGGAGCCGGCGCCCTTGCGCTGCTCTGCCCATGGCTGGTCCCGCTGCTCTTCGGCGAGGCCTTCAAAGGATCGGTGGCGCCTCTTCTCTGGCTTCTCCCGGGGACGGTCGCCCTCTCCGCCTCGAAGGTGCTATCGGCCTATGTCTTCAGCAAGGGCAGACCCATCATCAACACGGCGATCGCAATTACGACGTTCGCGGTAACCATGGTCGGCGACGTGGCCCTGATTCCCACGCTGGACATTAAGGGGGCGGCGATCGCCTCTTCGCTGGCTTACGGCGTCAGCCTGACAGCCACGGCCGGGGCATACGTGCGCCTCTCGGGCAGGTCAATAACGGAGGCCTTGCTCCCGCGCTGGAGCGACCTGGCTATCTACGTCGAGAGCGTCCGAGCCGTCGTGGCGCGGCTGCGTCCGCCGGCGCGGCTGCAGAGCCACACCTGAAGGAGGCAGCCAACGGCGACAGCTCCTCGCGGCCCGTCGGAGGAAGAAGGGCCTGACCGGCGACTGCGTCTGGCCGTGCTCGGTGACTTCGACGGCGCCCATACGCGGCGCTGGCTGCGTGTCTTCGTTGAGCGCGGGCATGAAGTCCACGCCGTCTCGTTCTACGCGCCCGACGCCGGGCTTCCCGGCGTCAGTCTTCATGTCCTCAAACCCGGCCGTGCGCCCCCGGCGGGAGCCGGCGTGAGCGAGGAGCCTCACCGGGAGGAAGACGGACCAAGCGGAGTCCCTCCTTCCCCGGAAGGACTGCCTCGCTTCCTGCCCCCTTCCTTGCTGCGGCCGGTCCACGCTTTGCGCTATCTCCGGGCGGGACTCAAGCGCGTCCTGCAGGAAATCGCGCCCGACGTCTTTCATGCCCACTACGTCGTGGAGCACGGATTCTACGGCTCTTTCGCCGGCTTTCACCCGTATGTGGTGAGCGCCTGGGGCTCCGACCTGTTCCAGGCGGCCCGGACCGCCGCGGGCCGGGTGATCGCCCGGCACGCGCTGCACGCGGCAGACCTGGTCAGCGTGAATGATCCGGCGCTCGGGGAGCGCGCCCTTCAGCTGGGCGTGCGGCCGGAGAGGTTGACGCTCGTCCGCCTCGGCGTTGGACCCGAATACCTGGAGGGCCCGCTGAAGTCGGTCAATATAACCGCGGCGGCGGGCGGCCCCCCCACGGTGATCAGCGACCGCGCCCTCGAGCCGCTGTATAACGTCGACGTGGTCGTGCGCGCCTTTGCACGCGCCCGCGAGCGCGTGCCCGCCGCCCGGCTCCTGATCGCCGGCAGGGGCAGCGAGCGGACGCGTCTGGCGGCGCTGGTCAGCAATCTGGGCCAGGAAGGCCCGGTTCGATTCCTGGGCCACGTCGACCAGGTCGAGCTGCGCCGGCTGCTCCGCGAATCCCATGTATACGTGTCAGTCCCGTCCTCGGACTCTCTGTCCGCGAGCACGATGGAGGCGATGGCCTGCGGCGCTTTGCCGGTGGTCAGCGACCTCGCCAGTCAGACGGGCTGGATCAGCCACCGCGTGAACGGCCTCTGCGTGCCGGTGCGGGACGTCGAAGCCCTGGCGGACAGCCTCGTCGAGGCCCTGACAAACGCAGCCCTGCGCCGCAACGCGGTCGCGCCCAACCGGGCGAAGGTGGCGGCCGAGGGGTCGCTCGAGAAGAACATGCTCCTGATGGAGCGGCATTACTACCGGTTGGCGGGGCGGCCGCTGGCCGGGAATGGCATCTGAGCCGCGACTGGAACGGCATTAGCGCAGTACATACTTGCGAAACAGCTCCGAGCGGCCGACAATATCCCAAAGCCCTTCCCCGGAGGAAGCGATGATCAACGTCACCCGCGAAGCCCTCGATCGGTTCCGGACGATGTCTCAGGAGCAGGACGACAAGAACGTCGTCCTGCGGCTCTACGCCCGGAACGTAGACGGACAGCTCCGCTACGGCATGTCCTGGGGAGCTGCCGAGGAAGACGACGTTGTAATCGAGGGGGATGGGGTATCGCTCCACGTCGAGGAGCTCAGCATCCCTTTCTGGTCCGGCGCCGCCATCGATTATGTGGTGGAGGACCTGCGCCAGGGCTTCACCATCCGTGGCCCGGGTACGGGCGGCTGCGGCGGAGGCGGCTGCGGCTCCGGTTGCTCCTGCGGGGCCCGCTGACAAGATCGCCAGGCTGAAGCCCGGCCTGCGCGGGAAGCCAAGCCTCAAGACCTCTCCCCGAACTCACAACAACGAGACGCCCGAGACGCCGTCAGGTGCGACTGCGCTTGAGCGAGATCACCCGGCCAGGAGCGCACGGCGTTCCTCGCCGAAGAGGTCGATGACCTCGACTGGCTCCTGGCGCCTCGCGACGCCATCATATGCACTGGCGCCCGGCCTCCGGCGCATCGTCTGCCGGGCGAGAGATGATATGCGAATGATCCAACTGTTGGGCCGGGGTGTCTTGCCCGCCGCCCTGCGGGCCGCCGTCCTGGCCGCGGCCGCCGGCATCTCGGTCGCCGGTGCTACGCCGCCGGCCCGGGCGACGACACCTCTGGGTGACCCGCCGCTCGTCTCCGCGACCAACGCCGCGCTCCAGGCCAGCGTCAGCGTCACGGTGACCTACAACGACGATTCGCCCGCCGGGACCGCGTACCTCTATGCGGCCGGCGGGACCGGCCGCCTCGGTCTGTTCACGGCGGCGTCCTTGCGCGAGAACGACGACGGCCAGGCCCTACGCCAGGCCGCCTCCGTGATCAGCGCCGGCGAAGACGCGGACTCGACCGGGGAGACGACGATCTTGACCGCCAGGTTCCGCTGCATCGAGCAGGGCCTGGTCTACTTCGTCCTGACCTTCGTTCAGGACCAGGGCGGCATCTTGAGCACGGCGGCGTCGGTCCTCGGGTGCGGGGTCTTACCGCCAACACCCCCACCTTCAAGCCCCGCGCAGCCGCCACCGCCATTCAGTCCCCCCGCGGAGTTCGGCCAGTCCTCACTGACCGCCGCCGCCGGGCCGTCCGGCCAGACTTTCACTCTCACCGCGACCTACCGTGACGATTCTCCGGCGGGAGTCGCGATCGTCAACCTTACTTACCCGACCAGCGGCGCCGCGCGTTTCACCGCAGCCTCGCTCCAGGTGAACAACGACGGACAGACCGTGCGCGTCGCGAGCGGAAGCATCAGCATTAGTGAAGACGCCGACGCCGTGGCCGAATCCACAACCCTGCGGGCGACGCTGGCCTGCGCCGCGCCCGGCGCGGTCAGCGTTTCGTTGACATTCATCGCCGACGACGGACGGCTCTACGGGCGGAATACTCAGTTCGACTGCGGCGGAGCGACGCCGGCAATCGCCCCGGCGCCGCAGCCCTGCCCGCCGGCGCCGCCGGCCGCGACGGGGCCGTGCGTACCCCCGGCAGCGGTTGCCTGCTCGCCGGCAAACGCGACTCGCCCTGCCTCCGGACCGTCGCCCATCGTTTGTGCCATCAGGCCGCCGTCGACCGGGGACGGCGGCCTGATCCGGACCAGTTCCCTTGAAACCGAGGGGTGATCGAACATGACCACAGAACCGACCCTGCCCGAAGAGATGCCCAAGGCGTTTAACGCGGCCGCGGTCGAAGCACACCTCTACCGGAGGTGGGAAGAGTCCGGATACTTCACGCCGCGCGTCCGCGAAGGCGAGCGGCCTTTCACGATCATCATGCCGCCGCCGAACCTCACGGGCGAGCTGCACCTCGGCCACGCCATGATGGACGCGGTCGAAGACATCCTGGTGCGCTGGCGACGCATGCAAGGCCGGCCAACGCTCTGGCTGCCGGGCGTCGATCATGCCGCGATCGCCGTGAACGCCATCGTCGAGCGCCAGATCAAGGCCGAGGGCCTCGACCGCCGCCAAATCGGCCGCGAAGCCTATCTCAAGCGCGTGTGGGACTTCGTCAACGACAGCCGCGCGCGCATATTCGTGCAGCACAAGCGCCTGGGGATATCGGCGGACTGGACGCGCGAGGCTTTCACCATGGACGCGAGTCCGGCGAAGGCTGTGCGTACGATTTTCGTGGACCTCTTCGACAAGGGGTTGATCTATCGCGGCAACCGGCTGATCAACTGGTGCCCGGGCTGTCTCAGCGCGATCAGCGACCTCGAGGTCAACCATGAGGAGGAGCAGTCGTTCCTCTGGCACGTCCGCTATCCGCTGGTCGACACGCAGGGAAGCGAGACGGGAGATTCCATCACCATCGCGACGACGCGTCCGGAGACGATCGTCGCCGATACCGCGGTCGCCGTCCATCCGGACGACGCACGCTATCGAGATGTCCGCGGGCTCCGGGCCCGCGTGCCGGTCGTCGGGCGGCTGATCCCGATCATTCCCGACCAGGCGATCGACCCCCAGTTCGGCACCGGCGCCCTCAAAGTGACCCCCGGCCACGACCCCGTCGACTTCGAGATCGGCGAGCGTCACGGACTACCCATCGTGAGCGCGATCGGGTTCGACGGCCGCATGAACGACGAAGCGGGGCGCTACGCCGGCATGGACCGCTTCGAGGCCAGGACGGCCATCGTCCGCGACCTCAAAGACCAGGGTCTGCTGGTGCGCGAAGAGCCGCACACGCATTCGGTCGGACATTGTGACCGCTGCGGCACGATCGTCGAGCCCCTGCTCAGCGAACAGTGGTTCGTGGCGATGACGCGGGTTTACGGCGCGCTGGCCGATGGTACGCCACGCTCCCTCGCCGGCGACGCTCTCAAGGCCGTCGTCAGCGGCTGGACGGGCCGCGACGGGGTCAAGCGCCGGATCAGGATCATCCCGGAGCGCCACGTCGGCGTCTACCGCAACTGGCTGGAGAACATCCGCGACTGGTGCATTTCGCGCCAGATCTGGTGGGGCCATCGCATTCCGGTCTGGTACTGCGGCCGAGCTGAAGGCGCTGGCTACGCTGACGGGTGCGGGAAGATGACGGTGGCGGTGGAGGACCCGGCCGAGTGCGCGCACTGCGGTTCGAAGAGTATCCACCAGGACGAGGACACGCTCGACACCTGGTTCTCGAGCGCCCTCTGGCCGTTCTCGACCCTGGGCTGGCCTGAGGACACGGAGGACCTGCGCTACTTCTACCCCACAACCGTCATGGAGACCGGCTACGAGATCATCTTTCTCTGGGTCGCCCGCATGATCATGATGGGCATCTACGCGCTGAACGAGGTCCCCTTCGAGTACGTGTACTTCCACGGCACCGTGCGCGACGACGAAGGCCAGCGCATGAGCAAGTCCAAGGGCAACGGCGTCGACCCCGAGGTCCTGATCGACCGGTACGGTTCCGACGCCGTCCGGTTCAAGCTCGTGACAGCCGGCGGCACCGGCAACGACCAGCGCCTCGAAGAGCCACGCGTCGAAGCGGCGCGCAACTTCGCCAACAAGCTCTGGAACGCGTCTCGCTTCGTGCTCAGCCAGCTGGAGCCGGCCCAGCGCGTCCCTTCTGTCGACTCCTCGCGAAGGGCGTCGCTGCCGGCCGAAGACCGCTGGATCATGTCGCGGCTCGACCGCCTGATCGCGAACGTCGACCGCCTGATGGAGCGCTTCGACCTGGGGGAGGCCGGGCGGGAGATTAATGATTTCGTCTGGGATGAGTTCTGCGACTGGTACCTCGAGATCGCGAAGGTCCGCCTGCGCTCAGGTGACGAGGCCTCGCCCCTGCCGGTCCTCGTCCACGTGCTCGACGCCTGCCTTCGCCTGCTGCACCCGTTTATGCCCTACGTGACGGAGGAGATCTGGTCGGGGAGTGGCGCGTTGCGCGAGCATCTAGCCACCTCCGACGCCGCGGCGCTGCTCGTCGCCCGCTTCCCAACCAGCGACGGCAGCTGGCTGGACCCCGCGGCCGAGGCGGAGCTCGATACGGTCATGGATATCGTGCGCGCGGTGCGCAACCTGCGGCGTGAGCGCGGTCTCGACGCCGGGCGCTGGATCGAGGCCTACGTGGTGACCCGCGACGATCTGCGGCGGCACCTCCCGGCGATCGAGGCATTGGCGCGCGTGCGTCCCCTGCGGCTGGTCGATAAGCGCGAGCGAGCGCCGGCCGACTCCGTTGCGACCGCCGTGCTGGACCAGGCCCAGGTCGTGATCCCGCTCGCCGGGCTGTTCGACTCCGGCGCCGAGCGTTCGAACCTGGAGAAGCAGCGCCGGCAGACCGAAAGCGAGGTGGGGCGTCTGCGGACCCAGCTCGCGAACGAGGGCTTCAGGTCACGGGCGCCGGCGGCCGTGGTCGAGGAGGCCCGCGGCCGCCTGGCGGCGGCGGAATCGCGCCTGGCGGGCTTAGAGGCGAGGATCGCAGAACTGGGGTAAAATTCCGTCCTCAGAGGGGCGATGAGTCGAGGAGTCAAGTCAGAGGATGAAGAGAAAAGGCAGACTCAAGAAGTTCCTCGAGAATGCAGTGAGGGATGTCCCAGAGATATCACTAGTCAAGGTCGCGTTTCTCGGCGAAATCACCGATGTCCTCGTCGTTGTGGCAGGGGAGGGGCGACGAGAAGTCAAGAAAAAGGCCCTCGAAGTGATTGGCCGCATGACTGATGAGTTTCCGGATTTCCTGTTTGATTTCCTCGTCCTCTCGGCAGCCGATGCCAGGCACGCTCATGGCTGGGGTGCGGATATCGTTGTAGCTCGGCCGGCGGCCTAGTGGAAAGCGTTGAAGATCACGTAGAGAAGGCCAGGCACAACCTGAGGGCGCTGCGCCTCGTGAGCGCGGACTTGGGCGACCTCGCGGATTGGGCGCTGGTGGTAATGTTCTTTGCCGCGCTTCACGCTGTTTGCGCCGTATTGCACCTGCGCAATGTCGATCACGGCACGAGCCATGCGAGGACGCGCGCGGCAATCAGGCCGCTGTTACCTGGTGTCCTCGCCGCCGCCTATGATGACCTCCAAGATGAGGCGAGAGCCGCCCGCTACGAGTTGGCGAGAGTGTCGCGGCCGGACTTCGAGGTGATCCGGGAGTCCGCGTTCGAACCATTGATGGCGCACCTGTCAACAGAGCTAGGCGTTGAGCTGAAGTAGGTCACTCTCGCGCGGCCCTCTTCTCCATGAAGCGCATGACGCCGAAGAACGGGACGAAGCCGGCCAGGGCCGCCAGGCCCAGGAGCCACCAGCCCCCCAGCAGCAGGAATATGCCGCCGGCGATGGCGAACGACATGCCGAGAACCGCTACTATGCGGACGACGGCGAGGATCGCCGTGGCGCGGTCGTCGAAGCTCGCGGACGCTTGCAGACGGCCGGAGCGCGGCTGGCGGGGCTGGAGCAACGGCTGCAGGAGTTGGAGTAGGATCGGTATCGATGAAGGTCTACAAACTCCCATTCGTAATGCTTCCTCCGAACACCGGCGAGAACGACGAGCCAGACAAATATGTCGCTGAGATTCCGCTCCTCCCGGGATGTCGAGCCTGGGGTGATTCGCCTGAGCAGGCGCTTAGCTATCTCCGCTCCGTAGCTCAAGCGTTTATCGAGTCGTCCAGGGAGCGAGGCTGGCCCCTTCCCCACGATGTCGAAGTTCTCGCTATGGAGCTCGAGAGTTCGTCGAACGAAGTTTTGGTGACTGTTTAGCCTAACGGTCTGGTGCGCTGTTTCGGGTACGAGGACAGAGTAGGTCAGGTACGAGAGGGCGGTGCTGATTTGAGATCGATGGTCAGAACCCCGTCGATCAGTCGCGCGGGGCAGCGAAACGCCCGCGAAGTATCAACACCAAGTCTACGAAGCAGCCCTTGACCGGAGATACTGGATCCCGAGCCTTGCTTCTTGCGCCTGAGAGGATAAGTCGAAGAAGAATTTTGTGCAGGCTTTATGCCGATCAGGCGCTCCTCGGGGTCATATAGAAGCTCGACGAATGCAGGCGAGCCTAGCGCCTCAACGGCGGCACGGTTCAGAAACAGGATGCCGTCCTTTTGTATTCCCACATTGGGCTCACTCGGTTCCGTCCTAACCCGCCGGTCGAACTGCAGCCACTTTGGCATCTCTACGCCTCCACAATAGGCACAGCCGTTAGCGAAAATCATAGCCCTGGCCCTGGCCTAAAGTCCAGCTCCCGCCGAGGCCCCCAACGGCCCAGTTGACCGCCCAGATACGTTCCCTCACAATGGCCCCAATGACATACCGAGAGCTCACCCGCAGGCTCCGCAACCTTGGCTGTGAATTCGCTCGTCAGGCCGAAGGCAGCCATGAGATGTGGGCTAACCCTGCGACGCAGAAGCTAGCCTCGATTCCGAACTGGGGCAGCAAGGACTTGAGGATGCCAACGGTTTGGAGCATCGTGCGCCAACTCGGGATCAGCCGCTCCGACTTTGACCGTGCTTAGCCAGCGCAGCAGACCGGCGCTAAACGCCGGTATCGAGTCGGCCGCTTCACTCCCGCGCCGCGCGCTTCTCCATGAACCGCATGACCCCGAAGAACGGGACGAAGCCGGCCAAGGCCGCCAGACCCAGCAGCCACCAGCCGCCCAGGAGCAGAAATATCCCGCCGGCGATGGCGAACGACATGCCGAGAACCGCTACTATGCGGACGACGGCGAGGATCGCTGTGGCGCGGTCTGGGCGCATCGACCCGATCGTACCATCCGGACCGGTTTGGGAAAGGCGGATGCGTGACCGGCGATCAGTGGCAGTTTCGTGAGGTCAGCCTGCCGAAAGGCGCCCGTGGCGCCCTCTTCCTTGCGGCCATGCCCGGCCGCTACCGCCCTCTGCAGCGCGACCTGGACGAGATGCGAGAGAGAGAGGTCAGCCTGGTTGCCTGCTTGAATCCACGGCAGGAGATCAACCACAAGTCGCCCGGGTATCACGACCTCCTGCACTCGGCCGCCTTGCCCGCGGAGACGCTCGAGTTCCCGATCCCCGATTTCGCCGCGCCGGAGCGCGACCAGACTTTCCATGACTTTGTCCATGAAATCGCCGGCCGCCTCCGCGGCGGCGAGCGCGTGCTTCTGCACTGCGCCGGCGGCATCGGGCGGACGGGAACGGTGGCGGGCTGCATCCTCGCCGCCCTCGGTCTCGAGGCGGAGGCGGCGCTGGCCGTCGTGCGCAAGGCCGGGTCCTATCCGGAAAACCGGGAGCAAACCGAGACCGTGCACTGGTTCGCCGGGGAAGTTCGGGCATTTCCGAAGCGGTTGCTGCCCTAATTCGGGTATGGGGTCTATAATTCACGAACCGTCACCGCGTTTGCCGGGGACCAACACTCAGGGCAGACGTCGCGGGCCGGCCGGACTCGAAGTCCGGCCTTCGAAATCTGACCAGTCCTAGCGACACCAGGAGGGGCGTCTGATGGCAGAGGGCGACAAGGCCTTCAACGGCAAGATCCTCAACGTGAGGCTCAACCAGGGAGTCGCGGAGGCCGAACAGCTCCCCGAATCCCTTTATCGCGAGTACCTGGGCGGCTACGGCCTGGGCGCGCGCCTGCTCTTCGACCGCATACCCGCGGGAGCCGACCCGCTGGGGCCCGAGAACGTCCTCGGCCTCATGCCGGGACTGCTCACCGGCACGCCCCTGTTCGGCATCCGCTATCAGGCGGTGGCGAAGTCGCCCAAGAACAACGGCTGGGGTGACGCGAACTGCGGCGGCGACTTCGGTCCCTTCTTGAAGCTCGCCGGCTGGGATGGCGTGCTCTTCTACGGCCAGGCCGCCAACCCGGTTTATGTCCTGATCGAGGACGAAAAGGTCGAGATCCGTGACGCTGCCGACCTCTGGGGCATGCTCGCGATCGACGTCGAGATGACCCTCAAGGCGCGCCACGGCAAGAAGGCGAGCGTCGCCTGCATCGGACCGGCGGGCGAAACTCTCTCGCTCATGGCCGGCATCTGCAACGAGCGCGGACGGCTGGCCGCGCGCAGCGGCCTCGGCGCCGTCATGGGCTCGAAGAAGGTCAAGGCCGTGGTGGTAACCGCCTCGCGGGCCATAATTGGCGGCGACAAGGACAAGTTCCAGATGGTGCGGACATCGCTGGACGAGTTCCGCGCCCCGCTGGCCACCTTCTTCCGGACCTACGGCACCACCGGCATCACGAACTCCTCCGCCTTCTCCGGCGACTCGCCGGTCAAGAACTGGGGTGGCGCCGGCATCGCCGACTTCCCCGCGGGCCAGCAGCTGACGGGCGACAACTTCAACGCCCGCATGAAGAAGAAGTACGCATGCTGGCACTGCCCCCTCGCCTGCGGCGCCGAAAGCCTGCCGCCCGTGGACTCGAAGTACCCCTACCCGGCGGGAACCCACCGGCCGGAGTACGAGACGGCCGCCGGCTTCGGGACCATGACCCTCAACGGCGACCTCGAGTCGCTGATCTACGTCAACCACCTCTGCAACCAGTACGGCCTGGACACGATCTCGACCGGAGCCACGGTAGCCTTCGCGATCGAGTGCTTCGAGAACGGCATCCTGACCAAGGAAGACACCGACGGCATCGACCTGCGTTGGGGCAACACCGAGGCCGTAATCGAAGTCCTGCACAAGATCGGCCGGCGCGAGGGCGTCGGCGACGTCCTCGCCGACGGCGCCGCGAAGGCCGCGCAGCGCATCGGCCGCGGCGCCGAGAAGTTTTCGATGGCGATCGCCGGCGAAGAGATGCCGATGCACGACCCCAAGCTCAACCCCGAGTTCTACACCACCTACAAGCTCGACCCCACGCCCGCGCGCCACACGCAGTACGAGGGCGGAGCGCGCAACGAGTGGGGCGTCGCCCCGCGCGTCCGCGACAAGGCCGCGACCGAGGGCCGCGGCGCCCACCACAAGGGCGCGAGCGAGTTCATGCACGTGGTGAATGCGACCGGCATGTGCCAGTTCATCATGTCGGCGGCGCCCAACAACCGCATCCCCGAGTGGATAAACTTGACCACGGGCTGGGACACCACCAACGAAGAAGTCTTGAAGGCCGGCGAACGCATCGCCAATATCCGCATGGCCTTCGCCGTGCGCGAAGGCGACATCGTCACCAAACGTCACGTCCCCGGCCGCGCCTGGGGCGGCGACGGCGAGGCCCTGCCCGCCGGGCCGCACGCCGGCTTCACCCTCGACGTCAAGTCGCTGGAGAAGGAGTATCTCGAGGCCGCCGACTGGGACCTGGAGACGGCCAAGCCCAGCCGCCGCAAGCTGGAGTCGCTGGGCATGCGCGACGTGGCCGACGCGATCAAGGCTTAACGAGCGTCACGTAGGCCGGGCAGTAGGCCGGGGCATTCAGCCCGGCGCCCGTCACGTAGGCCGGGCATTCAGCCCGGCGCGAGTTGCGTGGCATGACGGCCGCGCCGGAGCTCGGCGCGGCCGTTCCATTCCTTGGAGGTACTGCCGTGGCGTTCGAGGTGCCGCAGCGCGACCCATGCCGCTTCTGTGAGAATGTGGCCGGCAGGCCGGTCGTGTCTTCGTCGTTGGCCGGAGCTATCGTCGACTGCGCGGTCGTGGACGACATGCGCGAGACCTTTGCCTTTATCCCGCCGCGCCAGCGGGCCTCGCCGCACGTGCTGGTAATTCCAAAGCGCCATGCGGCCACGATCCTCGACCTCGCGGCTGAGGAAGCGGCCGCGATCATGCGCCACGTTCACCGGGTCGCGGCCGCGGTCACACGGGCGTTCGAGCCGGCCCGGCGCCGGTGCCGTATTCGTTGAGGTCCGGGTCGGCGGCGAGACTGTCTTCGTTCACGACTTCATGCCGTTATTTCGTGAAGCCGAGGCCGCAGTCCGCAGACGCCACCCCGAGTTCGCAGCCCAGGCGGTGGTGTCCTGGAATCAGCGCGCGGAACCAGAACGCCTCGACCTGCGGCTGCGCGAGACCCTGCGGCTGGCGGGTGAAGGCCTGGCCGGTGTCGACTTCCATCCATACCCGTACGAGACGGAGGCGGACTTCACCCGCATATACGGCTGGGCCGAACGCGCCGCCACGGCGGGCCTCGGCATCACCTGCCACGCGGGTGAGTTCGGCCCAGCGAATGTCGCGAAGGCGCTGCGCATCCCCGGTCTCACGCGGATAGGGCACGGGGTCTACGCGTTCGAGGTGCAGGGCGCCGTCGAAGAGATCGCCCGCCGAGGCATTACGGTCGAGGTCTCCCTGACCTGCAATGTCGTCCTGGGCGCCGTGCCCTCTTTCGAGGAGCATCCCGTCCGGCGGCTTGTGGCGGCGGGCGTGCTGGTTGTGATCTGCACCGACAACCCCGCCCGCGTCTGCACCACGATCGGGCGCGAGTACGCGCTCGCCCACGTCTTGGGCTTTTCGACGGAGGACCTTTTGCGGTTCACCGGCAATGGCATCGAAGCGGCGTTCACCAGCACCGAGCGCAAACATGCTCTCCGGGCACTCGCCGAGGCTGGCAGCCAAGGAAGGCGCTGAGGATGTCGGAGTCGCCTATCCAGGTCGCGATGGTGATCCTTCACCGCGAAGACCGCGTGCTCATGCAGCTCCGCGGCGACGAGCCGGGCATTTATGCCGGTGGGATGTGGGGCATCTTCGGCGGCCACATGGAGCCGGGTGAGATGCCGGAGGAGACCGCCCGACGGGAGATCGAGGAAGAGCTCGGGTTGGCCCTGGACGGCCCCTTGTCGCTCTTCGCACGCCGTATCGACGAGGGGCGAGAGCGGTTCGTTTTTGCCGCGCCTCTCGGCGTTGAGCTCGAGGATCTCAGTTTGCGCGAGGGCGACGGACTCGCGCTGATGTCTAAGGCCCAGCTCGAGGTCCACGCCGTGGTCCCTGTCCACCGGGAGATTCTCAGCGAATTCTTCGGGCGCTGAACCGCAAGCCGCCGGTGCGGCGGAGATTTCTCGTAGCTGACTTGTAATGACCTGCCTGGGGCGGCGTTCTAGTAACTGCACGGAAGCATTGCCCAGACGGCAGGGACAGCCAGGAAGACGAGCCGGGTAGCTAGGATCCGGCGCCCGAATCTGGTTGCCACCGGGCGCCGCGGAAGCTGAATGGCAAAACCGACCGGCCTGCCTCGAATCGAGGCGGGCTTTCTTTGTTCGGGCAGGACAGGGCAGAGAAGGCGAGGACGGGCGCTCTCCGCTCGAGGGCGAAGCCTCAGGGGGGCTTCGCCCTCGCCATTCCCCTGAAGACTCTGTCGTGAGTGATGAGCCGCCTCCGTGGGGCTCAGGGCGTGGGCGCGTCGGGTCCAGCGTCTTCGTCGCCGTGGGCTCGCGCGTGTTCGTGGCGTGGGCGTGTGGGTCGGGAACTTGAGATCAAACGCCAGCACCGGTGCCACGCAGCGGGAGCCTGCGGTGGCCTCGCCGGGGCGGCAGTCGACTAAGGCGCGGGGGTCCTGGACGGTGAGCGGGAGTCGGCCGTCGGCTTCGCCACGGCGGCCTAAGGGGAGCAGCCGTGGACGACCTGGCGGCGGCCTTCGATGCGCCGCCACAGGCCATGGACGCGCTGATCGCGAGCACGCAGAAGGCGAAGACGGCCGCGTCACGCCCAAACCGAAGACAGGGCATTGCCCTTAGTTGTCGGGAGCCGAGCGCCAAACACGGGGTGGAGGCTAGAATGGGCGCCGAAATGCCGTGAAGGATGGGCGGGACGGGATGATTAACCGCAGAGAAGCCTTGGATGACGCGCGACCGACAACGGCCGCGCCCGCTCGGCGTCGGGAAGTCGTGGTGAGCGGCCGACGCGCGAAGGTAGTAGACCTGCACGCCCACTGCGCTGTGCCTGAAGCGATGGCCGTAATGGGGCTAAACAGCCCTCTGCCGGCATTGCTCCTGGCGAACGTCCAGGAACGCCTGGGCGCCATGGATCGACAAGGGATCGATGTCGAGGCGTTGAGCATCAACCCCTACTGGTACAGGGCCGACCGCGACACCGCGGAGGCGGTGATCCGCATCCAGAACGAAAGGCTGGCGGAGTGGTGCGCCTCCGAACCCGATCGCTTCGTTGCCCTGGCTTCGGTGGCGTTGCAGCACCCAGACCTCGCCGCCGAACAGCTCGAAGAAGGGGTAAGGAGGTACGGGCTCCGCGGCACCCTCGTCGGCGGCAGCATCAACGGCGAGGAGTTGGCGGACTCCAGGTTTCATCCATTCTGGGCCAAGGCCGAGGAGCTGGGAGCGCTGGTCTTCATTCACCCTCAGGGAACGGCGGAACTGGCGAGCAGGCTCAAGGGCAATGGCGTGCTCGAGAACGTCATTGGCAACCCGCTTGAGACCACCATCGCGCTTTCGCACCTGATCTTCGAGGGCACGTTGGACCGTTTCCCCGGGTTGAAGGTTCTTGCGGCCCACGGCGGCGGTTATCTGCCCTCCTACGCCGGGCGTTCGGATGCCGGTTGCCTAACCTTCCCTAACCGATGCACGCCGATCAAGAAGGAGCCGACGCAATACCTGAGGCAGCTGTACTTTGATTCCCTCGTCTTTACGCCCGAGGGCCTAAGGCATCTCGTCGCCGAGACTGGCTCCAGCCAGATCGTTTTGGGGACGGACTACCCCTATCCCTGGACCACAACGGCCGTGGACCACATTCTGGCCACGCCTGACCTCACAAACGACGAGCGCGTTGCGATTCTCGGCGGGACGGCAGCCAGACTGCTTGGAATCGAGAGGTAACATCCGCGCGAGGTTCAAGGTAGCGGTTCCACCCCGATCGCCTCCGCCACCTTTGCCCAGTTGCGGGCTCTCCTGGCCTTCCATCCGCCGCAGTACGCTGTCTTCACCGCGAGCGACTCTGCCGGAAGCGGCTCGCCTCCTCGACAAACTAGCCATGATCCCGCGAAGTTTCCTACTGAGGAAGCGCTGCTGGCCTGGTTTGAAGTAGTCGTCTTGCCAGCTAGCATTCGAAACTGAATAGGCCGGTCGCCCGGCCTGCATCAATTCGAGGTGAGCTTTCTTTGTTCCGGCAGGACAGGGCAGAGAAGGCGAGGACGGGCGCTCTCCGCTCGGGGGCGAAGCCTCAAGGGGGCTTCGCCCTCGCCATTTACTCCGCCGGGGCGATCGGCGGCTCTTCCGGCTCGTCTTCCATGCTGATCATCGTCCAGCCGACCCAGAAGGCCAGGGCCGTCAGGGTGGTCATGGCCGCCGTCATGGGCAGAGCCAGCGCGAGGTAGCTCTTGCGCGCCATCCCGTAGAGAAAGAAGAGGAGCTGGACCACGGCGCCGGCCATGATGATGGCGCCGGTGGTACGGGCGCGGTCCATCAGGCCTTGTTCGCCTCCATCGCGCGGCGGAGGTCGGGCGGGAGGAGGTTGGGGATCGTGTCCTCGATCGGGTAGGTCTCGTTGCACTTCGCGCAGTGCAGCGAGCCTTCGACCACCTCGTCCCCCTCTTCCTTGGTGATGTCCAGGGTCAGTGGTCCTTTGCAAACCGGGCAAGCGAGGATGTCCATCATGTCTTTTCGCATGGAGAGATTGTAGCAAGGAAACGCGAACAAGGAACCAGAAGCGGCGAGAGGGGCGAGGAAGGCGAGTCCGCCGAGAGTCGACCGTCTTCTTTCGGGCTTAGGGCCGAACGACGAGCACGGGCGCCACGCCGCTACGGATCACCTGTTCGGTGACGCTTCCCTGCACGGCATGGCTGATGCCGCCGCGGCCATGCGTCGCCATGGCGATGAAAAGCGGACCGTTCTGGCGGGCGTATTCGATTATGGCCTTGGCGGCGTCGGGGTTGAAGACCACGTCGCAGCGCACTTCGAAGCCCTCGTTACGAAGGAACAGACCCTCGTCCTCCAGGTACTCGCGAAGCTCGCTCCGGCGGCGTTCGATAGCCCGCTGCTCGTCCTCGGCATAGTCGGGCGGGAGCGTTTCCAGACGGGCAAAGGAAGAGCCGAGGACGATGGGCTCGCGCGGCGCCACGGGCGGACGGGAGGTTGCTCTCGGCATCGGACTTACGGTCAGCAGCAGAACGGCGTCGCCGGTCCTCAGGATTGCCGGCAGATAACGGATCACGGCCTGGGAAAGGACAGAGCCGTCGAGGGTTACCAGCACCTGCCTGACCATCGTTGCACCTCGAGACGCGCGTATTGTCGGCGGACGGACCGCCTATGGCGCCGCTTAGAGCGTAGAGGGCATGAAGCGCCATGCCATGTGCCGAACGGCAGGGCCATTGGTCGCATGATGCGCAAGATTACTCGAGCGAACTACCTGCGCTTTCTGCCGGAGCCCCGACGGGCCGGACGGCCGCGGCCGTTTCCGGCCGCCGAGGCGGCGTTGGCGTCGCTATCGCCATTGCCGCTCGGCACCGGCTTGGACATGTCGATGCAGGCCACCGAGGCAAGGCGATCGCCGGGTCCAACGTTCATCACGTGGACGCCCTGGGCGGCGCGGCCAATCTTGGAGATGCTCTCGACCGTCGTGCGGATGACGATGCCGGACTGGGAGATGAGCATGAGCTCCCAGTCCGGCCGGACGGCGCGCGCGGCGACGACGCGTCCTGTGCGCGCGGTGACGTTGTGGGTGAAGACGCCCTGGCCGCCGCGCGAATGCCTGGGGTACTCGGAGAACTCCGTCCGCTTGCCCAGGCCGGTCTCGGAGACGGTGAGGAGCATCATCCCGGGAGCGACGATCTCCATGCCGACGACGTGATCGTCGGCTCCCGCGAGGCGAATCCCGCGTACGCCGCCGCTCTGGCGCGAGGCAGAGCGCAGCTCGCTGACGCCGAAGCGGATGGCCTTGCCCTGGGAAGAGACAAGCATGAGGTCGTCGTGCTCGCGGGCGAGGCGGGCGAAGACCAGCTGATCGCCCTGCTCCAGGTTCATGGCGATCAGGCCGGCGCGCCTGACGGACTCGAACTCGGAAAGAGCGGTCTTCTTTATCTCGCCCTTGTTCGTCGCCAGGAGCATGAAGTCGGTATCGTACGAGGCCGTGGCAACGACGGCGGTGATCAGCTCACCGCTGTCGATCTCGATCAGGTTGACCAGCGGCGTGCCGCGGGCCTGGCGGCTGGAGTCGGGGATCTCGTGGGTGCGAAGCTGGAAGACACGGCCACGCTCCGTGAAGAAGAGGATGCTGTCGTGGGTATCGGCAACGATCAGGCGCCGGATGGCATCGGCCTCGCGCACCGCCATGCCGGTGACTCCGCGTCCGCCTCGGCGCTGGGGACGGTAAGTCTCTACCGGCAGGCGCTTGATGTAACCGCGGTTTGTGAGCGTGACGACGCACTCCTGGTGGGGGATCAGGTCTTCTTCGCTGAAGTCCTCGATTTCCTGCTCTACCACCTGCGTGCGGCGCGCATCGCCGTACTTCTTGCGGATTTCCTGGGCCTCGTCCTTGATCAGAAAGTCGATCTTCTTCGGGTTGGCGAGGAGGTCTTCGAGGTAGTTGATCTCCTTGATCAGCTCGCCGTACTCGTCCTCGAGCCTCTGGCGCTCGAGGGCGGCCAGGCGCCGCAGCTGCATGTCGAGCACGGCCTGCGCCTGGCGCTCGCTGAGGTCGAAGGGCCGGGCCTGGAGCCGGTTGCGTGCCTCTTCGGCCGAAGGAGATTCGCGGATCGTGCGGATGACCGCGGTCAGCTGCCGGATCGCCTTGAGCAGCCCCTCGAGGATATGGGCGCGGTCCCTGGCCTTCTCGAGGTCGAACTCGCTGCGCCGGCGGACCACCTCGCGCCGGAAGTCGATGTACTGCTCCAGCGCTGTCTTGAGACGAACGGTGCGCGGCTCGCGGTCGACGAGGGCCAGCATGTTCACGGCGAAGGCGGTCTGCATCGACGTGTGCTTATAGAGGTTCTTCAGGACCACGCCCGCCTGGCCGCCGCGGCCGAGCTCGATCACGACCCGCATGCCGTGGCGGTCGGACTCGTCCCGGAGGTCGCTGATGCCCTCCACCTTCTTCTGCTTGACCAGCTCGGCGATGCGGGCGACAAGCGCGGCTTTGTTCACCTGGTAGGGCAGCTCGGTGACGATAATCTGGGCGCGGCCGGTGCGCGACTCCTCGGCGTGGGCACGGGCGCGGATCACGATGCGGCCGCGGCCGGAGTCGTAGGCCTGCTTGATCGCCTGGCGGCCGAAGATGATGCCGCCGGTAGGGAAGTCGGGGCCCGTGATGATGTCGGTTAGCTCGTCGGAGGTCGTCTCAGGCTTGTCCAGAAGCGTGACGACGGCGTCGAGCACCTCACCGAGATTGTGGGGGGGGATGTTGGTCGCGAGGCTGACGCCGATGCCGGAGGCGCCGTTGATCAAGAGGTGCGGGATACGAGAGGGCACGACGATCGGCTCTTTGTGGCTGTCGTCGAACGTGGGCTGGAAGTCGACGGTGTTCTTGTCGATGTCCGCCAGAAGCTCACCGGCGATCGGCGCCAGGCGGCACTCTGTGTAGCGCATGTGCGCGGGCGGGTCGTTGTCGACGCTGCCGAAGTTGCCCTGGCCGTCGATCAGCGGGTAGCGCATCGAGAAGTCCTGGGCGAGGCGGACCAGGGTGTCGTAGATCGGCGCGTCGCCGTGGGGGTGGTATTTGCCCATGACGTCGCCGACGACCGTGGCGCACTTCTTGTAGCCGCTGCCGGGACCGAGGCCGGTCTCGTTCATGGAGAAGAGGATGCGGCGCTGGACCGGCTTGAGGCCGTCGCGCACGTCGGGGATGGCGCGGGCGACGTTCACGCTCATCGCGTAGTCGACGAACGAGTGCCGCATCTCGTCTTCGATGCGGATCGGTCGAATGGTGCCGGGGTCCATCGGGGCCTGGGTCATATGCGGTTCGCTCTAGGACCGGCGCCGCGTGGGCGGACGGCCTCGGCAAATGTTATATCAATGATACCATTTCGCGGATTAGGGACAAATGAGGGCAGCCGCCGAGGCTAATACTACCTTGCGAAAGTCCGCGTCACGGTCTGGGCCACTCTGCAGCTTCGAAAGTCTTCACGACGCATCTACGAAGAGGACGTTAGAAAGACAGCTTGATCCCCTCTCCCCCGCCGGGGACAGGGTGAAGACAGCTTGATCCCCTCTCCCCCGCCGGGGAGAGGGTTAGGGAGAGGGGCGTGCCAGCGCCTCCAAGATCACGTTGAGCACAGCGTAAGTCTCAAGCATCGTCTCCAGGTTGTTGAAACGCAGCACCCTCAAACCATGTCTCTCCAGGTAGCGAGACCGCTCCGCATCCCGTGACAGAGTCTCGCTCTCGAGGTGCTGCCCGCCATCTACCTCGACAACCAACCGCGCCTTGGCGCAATAGAAGTCGAGAATGTACGGACCGAACGGATGCTGCCGACGGAATCCTTCCCCGGAAGGACCCATGGTGGCGCCCTTCCCGGGAAGGGTACGAGAGCCGCGCCTCAGCCTCCGTTGAGGCGCGTCGCACCCTCTCCCTCCCGCGGGAGAGGGGATCTGCACAGCTACCAACAGGTTGTCGAACATGCCGCCATGTCGGCGTAACTCCAGACTCAAGAATCGTAACGCTCACTTACGGAACAGAGTGCTAAGGCGCTGAAAATAGACCTCAGGCGCCCTCGACGATGACCAGGCCTTGGGTCCCGTCCACCGTGACGGTACTCCCGTCCGGGATCAGCGTTGTCCCGTACATGGTCCCGACCACCGCCGGAATGCCGAACTCGCGCGCGACCACGGCGCCGTGCGAGAGCATGCCCCCGGTGTTGACTACCAGGGCGCCGATTGTGGCGAAGAGCGGCGACCAGGGGGGCGTCGTCGCCCGGCAAACGAGCACGTCCCCGTCTTCCAGGCGCGAGGCGTCGTCGAGCGTCTCGATGATGCGCGCGCGTCCGGTGAAGAGCCCTGGTGAGGCGGCGATGCCTGAGATTCTACGGCCGGCCGCGAGGGGCTCCATCGCTCGTGCGGCGGCCGCCGAATCCTCAATCGGCTTGCCCAGTATCGGTGGCGGCGGCCACCGGCCTACCGCTTCCTGGACCGCGCGCCGTTCGACCAGCACGCCGCCGTCGAGTAGAGGCCCACCCTCCAGTGCCGACACCAGCTCCGCGCGGCGGTAGTAGAAGACGTCGTCGGTCGCGCTGAGTCCGCGCGGCGCCATCGAGGCGCCTATTCTCAGCCACCGGGCGCGGAAAGCAGCGCTGATGCGCTGGTCGCAGAGCAGGTTATGGTCCTCCAGGTTGGGCAGATACTGCTGGGCCATCTCCATGAGGGCGACCAGATTCCCCGAGTCTTGCAGGCCCCTCACCCTGGTCTCGAGGGCGATGCGCCCCTGCCTCTGCTGCTCGGCGCTCGCGCGCGGTCCGCGGTCGTCGGGCAGGCGCGCGTAGGCCCTGATTATCGACAGAGGGATCAACGGCTCCTCGGCCCACACAGGCAGGTGACCCCCGCCGATGTTGGTCGTGGAGCCGAACCTGGCCAGCGCGGCGTCGAACAAGTCTCGAAACCGCGCGGCGTTCGCCGAGACGGGGAGGCTCTCGCCCTCCGCGACCGCGGCGAGCAGCGACGGGTCTTCTCGCGCGATACGGCTGAGGTCCCAGAGGGCGATCGCGCGCTCGAGAGAGAGGTTGGGAAAGCCCTGCAAGAGCGCGAACGACTCCGGCCTCGACTCCTCGCCGAAGCGGGCAACATAGGCATCCGTAAAGTGCTCGACCGCCTGGTATCCGTTAACGACGGTGTTCAGATGCACGCCCACGAACAGGCCGCCGGCCTCGCGCTCCTGGGCGTTGAGGGTCGTCTTCCACGCGCCCGGGGGCACCGCGGCTGGATCGAAAGCGTCGAGACTCTCGGCGTAGGCTTCGACCTGGGGCAGCCACTCCTGCCGCCAGCTCACAAGGTCCGCCACCGTCCTGGGCGCCTCGGCCCTGCCGAACGGGTTTCGGCCGCTGGCCTCGGGGCGCGCGTAAGGGAAGCCGTGGACCAGCACCTGGATCGGCACCTCGCCCGGCGCCGGCCGTGGCATCGGCCCGAAGATGCTGCGGTCCCAGTACAGCGGCGGCTGTGCCCCGGCGCCGTGCTCGTCCTGGAGGACCCAGGTATAGGCCTCGTAGGCCGGGTCTGGCAGCTCGTAGCGAATCTGTGGCGGCACTTGCACCTCAAGTCGGAGGCCGGGCAGATGCCCGGCCTCGATCTCTTGTCCTCTTCCCTCGTCGTCAGTCCCGAGGCAACCCCAGGCCGCGCTGGGCGATGATGTTGCGCTGGATCTCGCTGGTGCCGCCGGCGATCGTCGCTGAAACGGCGCCCAGGTAGCCGCGGGAAATCATGCCGTTGCGGGGCGAGTGCGGGCCGCCCATGAGCGTGCCGTAGAGTCCGATGATCTTCATCTCGGTGCGCGCGATGCGCTGGCTCATCTCGGTCGAGTACATCTTGCCCATCGAGGCCTCGTGGTTGGGCACCATGCCCCGGTTCTGCATGTCGGCGACGCGGAAGGAGAGCATCAGCGCCATCTGAGCCTCGACCATGCGGTCCGCCAGCTCGAGGCGAACGAGCGGGTTGCGCTGGAGCATGCTCTGGCCGTCCTTGACGGCGTCGCGCGCGAACTGGGCCAGGTCGGCGACGCGGTTCTTCGTACCCACCGCCGAACCGATCGAGGAGCGCTCGAAGTCGAGCGTGGTCGTGTTCACGTACCAGCCGCGGTCGACCTCACCGACGACGTTCTTCGCCGGAACGCGGACGTTGTCGAAGAAGACCTGGTTGAAGCCCTGCTGGCCCGTCATCTGGGTCAGGGGCGAGATCGTGATCCCCGGCGTCTTCATGTCGAGGATGAAGAAGGTAATGCCGCGGTGCTTGGGCGCTTCGGGGTTGGTGCGCGCGAGCATGATGCCGCGGTGGGCGGTTTGGGCGCCCGAAGTCCAGATCTTCTGGCCGTTGATCACGAAGTCGTCGCCGTCGCGAGTGGCGCGGGTCTGGAGGGAAGCGAGGTCGGAGCCGGCGCCGGGTTCGGACCACAGCTGGCACCACTGGACCTCGCCCGAGAGCATGCCGGGCAGGTTCTCGGCCTGCTGCTCGTCGGTGCCGTGGACGATGATCGTCGGGCCGGCCATGCCGATGGCGATGCCGCCGCTGCCCGGAGGGACGCGCGCCTCGGCCAGCTCCATGTTGAAGATGAACTGCTGGAAAGCGCTCATGCCGGCGCCGCCGTATTCCTTCGGCCAGGCGGGCGCGATCCAGCCCTTCGAGGCCAGGCGCTTGCGCCAACCGCGCATGACTTCGGCCATCCCTCCCTGGGGGCCGCCCTCGGCGAACATCGCGCCAAATCCGCCGCCGCGCCGGCCGGCGGTCTTCAGCTCGGGGGGACACTCCTTCTCGATGAAGTCACGCACTTCCTGGCGAAATGCCGCTTCTTCCGGTGAATCAGCAAAGACCGGCATCGAAACCCTCCACTTTCCACCTTCACGCGAACGTTAGGTTTCACGATCTTCGGCCTTCGGAGGCCCGAAAGTCAATGTCACCGCCGTTGGACGCGTCCGAGGACCTCTTCTTACTTCGGGCGGCCCTCCAGCGTAATCACGTCCGTCGGGTCTTCGACGTCGACCGGTACCTTGAGCCTGAGGGTTGACCCATCGAAGGTGCCCTCCCAGACCGGCAGCTTCGAAGTGTAGGTTGACTTGTCGAAGAGGGCCCGTTCGCTCTTGCACACGCCATTAAGCTCGATGTTCACGGTGCCCTCGCCTGTTCCGGTAACGCGGGGAGGCGTGAAGGTCCCCGTCAGGATGAGAGTGGTATCGATGCGGCCGGAGCAATCCTCGTCAGCGGACGTGATGCCGTACTCAATCTTGCCTTCGACCTTGCCGCCCTCCCCGGGAAAACAGACCGAGAACTGGTTCTTTGTGATCGTCGTCCCGGCCGCCAATGGGAAGGGAACAGACCCTTCCACACAGACATCCGAAGAAGAGAGGTTTGCGCCAATCCAGGCCGCGTTCTCCGCGCCGCACTGGTCCGCCGCCCCTTTTTCGACGTCCGGCGTGTCGCTTCCCCAGCCGAAGGAGCGGAGCAGGGCCTCGCCGGTCCGCGCCGATTGACCAAGACCGGGGGGACCCCAGACGCCCGCGGTCATCGCCGCGAAGACGTGATACAGAGGGCCGACTTTCTCATACTCGCCGGCGGGATTGGTCGAGCTCGACCTGCGCCAGGTCTCGATCCGGCTTATGGGGCCGGCGACGCCGGCACTGATCCCGCCGTACTGGCCGCGGCCGTTGTAGGCCTTCTCCTTGAGATAGTTATGGGCCGCCAGCACCCCGAGCGCGACATCTCCTCCGTTGGCCTCAATCGCCGTGTCGAGCACGGTCGCGAGGCTAACGCGGCCACTCCTGGTCACATCCTGAGCCAGGATGCGTTTTTCGATCGCGGCCTGCGATGCGCTGGTAAGGTCCCAGTAATATCCGGCGCCCTCGGGCGTGCCCGCCTCGAAGAGAAAGAGCCCGAGCGAAGGGTAGCTGGTGGCGCCGTAGTCGCGCGGGAACTTCACGCTCGTCTTGCCCTTGCGGGCCGCGAGAACGGCCCGGATTTCGTCGCACATCTCGCTCTGCGGTCGCGTCGCTGTCTCTCCGGCGCCGAAAAAGGCCTTGGTCGCGGCGTCGGCCTTGTCAACGGTCGCTCTCTGCTCGGCCTCCGTGCCCTTTTGCAGGCCGGGTGTAGTCGGCGCGCGGATCGACTGAACGGCCTCGAGGACTGTTAGAGCCGTATTCAGAGTGTCGGCGGCGCCGTCCAGGAAGGCAAAAGTGCGCGTGGAGAAGCCCGATATCTCGACGCGGGCTTTCTGGCCCGGCGCAAGTGGAAGGCGCTGCCAGTGGCCGCCGACCAGCTCGAAAGCGGCGGCGCCCACCGTAGCCGGCGGCCCTTCCAGGACCAGGGGAGCGCCGAGTTTGCCGACATCGACCGGGGTGGCGAGAGCATAGGCGCGAGCCGACTGGACCCTGAGGCCCAGTCGCTGCAGGGCGAGGTTCGCACTCACGACCTGAAGGCTGCCGGCGCCGGCAAACGCGCCCGCGGGGACCACGAGCCTTGCTCCACCCTCGAGATCGGCCGTGGAGGCCTCTCGACCGACCGTAATCGTCGTGGGCGCGCTCTTCATGCCGGCAATCTCTTCGAAGGGCAGGAGCTGGGGCGCGGTGCGTTCGAGGCTGGGCACCAGGATGAGGGAGTCCGCCTTGCTCTTTTCATCGCCTCCGCACGACGCCAGCAAGGCGACGGCCAGAGAAGCGACAAAGGCGCCGCGCAGGATTGACCCGACGAGAGAAGTCCCGGCCGTGATTTCCTGGGAGTACACCGTTTGCCATCCCCTTCCTTCCCCGGAAGGACTGCCGGGGTGTCCGCACCAGTCAGTCTACGGGAGAGATTATGTCATCGCGGTCGGCGAGGACGAGGTGCGTCTCGCCGAATTGGTCCGGCTCATCGATGCTCCAGCCCAGCTTCGAGTCCGCCGGCCGCAAGCGCAGGCCCCGGTCGCCACCATAGACGACGTAGGCCGCGCCCGCGCCCGAGTCCTCGACCTGGACCGCGAAGGCAGCGCAGGTCGCGCCGTCGCCGGCGCTCGACCAGCCGGTGACCGCGTACAGCCTTCCCTCAGGTTCGCCCTCGTAGATCCGTACCCTGGCGACCCGAAAAGGCTCGGCCAGGTTCTTGAACACCTGGTTCGCCGACATCGGGCAGTTGTCGCCGGCCTCGACCTGAACGTAGGTGAACATCAGCGGGTTTTCAGAGCGTCACGCCAGCAGATAACGCCGCAGCAGGTTCATGGCCTGGGTGACGGCGCGGCGCTTGATCGCCTCGCGCGACTGGGAG
This sequence comes from uncultured Dehalococcoidia bacterium, assembly GCA_964422735.1. GTDB lineage: Bacteria > Chloroflexota > Dehalococcoidia > DSTF01 > WHTK01 > CAYRCD01. The sequence continues at coordinate 26,724 of CAYRCD010000009.1, read as the reverse complement.
AAGACGTAGCTTATGGTCTGGGGGTCGCTGCGGCCGTCGGCGAGGGCGATATGGACCTGGCCGACGGGCGCGCTCTGTCTTGAGCCTGCCGAAGGGTCGTCCTGCGGGTCGGGGCCGGCGACGCCGGTTATGCCGATGCCGATATCGGCCCGCAGCCCCTCCCGGGCGGCGGCCGCCATGGCCGCGGCGGTCTCGGCGCTGATAACGCCGTGGACGAGGATCACGCTCGGGTCGACGCCCATCAGCTCCTTGACGTCCGTCGCATAGGAGACGATGCCGCCGCGGAAGTAACGGCTGCTGCCGGGGACGTTGGTTATGACGTCGGAAAGAAGCCCGCCGGTGCAGGACTCCATCACCGCGAGGGTGAGGCCGCGCTCGGCCAGCATCTCGCCGACCACGCTCTCGAAGGTGTCGTCGTCGGCGCCCCATATGGCGGGCCCGAGGATGCGCCGCGCCTCCTCTTCGACGGGGGCGATCAGCGCCCGAGCCTGGTCGGCGGTCGCGGCCTTGGCCGCGAAGCGGGCGTGGATGCCGTCGGCGCGGGCGTAGACGCCGATCGAAGGATTGGTCGACTTGAGCAGGGGGCTCAGCATCTCGTCGACGCTGCCCTCGCCCAGCCCTGACGTCTTGAGGGTGCGCGTTACCAGGACGATGCCGGGATTGCGGCGCCCCAGCTCGGGCGCGACCTCGTTCTCCCACATGCGCGTCATTTCCGCGGGCGGGCCGGGCATGGCGATCAGGAGCTTGCCGTCGCGCTCGACCCACCAGCCCGGCGCCGTGCCGCGCGGATTGGGTATGGCGCGGGCCGAGGGGATCAGCCAGGCCTGCTTGATGTTGCGCTCCGGCATCGCGCCCGGGCGGCGGGCGAAGATCGAGCGCACCCAGGCCTCGAGGTCGGCGTCGACGCGCACTTCCTCCGCGAGCACGGCGGCGATCCCTTCCCTGGTGAGGTCGTCCTCGGTCGGCCCGAGGCCGCCCGTGCTGATCACCAGGTCGTTGCGCTCCCAGGCCCGGCCGAGGGTCTCGGTCAGGCGGCCGAGGTTGTCGCCGACGGTGTGCTTGAAGTAGAGGTCGATGCCCAGAGCCGGCAGGCGGGCGGCGATGTAGGCGCTATTGGTGTCGACGATTTCGCCCAGCAGGATCTCGGTGCCGATCGAGATGATTTCCGCTCTCACAAGCAGGCCTCCGCGTAGGGCAGAGGATAAGGGCGATGCGGCGGCGAATACAATGGCATCAGGATGAAGCTGTTTAGGCCTTCCTATGTCATCCGCCAACCAGAAGCCGGCGAGGAGCCGGACAAGTTCATCGCTGAGGTTCTGCTGTTGCCCGGATGTCGAGCCTGGGGAGATACACCCGCGGAGGCGCTCGAGATTGTTCAAGAGCATGGCCGCAGCCTATATCGAATCCTGTCGGCAGCAGGGCGACGCCCTGCCGTCAGGGGTCGAGGCGACCGAGATTGCCGAGGCCAGCGCTTGATCCCCTCTCCCCGCCGGGAAGAGGGTGAAGACAGCTTGATCCCCTCTCCCCGCGGGGAGAGGGTTAGGGAGAGGGGTCTGCCAGCGCCTCGAAGATCACGTTGAGCACAGCGTCAGTCTCAAGCATCGTCTCTCCTTCCGGGGAAGGATTGAAGCGCAGCACCCTCAAACCATGTCTCTCCAGGTAGCGAGTCCGCTCCGCATCCCGCGACAGAGTCTCGCTCTCGAGGTACTGCCCGCCATCTACCTTGACAACCAACCGCGCCTTGGCGCAATAGAAGTCGAGAATGTAAGGACCGAACGGATGCTGTCAACGGAATCCTTCCCCGGAAGGCCCCTTGGCGGCGCACCCTCTCCCTGGCCCTCTCCCTCCCCGCGGGAGAGGGGATCTGCACAGCTACCAACAGGTTGTCGAACGTGCCGCCGTGTAGTCAGCCGTGACCTCAAGGAAGGCACGGTACGGGTCCTGACACCGGTGCGTCCTTCCCGGGAAGGACGGGAACCCGCGCCGTCTACAGAACGGCGGCCGTGACCGACAAGATCGGCGGCAACCGGCCCGGTAGCTCAATCCAGTGCTCGCCCAGGTCGGGGCTGGCGTAGAATGAGAAGGTGGAAGCCACGGTTACACCGAAAGAGCTAATTGCAAGGGTCATAGCGGAACTGCCGGAAGACGCCACCTTTGAGGAGGCGATTGACCGGATACACTTGCTCCGTGAAGTCGAGCGTGCCGAAGCGGCAATACGCGCCGGCGAGACACTCACTCATCAGCAGGCCAAGTCCCGCATGGCTCGATGGCTCAAGTAGTCTGGAGCCGTCTTGCGTTAGACCGTCTGGATGCCATCTGTTTCGCCCTCGAGCAGGAGTCACCGTCCGGATCGACCAGATTCGCAGCCCGCGTGTTTCAGTCGGTTGAACGCCTTGCCTCCTTCCCCCGGTCAGGTCGCATAGTCCGAGAGCTGCGCAAGCCAGACTTGCGAGAAGTAATCGTCAACCCCTACAGGGTCATCTACCGCGTCGAGGATTCGCTGGTCTACGTGTTAACCATCTGGCACGGTGCGCGGGGCCTCCGTCTCAGCGAATTGGCGTAGGGTCGCTCTACGGCACAACGGCGGCCGTGACCGACAAGATCGGCGGCAACCGGCCCGGCAGCTCCATCCAGTGCTCGCCGAGGTCGGGGCTGGCGTAGACCTGGCCGTTGGTCGTGCCAACGTAGACGCCCTCGCGCTCGAGGCCGTCGGTGTCCATCGACTCGCGGTAGGCGCTCTGGAAGTCGTTGGGCCCGGGCAAGCCGTTGGCGAGCTTCTGCCAGGTCTTGCCGGCGTCCATGGTGCGCCAGACCGCGAACTGGCCGCGCACGACACGGAAGTTGTCGGCCGCGGACCCCATCTCGAGCGGCACCACGAAGACGGCATCGGGGTTGCGCTTCGTGATCGCGATGGGGAAGCCGTGGAAGGCCGGCAGGCCCGCGGTCACGTCCTGCCAGTCCTTGCCGCGATGGTCGGAGCGAAAGACGCCGATGTGGGCCTGGCCCCAGAGCCGGTCGGGATTCTTGCGGTCGATCTTGAACTTGTGGAACTCGTCGGTTGCCGCGGGGTCGACGTCCGGCGGTAACACCGGCTCCGGGAACTGGCCTGCGAGGTCGGCGAGGAATGCCTTCGCGGCGGGCGATGTCGCGGCCAAACGGTGCGAGCACAGGGCCCAGGTCTCGCCGCCGTCCTCGGTGACGTAAGTGCCGCCCGAGCTAACGGAGACGTAGATGCGGTTGGCCTCGCGAGGGTCCACCTGGACGGAGTGAGCGGACGACCCGCCGACACCGCCGGTCGGCCCCCAGAACGGGCGGTACTTTAGCCTGTTGAAGCTCTCGACCGGCGCCCACGACTGGCCCCAGTCTTCGCTGCGAAAAAGCCCTCCCGGCTGTGTGCCCGCGAAAACGACTCCCGGTTGGCTGGCGTGGCCCGGCTCGACGTGCCACACGTTCTCCACGGCGATGCCCATGTCCGCTGGAAAGGCGAGGCCGGGGCTGCGTTGCTCCCAGGTCTTACCGAGGTCGTCGCTAAAGGAGACCGAGCGGCCCCAGGCCCAATGGTTGGCGGCGGCGTACAGGCGCGGAGGGTCGCGGCGGAGGTCGGCGGCCATGTGGTGCACGGTCCAGGCGTGCATGATCGGCTCGGAGATCTCCCAGCGCTGGCGCCGTTCGTCCGAGGTGTAGATCCAGGCGGCTTTCCTCGTGCCGACGAGCAGTTTGACCTGGGGCATTGCCGCGCTCCTTACTGGCTAGGACAGCGCCACCGCCGTGACCCCTTAGTCGCCGGCAGCCGCGAGATTAGTCGGATTATCCAGGGCCGGGTGCCAATCATGCCGCCTCTCCGACCAGTGCTGCAAGCGCGCCCCGGCGCGGACCATCAAGGCGCCCAGCCGGGCAAGCTTCGGCCGCCGCGGATAAAGCCGCTCAACCTCCGTCATGAGCTCGAACCGGCGCTGGAGGCGCGGCTCCTCCATGGTCCTTAGCTTCTCGGCCACGTAGACGAGTCCCCAGATCATTTCTGCTCCCTCAAACCAGCGGCGGCGCGCCGATCGCCGCTGACACGACCCCGCGCCTCGACGCCAGGGCCTCGATCGCCCCCCCGAGGCGCTTCGCGCCTTCCTCGAGGACCTCCTCCGGCGGCAGACTGAAGCCAACGCGGAATCCACCCTCGTCGTTGCCGGCGACCGAGAAGAGGTCGCCGGGCACGAAGGTCACACCGGCAGCGCCGGCGTAGGGCAGAAGCTCTCGTGCCCTCAGTCCGTCGGCGAGGCGGCACCAGAGGAAGGACCCTCCCGCCGGGCGGTTCACGCTCAGATACTTGGCGGCGTACCGCTCGATCGCGGCGACCAGTACGTCCCGGCGCCGGCGGTATACCGGCCGGACCCGCGCGACATGGCGGTCGAAGACGCCGTCTTCGAGGACCCGGGCCGCCAGCCACTGGCCAAAGGTCCCGGTGAAAAGGTCCGTGGTTTGCTTGATCAGCGCTACGCGTTCGGCGACGGCGGGCGCCGCCGCGATCCAGCCCACGCGAAGGCCGGCGAAGAGCGCCTTGGAGAGGCTGCCAACGTGGATCACGTGGTCCGCGGGCTTGCCGGCAATGAGTGGGGCCGGCGGCGGCGATTCCAGCCAGGTCTCGCCGTAGACGTCGTCCTCGATCAGGGGCACGCCGTAGCGTCGCGTGACTTCCAGCAACCGCAGCCGGCGCTCCAGGCTCATCACCGCGCCGGTCGGGTTGTTGAAGTTGGGGATCGTGACCACGCAGCGCACGGAGCGGCGGGCCAGAACCTGCTCGAGGGAATCGACCCGCATGCCCTCGGCGTCGACGGGCACCGGAACCAGCCGTGCGCCCTGTGCCCGGAACGCCTGGATGGCGCCCAGGTAGGTGGGCGTCTCCATCGCCACTTCGCTGCCCGGCTCGACAAAGCAGCGCGCAAGGATACTCAGCGCCTGCTGGGCGCCCGCGGTGACGACGACGTTGTCCGCGGTCGTGCGAGCGCCGCGATCGGCCAATCGCCGGGCGATCGCCTCCCGCAAGGCAGGCAGGCCTTCGACCGCCGCGTAGCGCAGCGCCTCGGCGCCCTGGCGCTCGAGGATCGAATCCGCCAGCGCCCTAACCTCTTCCATCGGAAACAGGTCCGGCGAGGGTTCGCTCGCCGCGAGGGGAATGACGTCCTGACGCAGCGCGGCGCGGATGATGTCGCGGATCGCGGGCGAGAGGTTGGTATCGGACGCGAAGAGCTGTCGCCAGGGCAGGGCGTCAGTCGCCGGGCTTGCTTCCGGCCGTGAGAGGACGACGGTGCCGCTCCCTACTCTGGCGCCGATCAAGCCGTCCGCGGCCAGCTCGTCATAGGCATTGACGACGGTGGAGCGGTTTACGCCGAGCTGGACCGCGAGGCGCCGCTCGGGAGGCAAGCGCTCGCCGGGAGGCAACGCGCCGGACAGGATCTGGTCGCGCAGGGCATGGGCTATCTGGCGATATACGGGCGCCGAAGCGCGGCGGTCCACAATCAGGTTCGTACCATCCATTTGCGGCTAATTGGATGAGGCGCGAATGCGTCCCAGCCAGTTCCCCCTTTCCTTGTAATTACAAGGCGAAGGATAAACCGCGCCTGGAAGCTCCTTCAACCGCCAATTGGCTCCCATATTAGTCATCCAATTGTGGATTATTGGTGCCGGCGACCGCCGTGATGGGTCGCGCACCACTCGTCATAGTCGGGCACGGGCTCCGAGACGACCCAGAGGAAGTGATAGACGCCCATGTCCCCAAGGAACTTGAACCTCTTCTTCATGTCGGCGGCCAGCGCCTCGTATCCATCTTGCGAGCGAAGGTATGTCTGGAAAGTGCCGTGGGCGCGTTCCAACTCGAGCATTGTTCGAGCATTGTGAACGGTGCCCTCGATCTTCCTTCGGTTGCGGATCAGGCGCGTGTCGGTGCAGAGGCGGTCGACATCGTCCGGTGTCAGGGCCGAAAGCTTCGCAGGGTCGAAGCCGGCCAGCGCCGCGGTAGTGCCTTCCCACTTGTTTTCGACCACACGCCAGCTGATCCCGGACTGGAACACGGATTTGGACATGACGTCGAGGTAATCGGCGAGCTTCGTTGGTCTAATCTGGGGCGGTGCCTGGTGTGGGGGTCCTTCCACGTCATAATCCTCCTTGTCGCGTCGGTTGAGACAAACTCAGACTTGTGAACCAGACCTCAGGCGCCGATCTGGAGGGGCTCGCCCGTCTCCAGTAGCGTCTTTAGGCCGCTGAGAATAACCGCCATGCCGCCGGCCGCCTGCTCGAACATCTTGGACCTCTCGTCGGGTCCCTCGAAGGTGGCCGTCAGGCGGCAGGCCTCGCCCGCGGGCTCGATCTGCCAGGTAATGCGCGACGGCTTCTCCGATGCCACGTCGGCGTCCCACCTGGCCGTGAAGGTGAGCACGAGGCGGCGTCCCGGATCGACCTCCGCAATCTCGCCATCAGCCGCGATGGAACCATCGGCATGCGAGTATGTATACGCGGCGCCGGGGCGCAGGTCCCGCGCGTTGATCCGCGTGTTGAAGTAATACCTGGACGTGAGCTCGGGGTCGGTGAGCGCCTGCCAGAGCTTCTCCGGCGTCGTTCGGATGTAAATCTCGAAGACGTGGCTGGGTGCGGGCATCGATGGCTCCTCCAGTTGCCTCTTCAGGCCGGTGATCGCACTAACCCAGGGCCCGGCGAACTTGCTGATCCAGCGGTCGTGCATCAACCGGATCGGGACAGGGTTCAAGTAGTGGAGCTTCTCCCTTCCGGAGCGAATTGTGGTGACGAGGTTCGCTTCCTCGAGCACGCGCAGGTGCTTCATCACCCCGAACCGGCTCATGTCCAGCTGCTTCACCAGCCCCCCCAGGGTTTGCCCGTCCTTCTCGAAGAGACGGTCGAGCAGGAGCCTGCGGCTGGGATCGCTCAGGGCCCGGAACACCTCCTCCATCGCTTGCCGGGAGATGATAGGTGACTCTTTAGGGCAACTATCCCTTGACTGGACAAGGAAATAATGATACGCTCCTTTCAGATAGGAGAAAGATATGGCGACGCGCCCAACACTTCAGTTCTCGATTCCTGTCGCGGGCATAGGTACTGATGCCGCTGCCATCAAGGGAGCAATGTGGCCAATAACCAAGTGGTTCCCCCCACAACTGCCTTCCGCTTTGGCTTTGACCGTCGTGAATGGATGGCGGGATGGTGATGGCGAGCACGAGATCAGTACCCATGTAATAACTCTTAATGGGCGGCGGGTCGAACTAGCAAGTCGGGTACTTCGCTTTCCGGCAGGAGACGGTCTTCTCCAGGATTACGTCCAAGTCGCACTAGATGTTTCCCGAACTGGGCAATTCCACTTCGAGGTGTCTTGCGACGGTATTCTTCAAGTCGCTTACCCGTTAGAAATACCCGCTCCCCTTCGCTCGTAATTAGCAGTAAGGATTCCAACGATGCCTCCAGTCAACCGAAATCAACCTCAGCGAGCAGCCTCTTCGGAGTCGCAATACTCTCTTATGGAGTTCATGGCGAAGTACCCCAATGACGACGCTTGCCTTCAGTCGCTCTGGCGCAACCGTTACTCGCCGGATGGCGAACACGCCTACTGCCCGAACTGCGAGCAGGAACGCATTTTCAAGCGATACGAGACGGCGCAACAGCGCCAGTCGTGGACTTGCACGGCTTGCGCTCACCGGCTTCACCCGACCGCTGGCACCATCTACCACAAGTCCTCGACTTCGCTGCATCTCTGGTTCTACGCCACTTACCTCATGGCAAGCACTCGGTGCGGAATCTCCGCTAAGCAACTCGAACGCGAACTCGGCGTTACCTACAAGACGGCGTGGCGCATGGCCTACTTGATCCGCAACGTCCTCATGAACCAGTCCGACGTAACGGAACTGTCGGGCAAGGTCGAAATGGATGAGACCTACGTAGGCGGACGCCCGCGCTACAAGCAGGGCCAAGCGCCGAAAGACCAGTGGGGCCGGGGGAAGAAGGGGCGTCGCCCCGCTACGCACCCCACGCAGAAAACGGCTGTCCTGGGCGCCGTAGAGCGTGGTGGGCGCATCCGCGCCGTGGTCGCGCCCGCGAGCCTGTCTAACGTCAACTCTCTGGTCGGCCATGTTCTGCCCGCCTCGACGGTATTCACGGATGAGGCGCGGCTGTACGACGGACTCAAGCGGAAGGGATACCAGCACAGGCGCATCCAGCACGCCGAGAAAATCTACGTGAGTGGGGATGTCCACACCAACACGATTGAGGGGTTCTGGGCGCTGACCAAGAACGGGATACGGGGCGTGTACCACTCCGTCTCGGCTAAACATCTTCAGGGGTACCTGAACGAATACGCGTGGCGCTACTCGCACCGCCACGACGCCAAGCCGATGGTCGAGAAGCTACTTCTTCGGGCGGCGACGGACGTTTGAGGGCGGTTTTGGCGACTTCGCCATCTTGTCGAGCGCCTGTTCGACCTGCTCCCGCGTAGGTACGGGAATCTCCAGCCCCTTCGGGGTCTTTTGCTTTGGCGGGTCCGACCGGCTGTCGCTCATACTCAGAGGATACCTCATGCCTGATTTCTTGGTGAGCGCCCGAAGCAAGCTTGCGCGGGCAAACGAACATCTCGCTCTGATACTCAAAGAAGTAACCGAATTTGGGGATCGAAACGCTTATTCCTTTTCCCTTGAGGACAATGCTGAGGGTGATGAAATCAGCATCATCGTTCACATCGCGAATCCACCAGACTTCCACTATTGGAGTGCCATAGTCGGGGACTGTCTTCAGAACCTCTATAGCTGCCTTGACCACACAATCTACGGTCTGGCTGCGTCGCGAAGTTGGCCCAAGCCCCCCGTTGGCGGAACGGAATTGTATTTCCCGATTTACGACGACTTCGCCAAGTTTACCAAAGGTTTGTGGAAAATCGGCGCGCTGAAGAGAGACAAGGCCATCGTGACAGCGATTGAGGGCCTGCAGCCTTACAATCGCCCAAACCAACCGTTCTTCGCGGCGCTTACGCTGCTCCAGCACCTCAATCGGATAGACAAACATCGTGAACTTGTCTTGGTTCACGCGAGGCCAAAGAACATGAGTTTCACCGCTGGCGGGTACGGACCTAAAGTCAAGGAAACCAAACTCTTCCCCGGGCCTATAGAGGACGGCACAAAAATCGCTCACATCGGTTTCGTCGCGCCACCACTCACCATGAATATGAAGATCGATGCAACCTTCTTCCCAGCAGTTAACCATCGAGTCATGCGGACTCCTGCGCCGCCTGGCGCTACGCCAGACATTTGCGGCATTGACTGGCTGCTGGAGACGATCAGGTACGAGGTGACCTACTGTCTCGATACTCTCGAAAAGCTGCTTTGAGTCCGCGCTTGCATCGCGCTTGGACTCTACCTGTTTCGTTATGTCTTGTCCAGTCATGATATAGTTACCCTCTTTAGTCACCTGTCAAGCCCTCGACGCGGGCGTCTCTTGGGGTTATCGTCTGCCAGCGAAGGGAAAGGAAGCGAAGATAACGGCACGGCAGGATGCCAGAGGCCGTCGCCCACTCTAGAGTCTTCGGGGCAGCCGCCGTCCTGGGGCGCCTGTGTCCTCGAGGCCGTCACCTGCTCGGGGAACCTTGCTGTCGCGAAGGATCGGCGCCGACTGATCCGACGGCATTGAGGATTTGCATCAGGCTCGTATGGATGTGCTCTACCCTCTCCTCAAGCCACGGCCCCCGGGGCGATCTCGGAAATCAGGCCGTAGCCGCGTCCGCGCACGGTCTCGATGTGGTAGGGATGCGAGGCGGCCAGTTTCGACCGCAGGCGAAACGTGAGGACGTTCAGTCGCCGTGTCTCGCGGTGACCGGTCGTCTGCCAGAGGCCTCGGGTCAGGGCGTCGAACGAGACGATGCGGTCGGCGCTTCGCGCAAGCAGGCGCAGTAGCTCGAACTCCTGGTATGTCAGCTCGACCGCAAGGTCCGCGACAACCGCCCGGCAGTTCCGGAGGTTGAGGCTGAGATTGCCCAGGACGAGCAGGGGTGAGTCTTCGCCCAGGACAGGTGTGTTAGCGGAGGCAGATGCATTTCCCATCGCGCAAATAACGAACACTTCTCCATGGTCGCCGACGCTGGTGTTGGACCGAGCTCACTGCCTGGCCGACCGTAGAGCAGCGTTGTTACAGACTTATGTCCGGTGGGTTTCATGCATGTGAAGAACATATAACGGGCGGGAAACACCATGAAGGCTTGTGCTAGGCACTTTGGTTGCCCGGACTCTCCCGCCCCCCGTATCCTGAAAGTCGTCCCTGTGGGGGGGCTTGAGGAGGAAGCGCCTGCCGAAGGCGATTGTGTTCTTGCTCGGACTCATCGGGCTCGGGGTGGCGGTGGCGGCGTGTAAGGGGTCGGAGCCTTCCACCGGAGGCGGGGTGATCATTACGCCGATCAGGGCAACGCTTACGGTCGCACCCGTGGTTGTGACGCCGGGCGGGCCGCTGCCGACGGCGCCGGCCGCGAACGGCTCCGCCCTCAGCGGCTTTGCCTTCCCCATGGTCGGTGCATGCCTGCCCAAGGGCGACCAGCTGATGCCGAACGCAGTGCGCGCCTACCGTGAGGGCATCCACGAAGGCGTCGACTTCTACGAGGTCGACAACTGCACTCGGATTACGCGCGGCACCGAGGTTCTTGCCGCCAAGGCTGGCCGCGTCGTTCGCGCCGACCTCAACTTCATCGAGATGGCACCGGCCGAACTGAGCTTTTACCTGGCTAATCCAAACACGGAGGATGCGCTCGACCACTTCCGCGGCCGCCAGGTGTGGATTCAGCATGACGGCGGCATTGTCACCCGATATGCCCACCTCAACGCGATCGCACCCGGTGTCGCGGCGGGAACGACTTTGGCCAGGGGCCAGGTTATCGGCTTTGTGGGTGAGTCGGGCACACCTGAAACGGTCACCAATCCGGGGTTCGAATATCACCTTCACTTCGAAGTCAGGGTCGGCTCGTCGTTTCTTGGCCAGGGCCAGAGCGCGCCTGAAGTGCGCCGCCTCTATACGGTCCTGTTCTCGCCCTGAGAAATGCCCACCAGCGACCCGGTTGAGCTCGAACAGCGTCCGCAGGGCCGGCGCCAGTGGTCCGGCTGGTTCAGCAGCGTCGTTCTTCCGGTCGCGGTCGTTCTCGCGATCATTGGTGTCCTGGTGTACTTCCAAACCCGGAGTTCCGACGGAGAAAGGGGTGGATTCTACGGCGCTGTCGACCTTCCGCCGGCGAAGAACGCCACGGCCAAGACTCCGTCTGCCGAAGGTGACCGGGCGGCCCCGGACTTTCTCCTGCAAACCCTCGACGGAGCGTCGCTGCGTCTGAGCGACTTGCAGGGGCAACCCCTCCTGGTCAACTTCTGGGCCAGTTGGTGCGCCACCTGCCGCCAGGAGACCCCGCAGCTGATCGAGACCTATGATCGCTTCAAGGCGCGCGGGCTCCTTGTAGTCGGCGTCAACCTCCAGGAGGCGAATGAGCGCGCGCGCAAGTTTGTGGACGAGTGGCAGATCGGCTACCCGGTGGTCATGGACCGCCGCGGGCAGGTGGCGCGCACCTGGCGAATCGGTGGACCCACGCAGGGCCTGCCGGCGAGCTACTTCATCGACCCGCGCGGCGTGGTCCAGAAGGTCGTTTGGGGGCCGCTTCGAGCAAAGGACATAGAAGACGGCATGGCGTTGATCATGCCGGGTGGCTAACGTGAACGGTCTTGGAGTCAGTCGGAAGGCATCATGCCTCGATTACGCATGGATCAATGACCTGACCGCCGTACTGTCCACCAGGGCGCTCTAGCTTGGCCACCATCCCCACCACCGCGAGCCCCGAGACTCGGGTCGCTTTCGATCCGGTTCGCGGTCTGTGGCGCCTGCTGACTTCGGTCCGTTTTGCCCTGGGCCTCATTGCCTTCCTGGCGCTCGCCTCGCTTCTGGGCGTCCTCATCCCTCAGCTGCCCTCGCAGATGCGCGGGAACGCGGCCGCCGAAGCCGCCTGGCTGGAGTTCCAGCGCCGCCGCTTCGGCTTTTTGACGGACACGATGGACGGCCTGGGGCTGTTCGAGATTTTCCGGTCCCTCTGGTTCGCGACCGGTCTCGCAGCCCTGGTGGTCAGCGTGTGTGTCTGCACGGCGAACCGTCTCGGTCCCGTCTGGCGCAACGTCTCGCGGCCTCAGACACGCGTTCCCGACGACTATTTCGAACGCGGCCAGCCGGTTATCGTCGTCGAGGTCGCGAACACCGGCCATCTGACTGCTCAGCTGCGGAGGCGGCGGTTCAGGGTCTCGATGATGGCCGAAGGCGCCACGACCTACCTGTTCGCCGACCGCTATCCCTGGGCGCAGCTGGCGACATTCATCAGCCACCTCGCCCTGGTCCTCTTTATCGCCGGTGGCCTCGTGACCGTGATGACATCGAAGCAAGAGCAGATCTTCACCGGCGAGGGAGCGACCACGCCCGTGTTTCGGACGACCGACTCAGACCATTTGCAGGTCTACGTCGAGGACGCAGTTGGTGAGTTTGACGCCACCGGTTTCCCCCGCGACTTCCGCACGTCTCTCGTCGTTTTTAAGGGCGGCAGGGAGATAGCGCGCGGCGTAACGACCGTGAACCGTCCCCTGAAGGCGGGCGGATTCAAGTTCCACCAGTCGGCATACTTCGCGGATGGCGCCGAGCTGCGGGTGCGCGATGTTTCAACCGGCCGCGTGGTCTACGACGAAGTGCTCGCCCTCGAGAGTCGAGCGACGGCGCCGAGGGTGGTGGTGCGTGATGCCGCGGGCAACACCTTGCTCGAAGACGCGATCGTCCCGACGGACTTCCTCCAGGACGTGGCCGGGACGGTTGTCGTGGTTCCGGGTACGCCGCGCGCGTTCTGGATCGGCTCGCGCGGGCTCGCGGGGACAGGCGCCTGGCAGTTGATCGTGTTCGAAACAGGGAGGCCGGAGGGCGCCCGCGACGTCCTCGCGCAAGGCGACAAGGCCGACCTGGGTGGCCTGTCGCTGACCTTTCTGGGCATGACGCCCGTGCCCTCGACGGTCGTCAATGACCTGCCCGGCGCTGAGGGCGGCGCCGTGATCGAGCTGTCCGACGGCCCCGCGGGCAAGGTCCTGACGGTAGGCCCGGTGGCCGGGCGGGCCCTGGTCCTCGGGCTGGACTCAGCCGCCGTGGCCGGCGGCTACGAGTACTCCTTTGTCGGGCAGCGCGAGTTTGCCGGCATCACCGTGCGCCGCGACCCCGGATCGACGTTTATCTGGGTCGCGACCGGCCTCCTTCTTCTGGGGCTCGGGCTCACCTTCTACACACCCAGACGCCGCCTCTGGGGGCGGATCGTGGCCGGCGAGGCCGTGTTCCGCGGGCTGGGAGGCCGCCCGTCGGCGATCGAGCGCGAAGTTCGCGAGGCCGCGAAACGCGCTCCGCCTACTTCGTCGACCATCGCTGAAGTAAGATAGCTTTAACCCCGGTCGCCACGACCTTCCCAGGAATCACGCTTGACGCCAATCTTGTCCATCAACATCGGCATTGACCCGAACATCGCCAGTGTCTTTGGGCTGCTCTTGACTTGGCACGGCGTGTTCACGGCCGTGGGTATCATCGTCGGCGTCTGGCTGTCGGTGAGGCTCGCAGCGACCGCACGCGTTGGGATCGACCCGGACACGGCCTACACGCTGGGGATGATCATCGTCGCCTGCGGTATCGTCGGCGCCCGCGCCCTCTACGTGATCGAGAGATACGGCGACTCGGGCTCCGGACTCAATAGCGTCGCCGACATCTTCCGTATCAATGAGGGGGGCATCTCGATCTACGGCGCCCTCATCGGTGGAGCGTTCGGTGGCTGGGGTTACGGGCTGTGGCAGAAGCTACCCTGCGCGCCCGGGGCCGACGCCGCCTCTTTCGGCATGCTCATCGGCCTGGCGATCGGCCGCATCGGCGACATCATCAACGGCGAGCACTTCGCCACCCACTCGAGCCTGCCCTGGGCGGTGACTTACAGCCACCCCAACAGCACGGCGTTCGCCCGGGCGGCGATGCACCCGGCCGTGGCCTACGAGATGATCGGTGACCTGGTCATCATGGGCCTCCTGGCGCTTTTGTGGCGAATGCGGCCGAAGAGCGGCGTCCTGTTCTCGCTTGCCTTTCTGCTCTACGCCGTGATGCGTTTCTTTGTCAGTTTCCTGCGAATCGACAGCGAGAAACCGGCGCTGGGCTTGACTACACCCCAGGTGATATCCCTCATCGTCATCCCGGTCTCCATCCTCCTGCTGCTGTTCTTCCTCAGACGCGGGGAGCCGGAGCGGACGCCGTTCGCCTCCAGCGATGCTCAACGTCGGACGCTGCCGCGGGCCGAGCGCCGCCGGCGCCAGCGTTCGGGCCAGGCCGCCGGACGAAGCGGGACGCCCCGATGAAGCTCCAGCTCCTGTCGAGGCCCGAATGCGGACTCTGCCGCGAAGCAGCGGCCGTTCTGAGTGACCTTGGCCTGAGATTCGAGACGGTCGACGTCGACTCCGATCCTCGCCTGGCCCTGGAGTACGGCGAGCGTATTCCGGTCGTGCTCCTGGACGGCCGCGAAGTGGCCCGCGCGCCCGTCTCTCGCGAGAGTCTGCGGTCCGCCCTGGGGCGCGTCACGGACCGCCAGACCGCGCGCTGAAACCCGCGCGACGTGGCGAGCAACTATTCCGTCCGGGTAGAGGGCATCCGCTTTTCAGCCGCACATTTCGCGACCTTCGCCGGCGGCTGCGAACCGATCCATGGCCACAGCTACGAGGTCGCGGCCGAGGTGCAAGGGTCGCTCACTGACGATTCCTGGGTTTTCGACTTCCTGGAGCTGAAGTCGTTGCTGAGGGGAGCCGCTGATCAGGTCGACCACAAGTTCTTGCTCCAGCGCCAGAGCCGCGTCCTCGAGATCGACGAGACGCTGACTTCCTGGAAGGTGCGCACTCCCGCCGGAATCGGCTACGTGCTGCCCGCGAGCGACGTGGTCGCGCTCTCCATCGACAACTCTACGGCGGAACGCCTGGCGGAGTGGTTCTGCGCTCAGGTGTGGCAGGGCCTGGGCGAGCGAAAGGCGGTAAACATCGATTCCGTTGTCGTCGAGGTTTGGGAGGGTCCCGGACAGCGCGCCTCGCACCGCATGGGGCGCTTGCCGCAAGACTAGGCGTCGTTAATAATTCGATGATTGCACGAGGGCCAGGGAAGAGCCCGGGCGGCGTTTATGTGGAGTCGGCGAGAGCACGGCGTTAAGACTAAAGACGCCTCAATCGAGCTAAAGTCGTTTCTCGTACCGGTTGACGGCTCGGCCGCGAGCCTGAAAGCGGTTGAGTTTGCCTGTAGCCTTGCCAAAAGGAACAAGGGCAAGGTCCACGTCGTCCACGTCATCGAGGTCAAGCGCGCCTTGCCCCTGGATGCCGAGCTGGTGAGCGAGGCGGCCAGGGGCGAGCAGATATTGGACGAGGCGGAGCGCGTCGCCAAGCGCCTGGACTTCGAGATCGATGGCGACCTGCTCCAGGCCAGGGAAGCGGGCCATGCCATAATCGACGAAGCCATCGAGCGCGGCGCCGAAGCCATCGTCCTTGGCGTGTCCTACCGCCGGCCATTCGGAGAGTTCGAGATGGG
Source organism: uncultured Dehalococcoidia bacterium (assembly GCA_964422735.1). GTDB lineage: Bacteria > Chloroflexota > Dehalococcoidia > DSTF01 > WHTK01 > CAYRCD01. The sequence goes on along the minus strand of CAYRCD010000009.1, from coordinate 11,103 downwards.
CAGGGTGCCGGCCCACGTGCTCAAAGGCGCCCAGTGCGAGGTAATAGTCCTGCGCATGCCCGTGGAGACGTAGGGTGTTTGTGATCATCATGGGTTGCGGGCGTCTCGGCGCCGAACTGGCGGCGATGCTCGAGGCCGACGGCCACGAGATATCGATCCTCGATATCGACAAGTACGCCTTCGATCACCTGCCACCGAGCTTCAAGGGCCAGAAGATCCTTGGGGACGGCACCGATCAGGACACCCTGCGCAAGGCGGGGGCCGAGCGGGCCGATGCTTTCGTGTCCGCGACCAGGGGCGACAATAGGAATGCCCTCGCGGCGCAGGTCGCCCAGCAGGTCTTCAAGGTGCGCCGGGTGGGAAGCGTTATCTTCGACCCGATCCGCGAGGAGGTCTATCGCGACCTCGGGCTGAGGACGATAAACCCGACGAAGGTCGAGGCCGAGCTCTTGCGCGCCTCGATCGAGCGAGACTAACGATGTTCATCGTCGTCGCCGGCGCCGGCAAGGTCGGGCACCACCTTGCCCGCGCTCTCGTTACCGATCACGAGCTGCTCATTATAGAGATCGACCCGACCCGCGCGGCCTTCGTCGCCGAGGAGCTCGGCGATGAGGTCGTGATGCAGGGCGATGCCTGCGACGCCGCGACGATGGACCGCGCCGGCATGGAACGCGCCGACCTCGTCGTCGCGGTCACCGGCGATGACCAGGACAATCTCACCTTCTGCCAGATCGCCAAGGCGAAATTCAACGTTCCCCGCGCCGTGGCCCGGATCAACAACCCTCAGAATGAGTCACTCTTCAAGAAACTGGGCATCGACGCGACCGTCTCCGCGACGTCGCTGATCATGGCCCACATCGAGCAGGAGCTTCCCTGGCGGGGCATGATCCCCCTGCTCATGATCCAGAGCCACGGCCTCGAGTTGGTCGAGATCAGAGTGCCTTCCGACGCCGGCGTCGTCGGCCGGCAACTGCGCCAGGTACTTCTGCCCCAGGGCTGCCTCATCACCCTCGTGATCGATTCGGAGGGCTCCCCGCGACTGCCGGCGCCGGACACAATAATCCACGCCGAGGATATCCTCGTGGCGGTGACCAACATCGACAACGAGGAGACGCTGCGCTCGGCTCTCAGCTAAAGCCCGCATGCGCTCCGGCCATCTGAATGCCTCTCCATCAGACTGCCAGGTTGTAGCTCAGCCCGATGACCAGCCCGATACCCTCAAAGAAGACGGTCGGCTATCTTGGGCCGCCCGGTACCTTCGGTGAGCAGGCGGCGCTCCTGTACGCCCCCGCTTCCGAGCTCGTCCCTTTGCCCTCGAATGGCGCCGTTGTCACCGCCGTCGCCACCGGCGTCGTGGATGAGGGCGTGGCGCCGATCGAGAACAGCCTCGAAGGCGCGGTGAACGACACCCTCGACGCCCTGGTCCAACACGAGGACGTTATGGTGCGGCATGAGTTGGTCCTGCCGGTGGAGCAGTGCCTGATCGCCGCGCCGGGCACCCGCCTGGAAGACATAGAGGTGGTGATGTCTCATCCCTCGGCGCTGGCCCAGTGCCGCGTCTATCTGGAGTCGCACTTGCCCAACGCGCGTTTGCAGGCCGCTCTCTCCACCGCCGGCGCCGTGGCCGCCGCGGTCGTGACGCCCGGCGCCGCCGCGATCGGCACCCGCCGCGCGGCGGCGCTCCACGGTGGAAGCCTGCTGGCCACTGCCGTTCATGACATCAAGCACAATAAGACCCGCTTCCTCGTCCTCGCCCGCGCCGATGCCGGCGCCACCGGCGACGACAAGACGTCGATCGCCTTCACCGTTGCCCACGACCGTCCCGGGACGCTGATCGGCGTCCTGCGAGAGCTGGCCGAGCGCCAGATCAATCTCACGCGCATCGAATCCCGTCCTTCGCGGGAGGACCTCGGCATATACATATTCCTCATCGACTTTCAGGGTCACCGCACCGATGCCACCGTCGCCGATGCGCTGGCGGAGGTCAAAGAACGGGCGCACTACTTCCGTCTTCTCGGGTCTTATCCCCGGTTCGTGGAGGAGCCTAGCCGAACCTAGCGTCCGCCGGTCCGACAGGCCCGCCCGCCGCTCCTGGCCTCAGGCCGTTTACGTCCCCTTAACAGATCGGCCCCGAAGCCGATGCTACAATCGTAGAACACGCTTTATGTCGTTCCCTCCCAGCAGCGCGCCCACCCCGGAAGATCCACCGCCCGCCGCCGAGACCGTTACGGCGCTGGCTGTCGGTGGGCCCGAACCCGCCCTCGACAGCTGGTCAGGCGCGTCACGCCCCTCGCAGGCCTGGCGGCGGATCCGGCGCGTCGCCTGGGAGCTGGTCCAGACCCTCATCCTCGCCGCGATCATCTTCTTCGCGGTCCGGTCGATGGCCCAGAACTTTCGGGTCGAGGGTTCGAGCATGGAGCCGGGCCTGCACGACGGTGAGTACCTGCTGGTGAATAAGGCGGTGTACTTCAAGATCAACCTCAAGACGCTCTCGAACTACATCCCCTTCGTCCATCCCGGCGACAGCCCGCAGCGATTCATGTTTCGGGCGCCCAGGCGAGGCGACGTCATCGTCTTTCGTTTTCCCCAGGACCCTTCGCGCGACTTCATCAAGCGCGTGATCGCCCTGCCGCGAGATACGGTCGAGATCGTCGGTGGCACCGTGTTCGTAAACGGCGTGAGGCTGAACGAGCCCTACATCACCAATGCAGCGAGATACGATCTGGCGCGCGAGTCTGTGCCCAACGGCTCTTACTTCGTTCTCGGCGACAACCGCAACAACAGCTTCGACTCTCACATCTGGGGCTTCCTGCCCGAGGAGAACATCATCGGCCAGGCCATGGTGTCGTACTGGCCGCTGAAGAAGTTCGGCGGTGTGGGCAACCGCTCCATCGACGTCGGCTTCATCAGCGTGCTGCTGCCCTAAGCCCGCCATGGTCGATGTCGACGCGCTCCTCGCCTCGACCGGCGCCATCCTTCAGGGCCACTTCCAGCTCGCCTCGGGCCGGCACTCGGACCGCTACATCGAAAAGTTCCGGATCATGGAAGACCCGCAGGCCACCGTCGCGCTTTGCGGCCTGATCGCCGCTCACTATCGCGACGCCGGCGCCCGCGTCGTCGTCGGTCCGGCGATGGGTGGCGTCATTCTGGCCTACGAGACGGCGCGCCAGCTGGGAGCGCGATCGATCTTTGCTGAGAAGGGCGTCCTTCCCGGGAAGGACCTGGTCTTCGACCGCGGCTTCAGTATCGCCCGCGGCGAACGCGTTCTGGTCGTCGACGACGTCCTCACCACCGGAGGCAGCGTGCGCCAGCTGCTCGCCCTGCTCGAGCACGCCGGCGCCGACATCGCCGGCATCGGTTTCCTCATCGACCGCGCCGCCGGCGCCATCGACTTCGGGGTGCCCTTCTTCGCCTGCCACCAGATGTCGATTGAGAGCTTCGACCCCGCGTCCTGCGCCCTCTGCCGCGAGGGCCTGCCCCTGGTGCTGACGTGACTGAAGCTGTCAGCCTTCAGCAATCAGCGGTCAGCGATCAGGGGAGCACCCGCGCCTAAGACTGAGGACTGATTACTGAGGACTGACGGCTATAATCTTTCGGGGCCCTTAGCTCAGTCTGGCAGAGCAGCGGACTTTTAATCCGTCGGTCCTGGGTTCGAATCCCAGAGGGCCCACCACACGACGATAACACCGTTCGCAACCGGAGGATTCGTCCGAGTTGCGCACGAACCAGCCCTCGGTTCGTGCCCCGACGAAGCCAACCAGGCAACCCGGTGGTGCCCCGCTGACGAGGGGATTTCCAGTCCGGTGGTCTAAGGCAGGGCCTCAACGCATAATCACTACATGGCTGGCGCAATCCGCTACTGCACTTCCTCCGACGGTACCCGTATTGCCTACGGCACTCACGGCGATGGGCGGCGCTAATCGAGTTAGGCGCCGCTTGGGAGTCGGCACTAACCGGAGAGATGAAATGGGTCCGAGACGCATACGCTCCCGTTCGCCACGGGCGGAGCGTAGTCTACGGACTCGGCCTGACCGGCATCCCCGTCTACAACGTCAACAACAACTGCTCGACGGGATCGACGGCCCTCTTCATGGGCAAGCAGCTGCACTGCTCGGCGCGCTCGGCTTCGAGCACGTGAAGGTCGTGTTCGAAGAGCCACCCAAGACGTGAACGCGGAGCAGCTGCGCGACCTCGGCTTCCAGCTGGAGGGCCGTGCACCCGGGGGCGAGTCGGGCGGCGCGTGGTTCGCCATCGCTGCCGATGGTGAGCGCGTCGTGCTGAAGTGGTTCGCCGACGAGGGCGTGGCCGACCGCTATGCGGTGCTCCTGCCCGCGCTCGACGTGCTGCGTTCGCGTGGCGTGCCCGTGCCCGAGTACCCGTTCGTGCGCGCCGTCGACGGGTGGACGCTCTCCGCACAGCAGGTGCTGCCGGGACGATCGTTCCCGATCTGGCCGCCGCAGCTGGTCGACCGGATGATCGAGTGCGTCAGCGCCGCAGCCGGCATCGTCGGTCCACGGCCGGCACCAGCGCTGCAGGGGTGGGGTGAGTTCGTGATCCACGCCCTCACGGTCGGCGAAGACGGCTGGGCGCAGCACGACTCGCTCCGGGCGCACTCCGATCGCGCCCGGCGCATCATCGACTTCGTCGAGTCGGTCGGCGCCGACGCCGAGCCGTCATGGTTCCCGACGAGCGGGCTCGTCCACTTCGACCTGCACACCGACAACGTGCTCGCCCTCGATGACGGCACGCTCACCGGGATCGTCGACTGGGAGGGTGCGTGCGCGGGCGATCACCGCTACGACCTGGTGGCGTTCGCGTTCGACCTCGACGGTCACGGCCAGCAGATCTGGGACCGGGTCGAGGCGCTCGTCGAGCCGCACGTGCTGCGGGCGTACGTCGCGCACATGGCGCTCCGTCGCACGGACTGGGCGATCCGCCACCACCCCGAGGATGTCCCCCGGCAGCTGGACCGCGCCGAGCGCGTGCTCGACCAGTAATCTGGTGCTCACATGGCCAGCGGGCATGAGCACCGGATTAGTTAGTGCTGCACGCAGCGTTCGACCTTCCTCAGATTCAGGCAACGCCTGACGCACCCCAAAGTCGCCGAGCGGACTTCTGCTCCGATGGTCGCGGGTTCGAATCCTGCCGGGGGTGCCAGACCCTTCAATCCGGCAGGCGTTCGATATGGCCGCTGGGCTACGCGCACCCAGATCCGTCGATACGCTATACCGCTAGTGTGACGAACGCGTTTGTGCAGAGCATGGCCAGCAACTTTGAGGACGCGCTCCTCGTAGTACTCAAGCGTTCGATTCCCTTCGGACGGCAATTCTTTCCCGCAGGCCTTAGAATCCGCCGATCGCAAGATCTTGAGGGTTCAAGCCCCCTCTCCCGGCACCATGCGTTTTGAAAGCGAACTCGCCCAAGAGCGGAGGGAAGAGTCAACATGCATGCATCAGAGGTTCCGCGTGCGGTGGCTTCGGCCATGTCTACCGCATCAGCGCTTGACCTGACAGTCGACGACGCAATCGTCCTTCACGACTCCAACAGGCTCGCTGTGCGCCTGCTGCCTTGTGACGTCCTTGCTCGAGTCGCACATGTAGGGGATCAGGTCGCACAGTTTGAAGTTGAGATGGCTCAGCGACTCGCCGAAGCTGAGACCCCTGTGGCTGCTCTTGAACCTCGGGTAGAGCCACGCGCCTACGAGCGTGACGGCTTTATCGTCACGCTGTGGACCTACTACGACCCTGTGACACCTCGGGAACTATCACCAGCCGACTACGCAAATGCGCTCGAGCGGTTGCATGCCGGCATGCGAAAGCTCGATGTCACGACGCCACACTTCACAGATCGGGTCGCAGAGGCTCAACAACTCGTGGCGGGACGCGACCGCACTCCGGCGCTCACCGACGCGGACCGTCAGCTTCTCAGCGACACGTTGCAAAGCCGGAGACGGGTAATCGGCGAGCGCGGCGCCGCTGAACAGCTTCTGCACGGCGAGCCGCACCCGGGCAACGTACTCAGCACGAAGCACGGGCCGATGTTCATAGACCTCGAGACGTGTTGCCGTGGGCCAGTCGAATTCGACCTCGCCCATGTGCCAGAAGAAGTCAGCGAGCGCTATCCGAACGCTGATCAAGCACTGCTCCGCGAGTGCCGGAGCCTTGTTCTCGCGATGGTCGCCACGTGGCGCTTTGATCCAGGAGACCAATTCCCGAACGGGCAACGAGCAGGACAAGAACTCCTTAGCGCTCTACGGGAAGGACCACCGTGGCCCGCGCTCGACGTCGTTGTGCGCCGCTATAATCCGCCCATCTGATTGCAACGGGGACAAGACCGACAGACTAGATGTCTGGCCCACCGGTCAAGGTTGCCTCCGTAGATTCAAGCGGCCAAGGCTTAGCTGAAACCAGCTGGAGAGCCTTTTAATCCGTCGGTCCTGGGTTCGAATCCCAGAGGGCCCACCACTGAATCTGAAACTTAGTCAAATCTGACTAGCAGGCAGCGAATCCGGCATTCGCCAGCAACGTATTCGCTTGCTGCTGCCGGAGAGTCACTTCCAATACGTCGCTCCACCCCTGCCCGACAGGCGCTGAATCCGGAGGAGGAAACAGCGACCATGGCGAAAAAGCAGAGCTGGGCGGAGATGGACAAGAGCAAGACACACCTGAGCAAACTCGTGGAAGGCTTCGCCCTCTACAACCGGACGACCAACAAGTCGCCCCGGACCGTGAGCTGGTACAGCGAGCGGTTAGGTCTGTTCCAGCGCTTTGCGGGGCAAGAGGCAGCGCTGGCAGACATCAGCGTGTCGAACGCGCGCGCCTTCATCGCCGAACTCCAGGCGCGCACCACGCGCAACCCCAACAACCCGTTCTACAAGAACAAGGACCGGCCTCTATCCAGCGCCTACATCCAGAGCTTCGCCCGCGCCCTCCGCGCCTTCAGCTCCTGGCTCTACGAGGATGGTTACACCGACACCAACGTCCTCCGGCCGCTCAAGCCACCGAAGATTCAGCAGAAGGTCGTGGAGGTGCTCAGCGATTCAGAAATCGAGCGCCTGCTCGCAGTCTTCGACCGCAACGACCCCTACGGCGCCCGCAACTACGCCATCGTCTTCACGATGCTCGACGCCGGCCTCCGGGCGACCGAACTCTTAGACCTCACAACGGCCAACGCGCGCCTACAGGAAGGCTTCCTCAAGGTGCTGGGCAAGGGCAACAAGGAACGCCTGCTGCCAATCGGCAGGCGCTGTCAGGACGCCTTGCACGACTGGCGTGACCGCTTCCGGCTGCAGTTCGACGACAAGGAAGGCATGGCCTTTGTGTTTCTCAACGCCAACGGCCAGCGAATGACCTTGCGAGCGTTGGAGGAGATGATCGGCCGCTCCGGGAAGCATGCCGGAATCACCGGCTTGCATCCTCATCGCCTCCGGCACACCTTCGCCACCCGGTTCCTGACTGAGGGTTTAGGCGATACGTTCCAGTTGCAGCAGCTACTCGGGCACACGAGCCTTGAGATGGTGCGGCGCTACGTCTCCATCGCATCTGTCCAGAAAGCCATTCTTGAGCATCGGCCCTCGGCGATGGACCGGCTCGGAACAAGACGACTAGGCACAGAGACGTTAGCCCGACGGGTCCAGCCGACGAAGCCCAGGAGGCTGACGGTGGTTCGCTGAGTCGAGCTCGATCCGTCTAAAGGCGGCAGGCCCAGACCACGGCGCGCCGGCAGTCCAACCGAAGAGGCGGGGAAGACTCTCTCTCGTTCCTGCTTGAGAGGTAAATCGCTCTCGACTACTGAGTCGCTGGCCACTAACCTGTTCATAACTCTTCCCGAGGGTGTAGAGGGAGCTAACACCTATGACTCAGGCGACCGGCAATTCCAGCCCGCTCAAGTCGGCATGCGAAGATGTTTCCGCCCGCCTCCGTGAAATCAACGAGAGGGATCTGTGGCTGCCGATGCAGAACGAGCTTCTGCGTCCTGATGGTGGCCCTGACGCTTGCGTGGAATATCTAGAAGCAGAACGGGCCAGGTTCGTCGAACGCGTCCGGGAAGCGCTCGACCGCCTGATCCGGCCAAGCAGCGAGTAGACACTTCGTAGGTCGATCGATGGTGACAGCAACATTCAAAATTACTCACGTATCAATCGAAGGTTTCAAAGGTTTTACGACCCGACAGGAGCTGCGCCTTGACGGCCGTCACCTCTTCGTCCTTGGCGATAACGGCAACGGAAAGTCCTCGATTGTAGAAGCCATTAGATGGGGCCTCTTTGGCTCCACCGGCAGGCCTAACGAGGTTATCGCGAATCAAGGTTACATCGGCCGCTGCCGAGTCGAATTGGGTCTTGAGAGGTCTGGCGAACGATACAGGCTTCAACGCACGCTTGTTCGAGGCGCCAGCGGTGGTTCAGACGCTGCGTTGATCGATAGCAGTGGAACCGAGGTTTCGATTCGCGATGTACTTCCCCAGCTTGAGTCTGTGCCAGCTGGCGAGGGAATGCACATCGTCTATGCCGCTCAGAGTAGTCCGCTCCGCCGAGGACCAGAGGACTTGCGGCCCTTTGAGAGAACCATTTACGCGTACCTGGGCATCAGCCAACTTCCGGAGTTAATCAGCCTGTTGGAGAGCTTCGAGGTTGACCAGCAAGACCAGGAGAACACCCTCGGCGATGAGGTTACAGCGAAGCGCTCGGAGATAGAGGGCGGCATTGCGGACCTCGAACAGCGCCGCGACAACTTCCTTCAGAATCCGCCTTGGGGAGACGGCAGAACCCCCGATATTCGTCAAACAATCCAGAGAATTAAACGATTCGTTAGACGAATTGGCGGCCAAGCAAGCGATGTTGGAGATATGCGATCCCTCTTAGAGCTTGCCGGCGATACGCTGGAGCAAGCAGGAACCCGAGACTTAGGAACCCTCCAGGCAGATATCACAAGCATCAGCTCCAAAATTGAGCAAGCTCAAACCTTGCTAGAAAGCAGCCAAGCCTCGGCCGCGGAAGTACTTACATTAGAAACAATGCTCCACAACCTGAATATCGACGTCGCTAACCTGCTAATAGGCAAAACACTCGAAGAATCAGCTAGTGAAGTAGAAGAAATCGAAGGCGAGTTCAAACTCGCAACAGAAAGAATAACTTTTTACACGATAGCCCACGGGTGGTTAGACTCCTCTCACCTTCCAGACGAGTCGTGCCCTATTTGTGGCGACGACGCTGAGCGAACCGAATTGCTGCGGCGCATCGAGGCTAAACTCCAGACTATCAATGCTGGCGAACAGCAAGCGGCTGATACGCTAACTACGACCAGAGAACGGGTGGAGACAGCAAAAGCCAAACTGGACGAGGTGAACGGAGCCGAAGAACGGCTCGGGGCCGAGAAGAACGCAATCCAAGGTTTCTGCGAGGAAGCTGCGGCGCTACTTGGAAATGCGATTTCGCCAACCGAGCTTGAGACGAAGCTGGCTGAATTTCTCCAGGATTTGACCGAGAGACGGGAGGCCCTTCGTTCGGAAATTGAAAACAAGGCTGCTACGCATGCGGACTGGCAGCGAGGCCTAACGCGCTTACGCGACGAGGTCGCGTTTCAGTCTTGCCTGTCAGCGTTGCGGCTTCGAAGGCAGGAACTTGAACAACTGGACCAAATCGAGAACCGCCTGGGTGATCTAACCACTTTTGGAACCACTGTGAGGGCTTTGCGAACCCATCTGCAAGTCGTTCTCAACGAACGGCTGGCTGCGTCGGCTCCGCAGATAAACGAAGCACTCACGAAGGCCTTTCACGGGCTAACAGAGCACCCCGTTTATGACTTACTCGAAATTGATCAAGACAGACTCCCCCGGCTTGAGCTACTTGTTAAATCATCTGGCGATCCGGGAAGTGGTTTCGCTCCCTCGGGGGTTCTAAATGGTCAAGCTTTGAGCGCCCTCGAACTAGTCCCTTATTTTGCCTTCTCGGAATTGACTGAGTTTCCATTCGATGTGTATCTGCTGCTCTTAGATGACCCACACAATCTTTCGACACTAATCACATCCGCATACTCGCTAACCGGCTTTCGGATCTTGGCAAGAAAGTCCAGCTCATTGTTGCCAGCCACGAGACAGCTACCATTGAACCCCTCTTACTTCGGTCATTTTCGCGAACTGATTACAGACTCGTAAAAGTTAGCGGCTTTACTCGACAATCCGGTCCAACATTGACGCATGGCTAATCCTGAAGCAGCATCTCGATGCATGGTTGCACTACTCAGAAAGGTCGGCGGCGTCGAGTATGGCTACCGGGTTCAAGGCTTGGCGGCTCACGTTCTCCTTCGCCTCGGGGAGCAGCCGACAATCATTAATGCCTCCGGTCACCCGGACATCGTTGCCACAAGCGCATCCGGCGAGGTTCGCTTGGAGATAGAGGCTGATTTAGGCTCTCATGGCGCTCGAAACCCAACAGTCGACGACTTGTCAGCCCTTCGGCCGAGGACCGCCGCCGATTCCGGATTCTTCGCCTACCTCGTGGCTGGCCCGAAGCTTCGCTGGCTGTTGGTGCCTTACGAGGCTCTTGTTGAACGCAGAAGGCCAATACCAATTGCAATCGCAGCGGCGCTCGCAGACCGCGAAAAATCCGCAGTATGGACGGATACGATGAACAGCCTGGTCTGCCAGCATCAAGAGAGGCTCTGGTATCTCTCGTTTAGCGCATTGACCAGGCGAGCCCTGAGTGGAAAGGGTCTCTAAACGCCAACAAGACCGAGAATGCAGGTAAGGCAACTACGTTCCGGGACTGGATTTTCGTTGATCGCCCGCGGGGCAATGACCAGCCCGCGAGAAGAATCTATCTTCATCCGTGCTGAGAGGAGACGGTCGGGTCGGGAGGCAAGAAGCCGAGAGGCTCTCCCCTTCCAGGAAGGTGGTGAGTGACATGGCGGACTCAATCGACCCAAAGATTGACGACGAATCGACGGACCCCAAGAAGCGCTTCGGCACAGGAAGAAGCTTTGAGGAGGTGCTGAACGAGGTTCATCGTCACACGAGCTGTCTCGTTAGGGACTGGGAGCGAATCCAGACCTACCTAGCAGGGTGCTGAAGAATGAGGTTGCTGAGACGTTGTCGGTGTCCTCATCC